>NZ_JBSFHO010000013.1:0-187339 GCF_053597075.1 Streptomyces sp. NPDC001514
CCTGCCTTCGGCGGGGGGACCCCCACCTCCGCCTTGCGATGTACGGCACCAGACCCCGCTCACTGATCCGGCCTGATCGACCGGACAGGACCTAGCCGAGAGGCCGAGAGGGGGCCTGTGGGCGCTGCTAGCCCCGCAGACCCTGCGCCACCGTGATCCCCAGCGCCACGACCAGGGTCACCACGACGAACACGAAGATCCGCTGACGCAGCAGCCGCGGATTCGCGGGCCTGCGCCCGGTGGACGTCGTCCGCACACCGGGCCGGGAGGCGGCGGGACGACCACCCGTGCCCGTGCCGCCCCGGGACTGCGACGGGCGCGAGTCACCCGTGCGCGGCCCCGACGGACGCGAAGTCCCCGAGGAGCGCGACGGATGGGACGGGCGGGACACCCGGTCCCGGGGCGCGGGCGCGCCCGCGGTCCCCGCCGGGCGCCCCTGCGTGTTCCGCTCCGTGTACCGGGCGGTGTGCCGTCCCGACGACAGGTCCTGCTCGGCCCGCTCGCGCTGAGCCGGCGGCCGTGCCTCGGGCAGCAGCCCCTGAGCCTCGCGCGCGGCGATCTCCTTCAGCCGCATCGACAGCTGCAGGGTGCTCGGACGCTGGTCCGGATCCTTGGCCAGACACGCCCGCAGCAGCGGGGCCAGCGCGTCCGGCACGCCGTACAGTTGCGGCTCCTCGTGCACCACCCGGTACAGCATGACCTCGGAACTGCCCTGCCCGAAGGGGGAGTCGCCGGTCGCGGCGTACGCAAGCGTCGCGCCCAGTGAGAACACGTCGGTCGCGGGAGTGACGGCGGCGCCGCGCACCTGCTCGGGCGCGAGGAAGCCGGGCGAGCCCACCGCCGTACCGACGTGCGTGAGCGTGGACGCCCCCGTCGCCCAGGCGATGCCGAAGTCGATGATCCGCGGACCCTTGGGGGAGAGGAGAATGTTCGACGGCTTCAGGTCACGGTGCACGACCCCGGCCTCGTGGACGGCCACCAGGCCTTCCGACAGCGCCGCCCCGATCGCCGCGGTCTCGGCCGCGGTGAGCGAGCCGCTCCCGGCCACCTTGTCGTGCAGCGAGGGCCCGGGCACGTACTGGGTGGCGAACCAGGGCCGGTCGGCCTCGAGATCGGCCGCCACCAGCCGGGCCGTGCAGCCGCCCCGGATCCGCCGCGCGGCGGACACCTCGCGGGCGAAGCGGGAACGGAACTCCTGATCCTCCGCCAGATCCGGCCGGATCACCTTCAGCGCCACACGCTGCCCGCGGCGGTCGGAACCGAGGTACACGACCCCCATCCCGCCCGCGCCGAGCCGCCGGTGCAGCCTGAACGAGCCGACGACACGCGGATCCTCGCGCCGGAGCCGCATCATCGCCATGTCCGTCCCCTACCTACGGTGGGGAGACCCCACCCCCGCAGCCGCGGTTATCCGTTTGACGTGGCACAGCTTACGTATCCGCAGCCCGGTGTGCTCATAGGCCGCGCCCTCGCAAGCCGATCGATTGTCAGTGCCGGGTGGGAAACTTGAAGGGTGGTCAGGAAGCCGTCGGTCCAGGGCTTCCGGTCCGTGCGATTTCCCAATGGTCCGTCGCAGAAGGGGGATTGGATCGATGAAGGGTGACCGGGTGGAGATAGTCGTGGACGCGGGTGACACGACAAGGACGTACGAAGTGGTGGCAAGCCGGGCGGGGCGCCGGGTGGAGACGGCGGTGCGGCGCGGGGTGGTGGAAGTGAGCGAAGTCACGCGCAACGGGACGGTGGTGCGGACGGCCCGCTTCATGGCCAACAGGGTGCTGGCGCTGGTCGAGCAGCCGGTGCCGAGGGAGGACTCCTCGGAGGGCTCGTAGGAGGGCTCGTCGAGGCGTCCCCTCCGGGAAGACCCTCAGGCCTGGGTCCACTTCTCCACCCAGGGGAGTACGTGAGCGGCGGGTGGCTCATCCTCCGGGAGGCCCGGCAATCGGTACGCGGGCATGACGCCCGCGGCCGACCGCGTCCCTAGTGTTGAGGTCAAGCGGCGGGTGGAGCACTCGTCCCCCGAGGTCAGACACCCGCCGCTGCCAACCACGACAGGAGAGGACCCATGGCGGGTACGGCATCGCGGACCATGATCCGCACGCAGGGACGCAAGGCTTTCGCCGCGTTCGGCGGCCGCCCGTCCGGCCGACGTCACCCGTTGGTGGCGACGGTGATGGTGCTCCCTCTCGCGACCCTGCTCGTCGTCGCCTTCGGCGGCTGGGAAGCGGTGGTCACACAGGCGTCGTCCGTGGGCGTGATGCTGGGGCGCTGAGCGGCGCCCCGGACCCGGGAGAGCGGCCCGGGTCGGGGACATCCCACCCATACCCCGTGGGGACGGGGGTGCGGCGGACGACAGCGTTCGGCCGGCCAGCTGGGGAGCTGGCCGGCCAACGCCATGTCTTGTTCCCGGGGCCTGCCGCCCCCGGCCCCCCGCAACCGCCTCCGGACGAGGGTGCCCGGTGCCGTGGTGGCGTCCGGTGTGTCCGTCCCAAAGCTCCCCCTACGCCCTGCGGCGTGGGGGCACCCCCGGACGGGCTGGGTGCGGCTGCTGTGGGTGGGTGGTGGGGCGGGGTCCCTCCGGGCTCGCCTCCTCGAAATCGGTTGGGTACGGCGTCATCCGGCACAAGCCGCCGATTTCTGCGGGGGCGACCCTGCACAGCCCCGCCCCGGTAGTCCGCCGTCCGCCCTGGTTTGTGGGCAGTCGTTCCGCTGGGGGTCCCCCAGGACGAAGTCCTAGGGGGAGGAACGGGTGGACACAAACCACCCACCGGGCCGCAGACGGACACGCACCCCGAGCCCCGTAAGCTCGCAGCGTGGAGCATGGCAACAGCACACTCGTGGGCGTGCTTTCGGAGGTCGCGCGGGGCGCCGCCCACGTACCGGGGCAGGCAGCCTGCCGGGCCTGCGGGCGGGCCACGGACGTACTGGCCGAGCGCGAGGACGGCGTCGTCGTACGGCACGGGCAGGCCGTCGCCAAGGCGCACGCGGCCGGCACCGATCCCGATGGGCACGACATACGCGTCGCCGTCGCCGCGCACCCACGGCTCGCGGGGATTCTGCTGCCGCCCATCCCCCTTACCGCCCCCGCGCTCGACGGGCGCCCCGTCTCCGCCTGGCCGTACGGGACGCCCGTGGACCCCAGGGACCCGGACGCGGCCCCGTGGGAGGAGGCCGGGGCCCTCCTCGCCCGGCTCCACCTCGTGCCGCTCGACGGGCTGCCCGGCCCGCTGCCGCCCATGCGCGGCCCCGCCAAGGCGGCCGCAGCCGTCGCGCGGGCAGCGCAGGCGCACCACCCCGCCGCCCGGCCCGTCCTCGACGCCTGGCGCACACTCCCCGCCTGGGCCCGTGACGAGGCTCCCTCGCCCCGCCCGTCCAGGCTCTGCCATGGAGACCTGCATCTCGGACAGCTCGTCCGCCACCCCGCACACGACGGCCCCTGGCTGCTCATCGACGTCGACGACCTCGGCCTCGGCGACCCCGCCTGGGACCTCGCCCGCCCCGCCGCCTGGTACGCGGCAGGGCTCCTGCCGCCCGACGTCTGGACGCGCTTCCTCACCGCTTACCGGGCCGCCGACGGTCCTGCCGTCCCGCCCGCACCCTACGACCCCTGGCCCCAACTCGACGTCCCCGCCCGCGCCCTGACCGTGCAGAGCGCCGCCCTCGCCCTCGCCAAGAGCGCGGCGGAAGGCCGCGGTCTCGATGACGTGGAACGGCTGATGGTGGACGCCTGTGCCCGAATTGCCTCCCTCCTGCCCGAGTTGGAGGCATGATCCCGTCGTAGGCTGAAACCATCATCCGAACGGCGAGGAGCTGAGCCGAACCATGCAGTGTCCCAAGTGCCATGCACCCATGCACACCTACAACCGCAACGGCGTCCAGATCGAGCAGTGCAGCGGCTGCCGGGGGATATTCCTCGACTACGGCGAGCTGGAGGCGCTGACCCGCCTGGAGTCCCAGTGGACCCAGCAGGCCCCGCCCGCGCCTCCGGCGCCGCAGGCCTACCCCGCGCCCGCCGCCCCGGCCTGGGGTGCCCCGCAGCACGGCCACCACGGCGGCCACTACCGCCAGCGGAGCTTCGGCCGGATGCTCTTCTCCTCCTGAGCGGGCACACGACGGAGCCCCCGGCCGCGATGTGCGGCCGGGGGCTCCGGGCTGTGGACGATACTGGGATTGAACCAGTGACCTCTTCCGTGTCAGGGAAGCGCTCTCCCGCTGAGCTAATCGTCCTCGGGACCACGGCCCGGGGGCCATGGGCACTGCGTGCGCGATACTGGGATTGAACCAGTGACCTCTTCCGTGTCAGGGAAGCGCTCTCCCGCTGAGCTAATCGCGCGGGGGACCCTCGCAGGTCCAGTGGACGATACTGGGATTGAACCAGTGACCTCTTCCGTGTCAGGGAAGCGCTCTCCCGCTGAGCTAATCGTCCTTGGAGGTGGAGACGGGATTTGAACCCGTGTAGACGGCTTTGCAGGCCGTTGCCTCGCCTCTCGGCCACTCCACCAGGAGCTGCAGGGGTTCTCGGGAAGATCCCCCACTTCGAGCGGACGACGAGATTCGAACTCGCGACCCTCACCTTGGCAAGGTGATGCTCTACCAACTGAGCCACGTCCGCCTGTCGTTTCCCGGTCCGCTCTCGCGTCCCGGCGACGTGTTGAACTCTAGCGGATTCCCGGGCCAGCACAAAAACGCGTTTCCGCAGCGTGCTGAGCTGTGTTCACGGCGGGTTCACCACCGGGTGCAGGTCGCAGCCGACGGAAACCGTCCCGGAGCAGGCCCGCAGCGGCCGCCACCGGCCCGCCATAGACTCACAGCCGTGCACGACCTCGCTCCTCTGGCCCGCTTCGGCGGCCTCGTCGCAACCGACCTCAGGGATGTCACCAGTGACCCCGAGGCCCTCGACTCCTCCGGCTTCTGGGCCGTCGCGGCCGACTTCGAAGGCAGCCTCACCTGCGCCCGCTTCGGAGACGTCCGCCCCGCGCCGGTGCCGGCGCCCGACCCGGAGGCCTGGCGCGGGCCCGCGGCCGAGGCCTGGACGTCGTCGCTGGACCGGGCCGCGTACACCGCGGGCGTGCGCCGCATCCGCGAGCACATCGCCGCAGGCGAGGTCTACCAGGCGAACCTCTGCCGCGTCCTGTCCGCACTCCTGCCCGACCCGGACGCCGCCGACGTCGACGCCCTGACCGCTCTCCTGGCGCGCGGCAACCCGGCTCCGTATGCAGGAACGATCCGGCTGCCCGCGCACGGCGTGGAGATCGCCACCGCGTCGCCCGAGCTCTATCTCCGACGTGACGGCCGCACGGTCGAGTCCGGACCGATCAAGGGCACCGGCCGTACGGCCGCCGATCTGCTGGAGAAGGACCACGCCGAGAACGTGATGATCGTGGACCTGGTCCGCAACGATCTGGGGCGGGTCTGTGCCACCGGTTCGGTGACCGTGCCGGCCCTCTGCGCCGTCGAGCCCCACCCGGGGCTCGTCCACCTGGTGTCCACCGTGCGCGGTGAGCTCACCCCCGGCGCGGGCTGGCCCGAGCTGCTCGACGCCACCTTCCCGCCCGGCTCGGTCACGGGCGCGCCCAAATCGAGCGCCCTGCGGATCATCGAGGCCCTGGAGACGGCGCCGCGCGGGCCGTACTGCGGAGGCATCGGCTGGGTCGACGCCGACCGCCGCACCGGCGAGCTGGCGGTCGGGATACGCACCTTCTGGATCGACCGCGCCCTCGGCGTCCTGCGCTTCGGCACCGGCGCCGGCATCACCTGGGGATCCGACCCGGACCGCGAGTGGGACGAGACCGAGCTGAAGGCCTCCCGGCTGCTCGCGGTAGCGTCGGGCACGTACGCGCAGAGTGGAAGGACCGCGTGATGAGGATCTGGGTCAACGGCGGACTGCGGGACGCGGACACCGCCCTGGTGTCCGTGTTCGACCACGGGCTGACCGTGGGCGACGGCATCTTCGAGACCGTGAAGGCGACCGAGGGCCGCCCCTTCGCCCTCACGCAGCACCTCGACCGGCTCACCCGCTCCGCCCGCGGCCTCGGTCTGCCCGACCCGGACCACGACGAGGTGCGCCGCGCCTGCGAGGCCGTCCTGGAAGCCAACCCCATGCCGCTCGGCCGGCTGCGGATCACCTACACCGGCGGGCTCTCGCCGCTCGGCTCGGACCGGGGCAACCAGGGCGCCACCCTCGTCGTCGCGGCCGCCGAGGCCAAGCGCCGTCCCGACACCACTGCCGTGATCACCGTTCCGTGGACCCGCAACGAGCGCGGAGCGCTGGCCGGACTCAAGACCACCTCGTACGCCGAGAACGTCGTCGCCCTGGCCCGCGCTCACGAGCAGGGCGCGTCCGAGGCGCTCTTCGCCAACACGGTGGGGCAGCTCTGCGAGGGCACCGGTTCCAACGTCTTCGTCGTCCTCGACGGCCAGCTGTACACGCCGCCCCTGTCCTCGGGCTGCCTCGCCGGGATCACCCGTGCGCTGACGATGGACTGGACCGGCGCGCTGGAGGCCGATCTGCCGCTGGACGTGCTGGACCGGGCCGAGGAGATCTTCCTGACCTCCACCACCCGTGACGTCCAGGCCGTGCACCGCGTCGACAGCCATGAGCTGTCCCCGACGCCCGGTCCGCTGACGGCCAAGGCCATGCGGATCTTCGAGGACCACGCCGCTGCCGACCCCGATCCGAGGGCCCCGAGCCGGTAACCCGGCAAAACCTGGTGACGGGCAGCCGCGGGACAGGTAGAACACCCCTGATGACCACGACCCTGCGGCCGTCCGGGCCGCTTCAGCTCAGCGACGACGGTGTCCGGTCGCGTACGTACGACGTCTGTGTGAACAGCAGGCCCGTCGGAGCGATCGAGCTCGCCACCGATCCCGGGCTCGGCCCGTCGGCAGGCGTCGTACGGTCCCTGCGCATCGACGAGGCCGATCGGCGGCGCGGAAGGGGCACGGTCGCGGCGCTCGCCGCCGAGGAGGTGCTGCGCGGCTGGGGCTGTACGCAGATCCTCGCCTCCGTACCGGCGGAGGACACCGCGGCGCTGCGCCTGATCACCGCGCTCGGGTACACGGAGCGCAGCCGCAACATGCTCAAGGAACTGCCCGACGGACCACTGCCCGGGCTGCCCCACGGGGTCGAAGGGCGGCCCATGACCGAGGGTGAGTTCCAGGAGTGGCTGACCGCCGCGGTGGAGAACTACACGCGTGAGTGGGTCGCCCGCGGGGTGCCGCACGACCAGGCCCGCGCGAAGTCCGAGGCCGATCACCGCAATCTCCTCCCCGACGGCTTCGCCACCCGCGGCGCCTGGCTGAACGTCCTGGTCGCCGACGGCACGGTGGTGGGGCATGTCTGGGTCGCGGAGCGCGAGGTCCGTCCGGGGGAGCAGGGCGCGTACGTGTACGACGTCGAGGTCGCGGAGGCGCACCGGGGCCGCGGGTACGGGCGGGCGCTGATGCTCCTCGCGGAGCGGGTCGCCCTTGCGGAGGCCGGGGTGTCACTGCTGGGGCTGCACGTCTTCGCGGGCAACACCCCGGCGCTCGGGCTGTACGAGTCGCTCGGTTACCGGACGACTCAGATCAACTACTTCAAGCAGTTGCTGTAGGAGGCTCTTCTTGCCCGTCCGGTGTTCGAGGACGGGCACCCGGGCCCACCGGTCGGTACCGGGCGGGCCGGGGTGAGGGGCGGAGCCCCGGACTACGCGTCGCTCGACTCGGCGAGGAGGCGGTCGGTGATCTCCTCGATCCGCTCGCGCAGGCCTTCCTGGCTCTTGCCGCCGTCGAGACGCTCACCGCCGACGACATACGTGGGCGTGCCCGTGACCCCGATCGCCTTGCCCTCGGCCTGGTCGGCATCGACGATCAGGATGTGGCGACCGTCGACGAGGGCGGTGTCGAACTCGTCCGTGTCCAGGCCGAGTTCCCGCGCGATCTCCAGCAGGAACGGTTCGCCCTTGCCGTCCAGCTCCTCGACCCGGTCGAGGACGGCCTCCACGTAAGGCCACCCCTGACCCTGCACGATGGCCTCCTCGGCGGCCTGCGCGGCGGCGAAGGAGTGCTTGTGCTTCTCCAGGGGGAAGTGGCGCAGCCGCAGCTCGAGCCGGTCGCCGTAGCGTTCGCGCAGCGCGCGCAGATCGGTGAGGGCGGCACGGCAGTCGGGGCACTGCAGCTCGCACCACACGTCCAGGACGATGGGCACGGCGGGGGAGGTGTCACTCATGGGCCCAGTCTTTCAGCAGCGCTCGGGCCGTCCCAACCGGACCGACCGGTTCCGACCCGGCCCCACCGGGACCTGGGGAGGAGTCGCGTCCCGGAGATCTCCCTGATGTGCGGGCGGACCGTGGCCCGCAAGGGCCCGGACAGGGCAGGATGGAAGGGACGTACCGCCTTCCCCCAGAGCATCGCCTGGGGCGTCCCCATTCGCTTCGCTCGGCCTGGAGGACCGGATGCTTGCCGAGACCATTTGTTCCGCGGTGTCCGCGGCCGGGCTGGGCATCGCCGCGATCACGGCGTACCGGAAGCGGTTCCGGACCGCGACCCGTATCGCCGCGTATGCGCTGGTGCCGCTCGGCCTGGTGCTGACGGGTGCCGTCCAATGGATCGCCACCACGGCGTTCAGCTTGACGGCGTGGGTGGGCGTCGGTGTCCTCGGGCTCGCCTGGGTGCTCTTCATGACGACCCGGGTCGCGGAGCGCCGCGCCCTGGGCAAGGCCGCCAAGGACGGCGCACGCCCGGGGGCGATCGCCCCGTCGGCCTCGGCCCCGGCCGGCTCCCCGGCCCTCGGCAGCGCGTCCCGGCCCGCGGCCCGGCCGAAGGGGAAGGCGCGCGCCGCCGACCCGGGAGACGACTTCAGCGACATCGAGGCGATCCTGAAGAAGCACGGCATCTGACCTGCGCGCCGGCTCCGGTCAACATTCGTACCGGGGAGACGAGTTGACGCGCGCACGGCAGAACGTGGGCGCCATCGAGGCGGATGACGCAGGTCAGAGCCCGTGCACGACTCGAAGGTGTCCGCCGACCGGGACCGTCGCGGCCACGGAATGTGATGAACTCGCCGTATCGCAAGGCGTGTTGTTCGATCATCGCGGGGCGCGCTGCGACATCATCGCCCCGAGATGCAGGATACCTCCCGGGGCCAGACCCCCGCCCCCGCCGACGAGCCGCGTGGCTGTCTCTTCGCGCTCTCTCAGCCGCCCCTGATGATCTTTCTCGCGGTGATCGGCTTCCTGCTGCTCATCGCCTCGGTCCACGACCTGTTTCTGCTGTGACGTCCCCGGTGAGGGCGACGACCGTCAGCCGGCGGCCGCCTCCTTGCGGCGCGCACGGTACGCGGCGACGTGCAGACGGTTGCCGCAGGTGCGGCTGTCGCAGTAGCGGCGGGAGCGATTGCGGGAGAGGTCGACGAAGGCGCGCCCGCAGTCCGGCGCCTCGCAGCGGCGCAGCCGCTCCTGCTCGCCCGCGACGACGATGAAGGCCAGCGCCATGCCGCAGTCGGCGGCGAGGTGGTCGGCGACGGAGGCGCCGGGCGCGAAGTAGTGGACATGCCAGTCGTAGCCGTCGTGGTCCGTCAGCTGCGGGGTGGTGCCCGCGGCGGCGACGAGCTGGTTGATCAGCTCGGCCGCGGCACGCGGGTCCTTCGCAGCGAAGGCCTCCGCGAAACGGCCCCTCACCTCCCGTACGGAGTCGAGATCGGCCTCGCCCAGCTCACCCACTCCACTGACGTTGTGGCTTCGTACGAAGTCGTACAGGGACGAGACGTCCTTGAGCGCATCACCCTCTGCTCGCTCCGGCGTGGCGGTGTTCACCAGATCGACGACGGTGTCAAGGGCTATGCGGGTGTCGTGGGGGATCAGCACGATTCGCTCCCTGGCCGGCTGCGGGCGGGCGTCGCCCACCGAATTGCGCTGACTCTAGCGTCTCGCTCACGCACGCGACGGCGCCGTCACCGCGGGATGATCCGCGGTGACAGCGCCGCCGTATGCCGTATGCCGTATGTCGTTGTCCGCAGGGCGCCGTCTCCCCGAGTCGGACGGCGCCGAGCAGCCCTCGGTCTGGCTCAGCTTTCGGCCAGGATGTGCGAGAGCTCCGTATCGAGATCGAAGTGACGATGCTCGGTGCCCGGTGGCACCGCGGCGTCGGTCCGCTTCAGGAAGGACTCGAGGGCCCGCGCCGGGGCCTCGAGCAGGGCTTCGCCCTCCGGGGAGCTCAGCGCGATGCAGACGACGCCCTGGCCATGACTGCGCGACGGCCAGACTCTGACGTCGCCGGTGCCGGTGGGCCGGTGCAGCCCCTCGGCGAGGAGATCACGGGCGAACACCCACTCGACCGTCTCCTCGGCTCCGGTATGGAAGGTGGCGTGCACGGCATAAGGATCGGCCGTGTCATACCGCAGGCCCGCGGGTACAGGCAGTGAGGACTCGCTCGATACAACGAGGCGCAGGTGCAGCTCGCAGCTGACCGTGGTGTTCATAAGCGCCAGGGCCTTTCGCTCAGTGTGCGCTCGGGGATTCGCACGTCGGCGAAATCGACATGCCACCTACGGTGCCGTTGTAAACCCCTCTGTCTGTTTTGTGATCCTTGAGGTACCCCGTACGGAGGAGTCCGACCTACGACCGTGCGGTCATTCCCGAGGGGCCTCCCGTCAGGTACTTTGGGGATCATGAATGCGGAGAGTGACGAGCGGGAGAAGGCGGCCGCGACCTCGGCCGCGGAACCCGTCACGGGGGACGTGACCGCGGACGTGAGCGAGGACGAGGCGGCGCATGAGCGGCCGCTCGGATCGCGGGCGCCCGAGTTCGTGAAGGCGCGCAGGACGCTGCACCTCAGCTGGCAGGTCGGCGTCTTCATCGTCGGCCTCGCCGTGGTGGTGGCCGGCGTGATCATGCTGCCGCTGCCAGGGCCCGGCTGGCTGGTGATCTTCGGCGGTATGGCGATCTGGGCCACCGAGTTCGTCTGGGCGCAGCTCGTCCTGCGCTGGACGAAGCGGAAGGTGACCGAGGCCGCACAGCGGGCACTCGACCCCAAGGTGCGCCGGCGCAACATCACCCTGACCACGATCGGTCTGGTGATCATGGCGGTGCTGATCGGGATCTACGTCTGGAAGTTCGGGTTCATCATGCCCTGGAAGATCGACGAGTGACGCCGGGGTGACGGCCCGATGGTCAGGGAGCACCGCTGACATGCGGTAATGTGTGCGGTGCGCCCGGGCGATTAGCTCAGTGGGAGAGCGCTTCGTTCACACCGAAGAGGTCACTGGTTCGAACCCAGTATCGCCCACCACCCGGACCGAAGGCCCCAGAGACCGAGAGTCTCCGGGGCCTTCGGCGTTTCACCCGTACGGCCCATCGGTGTGTCCGGCTCACCGCATCCGGGTCAGGGTGTCCCGGAGCCTGCGGGCGTCGCGCAGACGCTGTTCGTACGTCGCGCCTGCCGCGAGGAGCAGCAGTCCGGCGAGGGCGGGCGGCAGCCAGCGCGGGAGCGCGCCGACGACCTGTACGACGTACGGGGCGAGCTCGTGCAGTGCGTCCAGCGTCAGAGTCAGCCCGCCGAGCACCAGCAGGGCCTGCAGCCGCAGCCTGGCGCCGGCCAGGGTGACCGCGAGCGCGGCCGCACCGAGGAGCAGCGGGCGCAGCCAGTGCGCGTCCCCCCAGGCCGCGAACAGGCTCGGGACGAGTGTCGCGGCCAGACCGGGACCGTACGCGACCCACGACGAAGCCTCCGGGTCCCTGCGCCGGCGCAGCAGGCCGACGGCGAGCGCCGGAACGGTCACCGGGAGCGTGTACGCCTCGGGCGCGGACACCTCCGACGCCGCGAGCCGCACCCACGTGGCCGCCACGAACAGCACCGCGGCGACATGTCCGGCGGCGGGCCGCCGCTCGGCCCGCACGGCCGTGCCGGCCGCGACGACGCCCGCGAGGGCGAGCACCAGCGCGAGGGTGGGCGGGTGCGGCACCGCCAGACCGATGGCGACCAGTCCGGCCGAGGCTCCGGTGAGCTCGACCGGAAGCGCGACGGCGTGGCGGCGCAGGTGTGCGGCGGCGAGCAGCGCGGTGGCCGCGGGCACCGCGAGGAGCGCGAGTGCGGCCTGGTGGGACGGCAGCCCGGCGGCCGCGGCCGCGGCCCCGACCAGCCCGGTGGCCCACACGACCGCCGCGCACGCCAGAACGGCCTGGACGGCCCCGCGCGCCACGAGCGCCGCCGCGACGGACACGACGGTCAGCACACCGAGCACGGCGAACGTGGCAGGCCGTGCGGTCAGCCCCAGCAGTGCCACGCTCAGCCCGCCGGCCAGGCCGCAGACGAGCGCGGTGAGGGCCGTGGCACCCGGGCGGGCAGGCTCTTCGCCGTGGTCGCCGTGGTCGCCGTGGTCGCCGTGGTCGCCGTGGTCGCCGTGGTCGCCGTCCGGCGTCCGGTCCGGGGCGTCGGCGCGGAGTGCGGGGACCAGCGCCGCAGTCACCAACAGGAGCTGCACCGCGAGCGTGGCCGCGTACGGCAGGGACAGCGTCGCGGGCACGGTGAAGGCGCCGCCCCAGGCGAGGACGAGCGCGATGCAGGACATCGCCGTGCGGGGGAGGGACACGGCCGCGAGGAGGCGGGGCACCGCCCACAGGACGGCGGCCACCGCGGCCAGGACCAGCGGGGCGGTGAACATCCCCGGCAGCGGCGCGGTCAGGGCGGGGGTGCCCGACCAGACGTCGTCGACGACCGCGACCGGGGCCAGGAGCGTGGTCGCCGCGTACGGCAGCGCCCAGGCGGCCGCGGCCCCGTGGACCACGGCCGAGGCGAGGCCGAGGCCGATCAGGATGCCGCGCGGAGCCCGGGACCGTACGGCCGCGAGAAGCGCGAGGAGCGCGACAGCGCACAGCAGATACCCGGGCACGGCCCAGTCGTCCGGCACCGTCGCGCGGAGCACGCCGCCGACGCCCGCGATCAAGGCCAGCCCCGCCACCACGGCCGTTGCGATCGAGGCCGTCGCCGTCGCCGTCGTCGTGGCCGCCGATGCGGCCGGCGCGGCCTGCGGTCCGTTCGGCTGCCCGTCCGGCGAGAGGGTCGGCGTTGCACGCCATGCCGCGACCAGTGCGAGAGCCGAGGCCGCGAGGAGCAGAACGCCAGGCTTCACGGCCTCCGCCGCCGTTCCGGCGCTGACCGACAGCCAGAGCCCGGTCAGCAGCGACCAGCCACCGGTGACCACCGCACCAGCGACCGCCGGCCCTCGGACGGCCGTCGGCTTCACGACGAGCGCGATCACGACATCGATCGCGGCGGTCGCCAGCGTCGCCCACGCGATCGTCCGGGCGCTCGCGTCCGCCGCCAGAGCCCAGAGCGGCAACGGGAGTTGTACGGTCACGACGGCCACCGGCAGCGGTATGCGCAGCTTGCGCAGCGCCAGCCCGTAGGCCGCCCAGAGCACGGCCAGCGTGCCCGAGGCGACGGCCGCGTACCCGACGGCGTGCGTATGCGGCAGCGCCGCGCGGTGGAGGGCGTACGCGTCGAGGACCATCAGGACCAGACCCAGTGCCGCCACCGATTCGGCGGTCGACGAGAGCCCGCGCCGCAGCAGCAGGACCGGCGTGGCGAGAGCCGCCACCGTGACCGCGCCGAGCGCCAGGGAACGTCCGGCGATGCCCATATGACCCCAGCTGACCAGGGTGAAGGCGATCGCGGCGATCGTCAGCAGGATCCCGCCCAGGGTGAGGAGCACGTTCTGAGCGCTCGGGGGCGAGGTCTCGGGGGCGGGGCGAGAAGGCCACGCGGGCCCCCCGGCCCCGACCGGTCCCCCGGCTGCAGCGGCAGCCGCGGCGTGCGGCCGGTGCTGTGTCTGCAGTGCCTGCAGCGTCTGCACCAGCCAGGTCCTGCGGGCCAGCAACTGGGCCCGTCGCGCGTCGAGTTGAGCCAGCTCGCCGTCGAGGAGCCGCAGTTCCTCGGCGGGCGGCAGTACGTTCTCCATGCCGAGCAGTGTGGTGTGCGACACACGACTCCGAAATGCGCGCGGATACTCAGGCGGATACTCAGATCGCGCGTGAGTACGCCCTTCCCTGCGCAGAGTCCGGACATGGACTGGCACCACTACCGCTTCCGCAGCGTCTGGGAGCTGCCCACCGAGCCCCGCCTCGTCTACACCGTGCTGGCGCAGGCCGAGAACTATCCCCGCTGGTGGCCGCAGGTCCGCGAGGTCACCCCCGTGGACGACCGCAGCGGCACCGCCCGCTTCCGCTCCGTCCTCCCGTACGACCTCGTCGTCACCGCCCGCGAACGCCTGCGCGACCCCGACTCCCGGATCCTGGAGGTGGAGCTCGCCGGTGACCTCGTCGGCTGGGCCCGCTGGACCCTGGTGCCGCGCATCGGCGGCGGTACGCGCGCCCGCTACGACCAGGAGGTGGAGGTGCGGCGCAGACTGATGCGGCTGCTGGCCGTACCGGGGCGTCCGGTCTTCCGGGCGAATCACGCGCTGATGATGCGGGGCGGGCGGCGCGGGCTCATCACGTATCTGCGGGAAGCCCCGAAGGGAGTTTGAAGGAAACCCGCCGGTACCTGTATGGTTCAGTGCGTTCCCGGGCGATTAGCTCAGTGGGAGAGCGCTTCGTTCACACCGAAGAGGTCACTGGTTCGAACCCAGTATCGCCCACCGGGAGAGGCCGGTCCGTCAGTCGACGGACCGGCCTCGATCATTTTCCGGCCGGCGCGTGCGACGTGGACCGCGACGTGGGTTGTACCAATGGCGCGTCAGGGCGGGTTCGCCGTGCTCCGGCCCTTGACAAGGCGTAGACCAATCGCCGGGGAATTCACGGGCTGCTGACCGAACGCCAGAACTGCGATGACCGGGGCGAGTTGTGGGCCCCCGGCCTGCCTGCTCGCGCTCTTGACGGGGGCGCGGCGCTTCGCTTCAATCCGCCTGGCAGGTCCAGACCAATCGTGGCGCCGCGACAGGGTCCGCCGAACCGTCCCCCACCCCTCACCGGGAGGTCACGTGCGTTCCAGACACCGGCTCTTGGCCGGCCTCAGCGCGGCGCTGCTGGCCGCGGCCGCCGCCATCGCCCTGCCCAGCACCGCGCAGGCCGCCAATCTGCTCACCAACCCCGGGTTCGAGTCCGGGTCCCTCTCCGGCTGGTCCTGCACCGGCGGACTGGGCTCGATCGTCAGCAGCCCGGTGCACAGCGGTACGAAGGCACTGGCCGGCGCCGCGAGCACCAGTGACAACGCCAAGTGCACCCAGACCGTCGCCGTCCAGCCCAACACCGCCTACACGCTCTCCGGCTGGGTCCGCGGCAACTACGTGTACCTCGGCGTCACCGGCGGCGCCTCCACCTGGACGCCGTCGGCAGCCTCCTACACCCAGCTCACCGTCGGCTTCACCACCGGCGCCTCGCAGACCAGCGCCGAGATCTACCTCCACGGCTGGTACGGCCAAGGCACGTACAACGCCGACGACATCAGCCTCGACGGACCCGGCGGCGGAGGTGGCGGCGACACCCAGGCGCCCACCACGCCGACGAATCTGCGCTCCACCGGCAAGACGTCCTCCAGCGTTTCCCTCGCCTGGAACGCCTCCACCGACAACGTCGGCGTCACCGGCTACGACGTCTACCGCGGTTCCACCCTCGCGACCACGGTGACCGGCACCAGCGCCACCGTCACCGGCCTCGCGGCGAGCACTTCGTACAGCTTCACCGTCCGGGCCCGCGACGCGGCCGGCAACGTCTCTCCCGCGTCGTCCGCCGTGAGCGTCACCACCGACCCGGGCGGTGGCGGCGGTGGCGGCTTCAAGCAGGCCGCGCCGTACCTCTACCTCGGCTGGGGCGACCCGCCGAGCGCCACATCCGTGATGAGCGCCACGGGCATCAAGTGGTTCACGATGGCCTTCATCCTCTCGTCCGGGGGCTGCAACCCCGCGTGGGACGGCAGCAGGCCGCTCACCGGCGGCACCGACCAGTCCACCATCAACGCCATCCGTGCCGCGGGCGGTGACATCGTCCCGTCCATCGGCGGCTGGAGCGGCAACAAGCTCGGCCCCAACTGCTCCACGCCGGAAGCGCTCGCGGGCGCGTACCAGCAGGTGATCAACGCGTACGGGCTGAAGGCCATCGACATCGACATCGAGAACAGCGACGAGTTCGAGAACGAGGCCGTCCAGGACCGCATCCTCAACGCCCTGAAGATCGTCAAGCAGAACAACCCGGGCCTGCGGACCATCATCACCTTCGGCACCTCGACGACCGGCCCGACCTGGTGGGGCAGCCGGCTCATCGAGCGTGCCAACGCGCTCCAGGCGAACATCGACGTCTTCACGATCATGCCGTTCGACTTCGGCGGCGGCGCCGACATGTACGGCAACACCGTGAACGCGACAGAGGGGCTGAAGACCAAGCTGAAGAGCACCTTCGGCTGGGACGACGCCACCGCCTACGCCCACATCGGCATCTCGGGCATGAACGGCCTCAGCGACCAGCAGGAGCTGACCAGCCCGGCGACCTGGACCCAGATCAAGGACTGGGCCAACTCCCACCACATCGCGCGGCTGGCCTTCTGGTCGGTCAACCGTGACCGGCCCTGCCCCGGCGGCGGAGTGGTCAGCAACTGCTCCGGAATCAGCCAGAGCAACTGGCAGTTCACGTCCATCACCGCCGGATTCACCGGCTAGGTCCTGTCCTGTCCTGCCGGTCCGGTCCGGTCGACCGGACCGGACCGGCAGGTACGGCCCGGGCGGAGCGGCCGGACCGGCCGAATCCGCAGCCGTACGGGGCCCCGAAGTGGCGGGGCACCGGTAGTACCGGGCCATCCGCACTCACGCCGCCTGTGCCGGGACCTCCGGCCGCAGCGGCCACGCGGGATCGACCGACTCCTCCGAGCCGTTCCGCGCGAACCACGCCTGCAGGCCACGCGCCTGCGCCGCGTGCCAGACCGCCTGGAGCGTGTGCAACTCCGCCGGAGACAGCCGCTCCAGGCGGGCGGCGAAGCGCCGCCCCACCGCCCGCACGACCTCCAGCGCGGCGGTCGCGTCCGCCGCGGCGTCATGCGCCCCGTCCAGCTCCACCCCGTACTGCGCGCACAGATCCGTCAGAGTGCGCCGGCCCTTGCGGTAGCGGTCCAGATGCTTGTCGAGGACGCGCGGGTCCAGGACGCACATCGGTACGTGTTCCAGATAGTGCGCCAGCGACGAACACCGGTGGCGGCGCAGTTCGCGGTCCAGCAGGGTCAGATCGAACGGCGCGTTCATGACGACGAGCGGCCGGCCCGCCGCACACTGCTCGGCAAGAGCCCGGCCTATCTCCTCCATCACCGGCGCGGGCCAACGGCCGTTGTGCTGCAGATGCTCATCGGTCAGTCCGTGAACGGCGGTGGCCTCCGCAGGCACCGGTATGCCCGGATTGACCAGCCAGCTGGTGACGCGCGGGCGACTTCCCGCCGAATCCTGGACGACCAGCGCGGCGGACACGATCCGGTCCGCCTCGACGTCCACGCCTGTCGTCTCCGTGTCAAATGCCGCCAGGGGCCCCTCGTACCAGAGTGTCATCCCCGAACTCCTCGCCCTTGCCTGGCAGATGGCGTGATTCCCCTGCCCGAATCGGTGATACCCGGACTGTTTGCGCAGTACGCAAGCGGGTGACAACACAGATGACGGGGCGCGAAGTTGACGGCCCGTCGCGTGAGCCGAAGGGGCGCGCGGCTGTTGAGGGCGAGCACCATCGACCGTCGACAGACGCTTGAGCGGCCCGGAGGCGAAGCGGAGCAAGGGGCAAATCGATCGGCACAGCCCGGAAGGCAGACGGAGCCATGGCGCTCGCGCAGCCCGAACCGGGTGCGCTGCCCGAGCGGACCGTACCGCTGCGCGGAGCACTCGCCACCACCGCCTGCATGGAGACCCTCCAGGTGGGGTATCTCCACGCGGTGGCGGCTGCCGCCGGCTGCTCGTTGTCCCAGCCGTTCCCGGACAACGGGATCGACTGGCACGTCAGCCACAGCGCTCCCGGACACATCGTCGACGACGAAGTCACCATCAAGGTGCAACTGAAGGCGACCTACCAGATCCCGCCGCACCCACCGGGTCCGGCTTTCTCTTTCACCCTCGACAACGAGCACCTGGTGAAGCTGGCCCGGACACCGGTGTCTGTGCACAAGATCCTCGTCGTGATGATCGTGCCGAGGAGTCAGGACGAATGGCTCCGGGCCAGCCATGACCGGCTCGACCTGCGGCACTGCTGCTACTGGATCAACCTGGCCGGCCACCCGGTGACGGGCCGGCGCAGGACCAACGTGCGGATCCCGACCTCGCGCATCTTCGACGACCGGGCGCTCTGCGAGATCATGACCCGGGTCGGGGCGGGAGGGAGACCGTGATGCACCGGCCGATCGACGAACCCGTACAGCCATACGCAGGCTCCCACCCGCTGCCGCACCCGCATCCCCTGCCGCTGCCGCTCCCTGACGACGTGCCCGCGCCCTGGTACGGGAGCGACGGGCCCGATCCCGCGCACGTCGACCCCGTCGTGCTGGGCGCTCTTCTCGACCGGCACGGGTGGCGGCGGCGCGGGGGAGCGGCGGGGCGGTACGCCCGCTGGACCCCACCCGGCCCGGCCGCCGGGGGCACGAGCCTGCTCGTCCCGGAGAGCCGGGCCTTCCCGGACAGCGAGGACCTGCTGAGCGAGGCGCTCACCGCGCTCGCCCGGTCCGCCGCGCCGTCGGCCCGAGAGGTACTCGTCGGGCTCGCCGTGCCCAGCGACGAGATCCGCTGGTGGCGGGACGTGCCGCAGGGGCCTTCGGGTGCGGCGGCCTGGACCGTGCAGGAACAGCTGCGCTCGGCCGCCCGGCAGATGCTGCTCGCGGGCGCGCTCGCCGCACGCGGACGGGCCGGGTACTACGGAGCGCGGCACCGCCGGCAGGCGCTGGCGGCGCTGGGGGGCATCCTGGTCGGGCCGGCGCCGGGCGGGCGGGGGCTCACCGCGTTCGTTCCCGTGGAGACCGGGCGGGCCGTCGCCGTCAGCCTGCACCACGCGCTGCACGCCACCCGCGAGGCGGTCGACTACCAGCGGGCCACCGGCGGCATGGAGGCCTTCGACGCCGCCGTGGTGGCCGGGGTCAGCCGTGAGCTGACCGAGGCCGTCGTGGCGCTGGTGCGCGGTGCCGAGGGCGCGCGGATCGCCCTGGCCTGGTCACCGTCGGCGGGAGTACCGGAAGGCTGCGCGGCCCGTCCGGAGCCCATCGAGTTCTCGCCGGGCGATCTGCCCGCCCTCCGCGAGGCCGGCGCCCGTTATCTCCGCGACGAGCCGTCCGTCCCCGTCCGGATCACCGGCGCGGTGGTGCGGATGCGCCGCTCGGGCACGCGCGGCGAGGGCACCGTACGGCTGCGCGTCCTGGCGGGTGCGGAGGTCCCTCACGTCCGCGCGGTCCTCGACGAGGAGTCCTACCGCACGGCGGGCCACGCCCACCTTGTGGGCCTGCCCATCCGGGTCATCGGCCGCCTCGAGAGCCGTGGGGGGTTCCGGCGCCTCACCGATGCGACCGGTGTCGTGCCGGTGCAGGTCGACGAGGCCGAGCGCGACCGCCTGATGAAGTCGCTCCACGAGAACCTCGACTTCTTCGAGGAGGCCTGCGGCGGCGAGGACTGACGGACCTGCTGCCGGCTCCCGCGTTCCGGGCGTCGCCTGCGGCGTGCCTCTCCCCGCCCCGCCCCTTCCCGAACCGGGGCTGCGCCCCCAGACCCGTCGGGGCTCCGCCACGGGCCCCGCTTTGCGGGGGCTCCGCCCCGGTCCTTCTCTGCGCCCTGCGGGCGTGGGGGCCGGCGGGGCTCCTTCGGAGCCCGTCCGGCGTTCGAGGACGGACGCCCCGGCTCGCCGGGCGGTGCCGGCTCCTGTTGAGCCGGTCCGGCGTTCGAGGACGGACACGCGGGCCCACCACGCGGCCCCCGGGCACAGCCCCGGGGCCCGGGGGCCGGCCCCCAGGCCCCCCGCCCCGCCGCGCGGACCGTTTCGCGGGCGGGGCACGGGGCTCGGTAGCATGACGTATTGCGTGCGTCATACGACAGCGTGCGCATCCCCATCAGGCAGGAGAGACCGGTGTCAGACGTCCGTGTGACCATCCAACGCGATTCCGAGCGGGAAGAGCGCCTGGTGACGACGGGCACTACGGCAGCCGAGCTCTTCGCCGGTGAGCGGACCGTCATCGCCGCGCGCGTCGGCGGCGAGCTGAAGGACCTCGCGTACGAGGTCAAGGACGGCGAGGCGGTCGAGCCCGTCGAGATCTCCTCCGAGGACGGTCTCAACATCCTGCGCCACTCCACCGCACACGTCATGGCCCAGGCCGTGCAGGAGCTCTTCCCCGAGGCCAAGCTCGGCATCGGACCGCCGGTCAAGGACGGGTTCTACTACGACTTCGACGTCGAGAAGCCGTTCACTCCCGAGGATCTCAAGGCCATCGAGAAGAAGATGCAGGAGATCCAGAAGCGCGGCCAGCGCTTCTCGCGGCGCGTCGTCACCGACGAGGCCGCCCGTGAGGAGCTCGCGCGCGAGCCGTACAAGCTGGAGCTCATCGGCATCAAGGGCTCGGCGTCGCACGACGACGGCGCGGACGTCGAGGTGGGCGGCGGCGAGCTGACCATCTACGACAACCTGGACGCCAAGACCGGCGAGCTGTGCTGGAAGGACCTCTGCCGCGGTCCCCACCTTCCCACCACCCGCAACATCCCGGCGTTCAAGCTCATGCGCAACGCCGCCGCGTACTGGCGCGGCAGCGAGAAGAACCCGATGCTGCAGCGCATCTACGGCACCGCCTGGCCCTCCAAGGAGGAGCTGAAGGCGCACCTGGACTTCCTCGCCGAGGCCGAGAAGCGCGACCACCGCAAGCTGGGCAACGAGCTGGACCTGTTCTCCTTCCCTGACGAGGTCGGCTCGGGTCTCGCCGTCTTCCACCCCAAGGGCGGCGTCATCCGCCGGGTCATGGAGGACTACTCGCGCAAGCGCCACGAGGAGCACGGCTACGAGTTCGTGTACTCGCCGCACGCGACCAAGGGCAAGCTGTTCGAGAAGTCGGGCCACCTGGACTGGTACGCCGAGGGCATGTACCCGCCCATGCAGCTCGACGAGGGCGTGGACTACTACCTCAAGCCCATGAACTGCCCAATGCACAACCTGATCTTCGACGCGCGCGGGCGTTCCTACCGTGAACTGCCGCTGCGTCTCTTCGAGTTCGGCACGGTGTACCGGTACGAGAAGTCGGGCGTCGTGCACGGCCTGACCCGTGCCCGCGGCTTCACCCAGGACGACGCGCACATCTACTGCACCAAGGAGCAGATGGCGGAGGAGCTGGACTCCACCCTCACCTTCGTCCTCGACCTGCTGCGCGACTACGGCCTGACCGACTTCTACCTGGAGCTGTCCACCAAGGACCCGAACAAGTTCGTCGGCTCCGACGAGGTCTGGGAGGAGGCCACCGAGGTGCTGCGTCAGGTGGCCGAGAAGCAGGGCCTCCCGCTCACCCCGGACCCCGGCGGCGCGGCCTTCTACGGCCCGAAGATCTCCGTCCAGGCGAAGGACGCGATCGGCCGCACCTGGCAGATGTCGACGGTCCAGCTCGACTTCAACCTGCCGGAGCGCTTCAACCTGGAGTACACCGGCCCCGACGGCACCAAGCAGCGTCCGGTCATGATCCACCGCGCGCTGTTCGGCTCCATCGAGCGCTTCTTCGCGGTGCTCCTCGAGCACTACGCGGGCGCGTTCCCGGCCTGGCTGGCGCCCGTCCAGGCGCTGGGCATCCCGATCGGTGACGCCCACGTCCCGTACCTGCATGAGTTCGCCGCCAAGGCGAGGAAGCAGGGGCTGCGCGTCGAGGTGGACGGCTCCTCGGACCGGATGCAGAAGAAGATCCGCAACGCCCAGAAGCAGAAGGTGCCCTTCATGGTCATCGCGGGCGACGAGGACATGGAGAACGGTGCGGTGTCCTTCCGCTACCGCGACGGCTCGCAGGAGAACGGCATCCCGGTCGACGAGGCGATCGCCAAGATCGTGAAGGTCGTCGAGGAGCGCGCACAGATCTGAGGCCGGCGGCTTCGCAAGCCGCGGCGAGGGCCCCCGGAGGACGTCATTCCCCCGGGGGCCCTTTCTCGTCCTCCCGGGTGAAGACCTGGATCAGCCAGGACGAGAACGAGCCGGTCACGGCGCCGAGCAGGGCCAGCCCGCACATCATCATCCCCACCGCGATGAGCCGCCCCGTCCTGGTCACGGGCGTCACATCCCCGTAGCCGACCGTGGTCAGCGTCTCGCATGCCCACCACAGGGAATCCCCGAAGGTACGGATCGTCGCCTCCGGCGCCGAGTGCTCCGCGTGGTAGACGGTGAGAGCTCCGGAGTAGCCCAGCAGGACCGCCGTCACCCCGGCGTATGCGATCACACGTGCGTACAGGCTCAGCCGCGCGCGGTCGCGCCGTCGCTGCACCGCCGTGTACACCTTGACGAGGCGCAGGGGACGCAGGAGCGGCAGGATCAGGACCAGGGTGTCCAGCCAGTGCCTCCGCAGGAACCGTGGCAGTCGCTGACCGCTCAGCCGCAGGCGCACGGCGTAGTCGGCCGCGAAGATCAGCCACATCAGCAGCATCAGAGCGAGCGCGAGGTTCCGCCAGATCACGTCCACGTCCTGGGCCAGCACCCGCACCGAGTACCCGCCCAGGAACAGCAGCGAGCCCCAGAACAGTGGCAGCTCCACCCGCTGCTCCCAGCGCGCGAGGGGGGTGTCCGCGTCGTCGGCGTCCATCGGCCCAGGATCTCCGGCGGCTGCCCGGCCCCGCCCCGGCGACACGCTCCGTACGGGCGAAGTCATATGCTGCACCACATGACGAGTGAGCCGGAGCAGCAGATCGGAGTCGGTATCCAGGACGCCTTCCAGCGTCTGTGGACGCCCCACCGGATGGCGTACATCCAGGGTGAGAACAAGCCGACCGGACCGGGGGCCGACGACGGCTGTCCCTTCTGCTCCATCCCCGCGAAGTCCGACGAGGACGGACTCGTCATCGCGCGCGGCGACAGCGTTTACACGGTGCTCAATCTGTACCCGTACAACGGCGGGCATCTGATGGTGGTGCCCTACCGGCACGTCGCCGACTACACGGACCTCGACGACGCGGAGACCGCCGAGCTCGCCGCGTTCACCAAGCGGGCGATGACGGCGCTGCGTACGGCCTCCGGGGCGCACGGCTTCAACATCGGCATGAACCAGGGCAGCGTCGCCGGGGCCGGTATCGCCGCCCATCTGCACCAGCACGTCGTGCCGCGCTGGGGCGGCGACACCAACTTCATGCCGGTCGTCGGCCACACCAAGGTGCTGCCCCAACTCCTCGCCGACACGCGGAAGATGCTCGCGGACGCCTGGCCCGACACCCCCTGACGGCCCGCCCGGTCGTCAGGCGTCGTACACGTCCGCCTTGCGTGGCGCCGGGTCCTGGACCAGCCCGCTCACGATCATGGAGCGGTTGCTGAAGCGCTCGGTGTCCACGCCGTTCTCCTCCAGCACCCGCATCGCCGCCGCAAGCGTCACCCGCAGCACGGGCGTCGCCGCGCGCATCGCGTCGTCCGCCATGAAGCGGTGCCGCCAGGGCTTGTCCGCCCAGGCGTGCCGCAGGCCGAACGGCTCCGGGAGCACGAGCTTCCCGCCCAGGAAGTCCAGCAGCGGCGGGTACCAGGTGAACGGCGCCCGGACCATCAGCCGGACCACCTCGGGAGTCTCCACCAGCGGCAGCTGACGCTTGGTGGTCTCCCAGAACCGGACGGTCTTGGCGACCTCGACGGTCTTGGGCTCGGGCTTGGTGGTGAACAGGGAGTGCACCGGGCCGAGCGCGTGTCCGGTCACCTCGATGCGCAGCGTCTCGTAGAGCACCGTCACGGTGATCATCATCGTGATCACCAGCTGGCCGTCCCACAGCGTGAACTGCACGCCCAGATAGTGGCGGTTTCCGCTGCCGAACTGCTGGTGGTCGCAGATCCGCTGTATCTCGTGGCGCTTGACCTGGAACTTGTTCTCCACGTCCTGGCCCGCGGGCCTGGCCACCTCCGTCGCGTTCTCCCCGACCGGCACCACGACCCAGTGCTTCACCGAGGGCGGCGGGAAGCCCCCCGTGTTCAGCGGGCCGCGCTGCAGCAGCGTCAGCTGGTCGTGGATGACCTTGATGACGTCCCAGCTGCGGAACTGATGGAACTCCTTGTGGGGCGCCTTCGGCACCAGCTCCTCGGCGAGCTGCCAGCTGCCCCAGCGGGTCCCCATGCCGAGTATGCCCTTGGGGCCCGCGTAGAAGACCGAATTGGAGTGCTGCTCGGCGGTGAGCAGCTCCAGGCCCTGGCGCAGCTGCTCGGCCGCGGTCTCGTTCGGGTTCCCCGGGACGGCCTCCGGCACCTTCGCGCCGATGCCGCCGCCGGAGAGCAGACTGCCCCAGCGCTCGCGCATGTCCTTCGCCGTGGACTCGCAGATCCGCTTCGCGAGCAGCCAGCCGACGACCGGGGCCACGATCATGCCGCGCAGGTAGTACCCCCAGAATCCGGTGAACGGCAGCCGGAGCAGGAAGACCACCGCCAGGAGGCCGACCGCGGCCAGCAGCGCACCACCCAGCGCCCCCGTCTTCTTGTCCTGCGCCCCCGCGATGGTCCGGCGCAGCTGGAACACACCGATCCAGAGCAGCATCCCCGGCAGGAACAGCAGCCCGAACAGCGCCATGATCCCGGTGAGTCTCGCGTCCCGTTCCTTGCGGATCCGGGTCGCCGCGAGCGCGTGCTCGACCACGGCCTGCGGCTCGGTGCCGAACGACTGGATGAGCGGCTTGCGCCCGCCGCCGAGCATCCGTACCTGGACCGCCCGCGAGAAGGCCTCGCCCAGATTCGGTTCGAACAGCGAGAACTTGGGCTTGGTGACCTTCGACTCGTGCCACTCGCTGTTGGCCTTGAGGATGTCCTCCAGCTTGCCGTCGCGGTACGCGGCCGAGGCGAGGGCGTGCGTCGCCGCCGTCTGACCGGCCGCGCCCTGCAGCGGGACCTGCGCCCCTGGAGAGAAATCGAATGCCTGGTCCGCCACTGCACCGCCCCCATCGCCGCAACCGTCCGCTCTGCGGCCTGTTCCCCACTACGGAGCCCCGCACACCTTCTGAGCTGGGCACCACAGCGTATCGAGGACTCGCCGTGCGCGTGCCGTCACCATGAAGCTTCGTCCGGGGGAGCGCCCCCCGGACGCGCGAAGTGCCGCCCGCCGCAAGGGGGGTACGGCGGGCGGCACGCTCAACCGGTAGGGCAGCACCCCCAACTAGGAGCCGGCTTCCGCCTGTTCGCGGATCCTGTCGGCCAGTTGCGGAGGCATCGCCTCATGGCGTGCGTACGAGCGGTCGAAGCGCCCCGTGCCGTGCGAGATCGACCGCAGATCGACCGCGTACCGCCCGATCTCGATCTCCGGCACCTCGGCCCGCACCAACGTCCGGCCGGGGCCCGCCTGTTCGGTGCCGACCACCCGGCCGCGCCGGCCCGACAGATCGCTCATCACCGGGCCGACGTACTCGTCGGGCACCATCACCTGCACCTCGGCCACCGGCTCCAGCAGATGGATCCGCACATCGGCCGCCGCCTCGCGCAGCGCCAGCGCACCCGCCGTCTGGAACGCGGCGTCCGACGAGTCCACGGAATGCGCCTTGCCGTCCAGCAGCGTCACCCGCACGTCGACGAGGGGATAGCCCGCCGCGACGCCTTTCGCCGCCTGCGCCCGGACGCCCTTCTCCACCGACGGGATGAACTGCCGGGGGACCGCGCCGCCCACGACCTTGTCGACGAACTCGATCCCGGAGCCTGCCGGCAGCGGTTCGACCTCGATCTCGCAGATCGCGTACTGGCCGTGGCCGCCGGACTGCTTCACATGGCGGCCGCGCCCCGCCGACCGCTCGCCGAACGTCTCCCGCAGCGACACCTTGTGCGGGACCACGTCGACCTGGACCCCGTACCGGCTGCGCAGCCGCTCCAGCGCCACATCCATATGGGCCTCGCCCAGGCACCACAGCACCACTTGATGCGTGTCCTGGTTCTGCTCGAGCCGCATCGTCGGATCCTCGGCGACCAGCCGCGAGAGCCCCTGCGAGAGCCGGTCCTCGTCCGCCTTGCTGTGCGCCTGGATGGCCACCGGCAGCAGCGGGTCGGGCATGGCCCAGGGCTCCATCAGCAGCGGGTCGTCCTTCGAGGAGAGCGTGTCCCCGGTCTCCGCGCGCGCCAGCTTCGCGACGCACGCGAGGTCGCCCGCGATGCACTCGCCGACCGTGCGCTGCTGTTTGCCGAACGGCGACGACAGCGCGCCGATGCGCTCGTCGACGTCATGGTCCTCATGGCCGCGGTCCGCCAGCCCGTGCCCCGACACATGCACCGTCTCGTCCGGGCGCAGCGTCCCGGAGAACACCCGGACCAGCGACAGCCGGCCGACGTACGGGTCGGACGCGGTCCTGACCACCTCGGCGACCAGCGGCCCCGTCGGGTCGCAGCTGATCGCGGGGCGCTCCTTGCCCTCCGGTGTCGTGACCGCGGGGGCCTGACGCTCCAGCGGGGTCGGGAAACCGCCGGTGATCAGCTCCAGCAGCTCGACCGTGCCGAGCCCCTTCTTCCCGCCGTCGGTGGCGGGCGCCGCGGCCAGCACCGGATGGAAGACGCCGCGTGCGACGGCCTTCTCCAGGTCGTCGATGATCGTCTTGAGGTCGATCTCCTCGCCGCCCAGATAGCGGTCCATGAGGGTCTCGTCCTCGCTCTCCGAGATGATCCCCTCGATGAGCCGGTTGCGGGCCTCCTCGATCAGCGGCAGCTGGTCGGGACCGGGCTCACTCTCCGTACGCACGCCGGAGGAGTACTCGAACAGCTTCTGTGACAGCAGCCCGATCAGCCCGGTCACGGGCGCGTGCCCGTCCGCGGCCTCGGGGCCGTGCAGGGGCAGATAGAGCGGCAGTACGGCGTCGGGGTCGTCGCCGCCGAAGATCTGTCCGCAGACCCGCGTCAGCTCCTCGAAACCGGTACGGGCCGTCTCCAGGTGCGTGACCACGATCGCCCGGGGCATGCCGACCGCCGCGCACTCCTCCCACACCATGCGGGTCGAACCCGCGACGGCGTCGGCCTCCTGGGCCGCGGAGACGACGAAAAGGGCCGCGTCCGCGGCTCGCAGACCGGCCCTGAGTTCCCCGACGAAGTCGGCGTATCCGGGGGTATCCAGCAGGTTGATCTTGTACCCGCCCCATTCGACCGGGACGAGGCTGAGCTGTACGGAGCGTTGCTGCCGGTGCTCGATCTCGTCGTAGTCCGAGACCGACGCCCCGTCTTCGACCCGGCCGGCCCTGTTGACCGCCCCCGCGGTCAGTGCGAGAGCCTCGACCAGCGTCGTCTTGCCCGATCCACTGTGGCCGACCAGCACCACATTCCGTACGGATGTCGGCCGGTCGGCCGTTGTCGCCCTGCCGGCGGCTCCGGGGTGTGCGTTCGCCTTGTCGCCCATGATTGTCCTCCCGACTGCTTGCACGGTGAGGTGTGAGGGCGCGGACCCGGGGGAGCCGACTGGGGATGCCCTCGGCCGATGGCGAGGGGGGAGCTCCGGCGATGCCCGCGGTGGTCTTTCGAGCTTTCCACTCCCGTCATGGTGCGTCCATACGTCGTACGCGACCGGGGGAGTCAGCTGGCGTGGGACGGTCGTGACTACGATGGGCCCGCCGGCGGCCGTAGGGGCCGCTCGGCCCTCCGACCCCTCGGGAAGGCCATGCTGAACAAGTACGCGCGTGCGTTTTTCACGCGTGTCCTCACGCCGTTCGCCGCGTTTCTTCTCCGTCGCGGAGTGAGCCCGGACGCGGTCACGCTCATCGGCACGGCCGGGGTCATGGTGGGCGCGCTGGTGTTCTTTCCGCGCGGAGAGTTCTTCTGGGGGACCATCGTCATTACCCTGTTCGTCTTCTCGGACCTCGTCGACGGGAACATGGCGCGCCAGGCCGGGGTCTCCAGCCGCTGGGGCGCCTTCCTCGACTCGACGTTGGACCGGGTCGCGGACGGTGCGATCTTCGGCGGCTTCGCCCTCTGGTACGCGGGCAACGGCGACGACAACGTGTTGTGCGCGGTGGCCATCTTCTGTCTGGCAAGCGGGCAGGTGGTCTCGTACACGAAGGCGCGCGGCGAGTCGATCGGACTGCCGGTCGCGGTGAACGGGCTGGTGGAGCGGGCCGAGCGGCTCGTCATCTCGCTGGTCGCCGCGGGCCTGGCGGGGCTTGGCGCCTTCGGGGTGCCCGGGGTCAGCGTCCTGCTGCCGATCGCGCTGTGGATCGTTGCGGTGGGGTCGCTGGTCACTCTGGGCCAGCGGGTGGTGACGGTACGCCGGGAGGCGGCCGAGGCGGACGCGGCGGCGTCCTCGGAGGGGAGTGGGGCGGCCTCATGAAGGACCGGCTGACGGACACGCTGTACGGGCTCGGCTGGGCCACGGTGAAGAAGCTCCCCGAGCCGGTGGCGGCGGCACTGGGCCGGGCCGTCGCCGACACGACCTGGAAGCGGCGCGGCAAGGGCGTCCTGCGCCTCGAGGCGAATCTGGCCCGGGTGGTGCCCGACGCGAGTCCCGAGCGGCTCGCCGAGCTCTCGAAGGCCGGCATGCGCTCGTACATGCGCTACTGGATGGAGTCGTTCCGGCTGCCCACCTGGAGCCAGGAGCGCGCCAGGCAGAGCTTCGACCTCATGGGCCTGAACCGCCTCACCGACGGTCTCGCCGCCGGCAAGGGCGTGGTCGTTGCGCTGCCCCACCTCGCCAACTGGGACCTCGCCGGGGTCTGGCTCAGCCGCGCCCAGGGGATCCCGTTCACGACGGTCGCCGAGCGGCTCAAGCCGGAGACCCTGTACGACCGGTTCGTCGCCTACCGCGAGTCGCTGGGCATGGAGGTCGTGCCGCACACCGGCGGCTCCGCCTTCGGCACGCTGGCGCGCCGGCTGCGGGACGGCGGTGTGGTCTGCCTGGTCGCCGACCGTGATCTGTCCGCGTCGGGTGTCGAGGTCAAGTTCTTCGGCGAGACGGCCCGGATGCCCGCAGGGCCCGCGCTCCTCGCGCAGCAGACCGGGGCGCTCCTGATGCCCGCGACCCTCTGGTACGACGACACCCCGGTGATGAAGGGCCGCATCCATCCGCCCATCGATGTACCCGAGACAGGTACCCGGGCCGAGAAGACGTCTGTCATGACACAGGCGCTGGCCGATGCCTTCGCCACCGGGATCGCCGACCATCCGGAGGACTGGCACATGCTGCAGCGCTTGTGGCTGGCGGACCTCGACACCACAGGGCCCGAGGAGCGGCGGACGTGAAGATCGGCATCGTCTGCCCGTACTCGTGGGACGTTCCGGGCGGCGTCCAGTTCCACATCAGGGACCTGGCCGAGCATCTGATCCGGCTCGGCCACGAGGTGTCGGTCCTCGCCCCGGCGGACGACGACACACCGGTGCCTCCGTACGTCGTCCCGGCCGGCCGCGCCGTGCCCGTGCCGTACAACGGCTCGGTCGCCCGGCTCAACTTCGGCTTCCTGTCCGCGGCGCGGGTGCGCCGGTGGCTGCACGACGGCACCTTCGACGTCATCCACATCCACGAGCCGGCCTCGCCGTCGCTCGGGCTGCTGACCTGCTGGGCGGCCCAGGGCCCGATCGTCGCCACGTTCCACACGTCGAACCCGCGGTCGCGGGCGATGATCGCCGCGTATCCGATCCTCCAGCCCGCCCTGGAGAAGATCAGCGCACGCATCGCGGTCAGCGAGTACGCGCGGCGGACCCTCGTCGAACACCTGGGCGGCGACGCCGTCGTCATCCCGAACGGTGTCGACGTCGACTTCTTCGCCCGGGCCGAGCCGCGGGCGGAGTGGCAATCAGAAGAGGCGCGAAGCCCGGCTGCGGGCGGTGGTGGGAGACGGGCGGGCGGCACGATCGGCTTCATCGGCCGCATCGACGAGCCCCGCAAGGGTCTTCCGGTGCTCATGAAGGCGCTCCCGAAGATCCTTGCGGAGCGGCCGGAGACACGGCTGCTCGTGGCGGGGCGCGGCGACGAGCAGGAGGCCGTCGAGTCCCTCCCGAAGGAGATGCGCTCCCGCGTGGAGTTCCTCGGAATGGTGAGTGACGAGGACAAGGCGCGGCTGCTGCGCAGCGTCGACTTGTACGTCGCCCCCAACACCGGCGGCGAGAGCTTCGGCATCATCCTGGTCGAGGCGCTGTCGGCGGGCGCGCCGGTGCTCGCCTCCGACCTGGACGCCTTCGCCCAGGTCCTGGACCAGGGCGTGGTGGGCGAGCTCTTCACCAACGAGGACGCGGACGCGCTCGCCGCGGCGGCGCTGCGGCTCCTGGCCGACCCGGCGCGCCGGGAGGAGCTGCGGGCGAAGGGCAGCGCGCATGTGCGGCGCTTCGACTGGTCGACGGTGGCGGCGGACATCCTCGCGGTCTACGAGACGGTGACGGACGGCGCGGCCTCCGTCGCCGCGGACGAACGCCCGGGCCTGATGGCCCGCTTCGGCCTGGCGCGGGACTAGGCCCTGTCCGGCCGATCTTGCCGGGCTGATCCGGCCTGATCGACCGGACAGGACCTAGGTGGGGGCGGAGCCCCGGTCCAGGCGCCGTGCGGGGCCGGTCGGGACCGCACGGGGCCGTCCGGAGGCACCCCGCACCCCCGGTAGATTGACCCGCCGTGACCGCAACCCTGATCTGGATCCTCGTCGCGCTCGTCGTCATCGGCCTCTACCTGAGCTGGACCGCCGGCCGCCTCGACCGCCTGCACGCGCGGATCGACGCCGCCCGTGCCGCCCTGGACGCGCAGCTCCTGCGCAGGGCCTCGGTCACCCAGGAGCTGGCCACATCGGGCGTGCTCGACCCTGCCGCGTCGATCGTGCTGTACGAGGCCGCGCACGCCGCCCGCCAGGCCGACGAGGAGCACCGCGAGGTCGCCGAGAGCGAGCTGAGCCAGGCTCTGCGGGCCGTGTTCGGGGAGCCGGAGCAGGTGGAGGTCGTACGGGAGGCACCCGGTGGCGACGACGCCGCGAACGAGCTTGCGGCGGCGGTACGGCGCGTGCCCATGGCCAGGCGGTTCCACAACGACGCCGTACGCGCCGCACGGGCGCTGCGCCGCCATCGCAAGGTCCGCTGGTTCCGGCTGGCAGGCCACGCGCCGTTCCCGCTGGCGTTCGAGATGGACGACGAGCCGCCGACGGCGCTGGCGGACCGTCCCTCGTAGCCGTTCGCCCGCCTTTCGCCGAAAAGGAGCCACACGCTCCACATTGGCACTTGCAGTGGCCTGGTGCCGGACGGTTTCCTCTTCGGAGCACCAACCCGTCGTCACCGAATGAGGTCGATCGTGTCCAGCACGTTCTCCAACTCCCCGCAGGCCCCCGAGACCGGCACCGCGCGCGTCAAGCGCGGCATGGCCGAGCAGCTCAAGGGCGGCGTGATCATGGACGTGGTCAACGCCGAGCAGGCGAAGATCGCCGAGGACGCGGGCGCCGTCGCCGTCATGGCCCTGGAGCGGGTCCCGGCCGACATCCGCAAGGACGGCGGCGTGGCCCGTATGTCCGACCCGAACATGATCGAGGAGATCATCGAGGCGGTCTCCATCCCGGTCATGGCCAAGTCCCGGATCGGCCACTTCGTCGAGGCCCAGGTCCTGCAGTCCCTCGGCGTCGACTACATCGACGAGTCCGAGGTCCTGACCCCGGCCGACGAGGTCAACCACTCCGACAAGTGGGCCTTCACGACCCCGTTCGTCTGCGGCGCCACCAACCTGGGCGAGGCCCTGCGCCGTATCGCCGAGGGCGCGGCCATGATCCGCTCGAAGGGCGAGGCCGGCACCGGCAACGTCGTCGAGGCCGTCCGCCACCTGCGTCAGATCAAGAACGAGATCGGCCACCTGCGCGCCCTGGACCACAACGAGCTGTACGCCGCCGCCAAGGAGCTGCGCGCCCCGTACGAGCTCGTCGCCGAGGTCGCCCAGCTCGGCAAGCTTCCGGTCGTGCTCTTCTCCGCCGGTGGCGTCGCCACCCCGGCCGACGCCGCCCTGATGCGCCAGCTCGGCGCCGAGGGCGTCTTCGTCGGCTCCGGCATCTTCAAGTCGGGCGACCCGGCCAAGCGTGCCGCCGCCATCGTGAAGGCCACCACCTTCTACGACGACCCGAAGATCATCGCGGACGCCTCCCGCAACCTGGGCGAGGCCATGGTCGGCATCAACTGCGACACCCTGCCCGAGGCCGAGCGCTACGCCAACCGCGGCTGGTAATCACCCATGAACACCCCCGTGATCGGTGTCCTGGCACTCCAGGGCGACGTACGGGAGCACCTGATCGCCCTGGCCGCGGCTGACGCCGTGGCCAGGCCGGTCCGGCGCCCCGAGGAGCTCGCCGAGGTCGACGGCCTCGTCATACCGGGCGGCGAGTCCACCACCATCTCCAAGCTGGCCCATCTCTTCGGCATGATGGAGCCGCTGCGTGAGCGCGTGCGCGCCGGAATGCCGGTGTACGGCACCTGCGCCGGCCTGATCATGCTCGCCGAGAAGATCCTCGACCCGCGCTCGGGCCAGGAGACCATCGGCGGGATCGACATGATCGTGCGCCGCAACGCCTTCGGCCGCCAGAACGAGTCCTTCGAGTCCGCCGTCGACTTCACGGGCATCGAGGGCGACCCCGTCGAGGGCGTCTTCATCCGCGCCCCGTGGGTCGAGTCCGTGGGCGCCACCGCCGAGGTGCTCGCCGAGCACGGCGGCCACATCGTCGCCGTACGGCAGGGAAACGCGCTCGCCACGTCGTTCCACCCGGAACTGACCGGAGACCACCGCGTGCACGCCCTGTTCGTGGACATGGTGCGCGGCGCCGCGCACTGACCCGGTCCCGGTAGGATCACTGGCGAACGCAGCAGAGATTGGTTACGCGAAGGAGACAGGCAGATGTCCGGCCACTCTAAATGGGCCACGACGAAGCACAAGAAGGCCGTGATCGACGCCAAGCGCGGCAAGCTCTTCGCGAAGCTGATCAAGAACATCGAGGTCGCGGCCCGCACGGGCGGCGCCGACGTCGACGGCAACCCGACCCTCTTCGACGCCATCCAGAAGGCGAAGAAGAGCTCGGTACCGAACAAGAACATCGACTCGGCGGTCAAGCGCGGCGCGGGTCTCGAGGCCGGTGGCGCCGACTACGAGACGATCATGTACGAGGGTTACGGCCCGAACGGTGTCGCGGTGCTCATCGAGTGCCTCACCGACAACCGCAACCGCGCCGCCTCCGACGTCCGTGTCGCCATGACCCGCAACGGCGGTTCCATGGCCGACCCCGGCTCGGTGTCGTACCTCTTCAACCGCAAGGGCGTTGTCGTCCTGCCCAAGGGCGAGCTGTCCGAGGACGACGTCCTGGGTGCGGTCCTGGACGCCGGTGCCGAGGAGGTCAACGACCTCGGTGAGAGCTTCGAGGTCATCAGCGAGGCCACCGACCTGGTCGCGGTCCGCACCGCGCTCCAGGAGAACGGCATCGACTACGACTCGGCCGAGGCCAACTTCGTCCCGACCATGCAGGTCGAGCTGGACGAGGAGGGCGCGCGCAAGATCTTCAAGCTCATCGACGCGCTGGAGGACAGCGACGACGTGCAGAACGTCTTCGCCAACTTCGACGTCTCGGACGACGTCATGGAGAAGGTCGACGCCTGACGCAGGCCCGACGAGCACACCGCCGGCCCGACGGATCCCTCCGTCGGGCCGGTCGGCTTTTCGGCCCCGCGGCCCCGCGGCCCCGCGTCGCCGCGCCCCCGCGCCGCGCGGACCGGCCTGTCAGTGGCACCGGGTAGCCTGCACCAGTTGACGAAGGAAGGAGGGGGAGTGCGCGTTCTGGGGGTCGACCCGGGGCTGACCCGGTGCGGCATCGGCGTGGTCGAGGGCGTCGCCGGCCGCCCGTTGACGATGCTCGGCGTCGGTGTCGTCCGTACCCCGGCCGACGCGGACATCGGCCATCGGCTGGTCGCCATCGAGCGCGGCATCGAGGAATGGCTGGATACGCACCGGCCCGAACTGGTCGCGGTGGAGCGGGTGTTCAGCCAGCACAATGTGCGTACGGTCATGGGTACGGCGCAGGCGAGCGCGGTCGCCATGCTGTGCGCGGCCCGCCGTGGACTGCCCGTCGCCCTCCACACCCCCAGCGAGGTCAAGGCCGCCGTCACCGGCAGCGGCCGCGCCGACAAGGCCCAGGTCGGCGCCATGGTCACCCGGCTGCTGCGGCTCGACGCGCCACCGAAGCCCGCCGACGCGGCCGACGCGCTCGCCCTCGCCATCTGCCACATCTGGCGCGCCCCCGCGCAGAACCGCCTCCAGCAGGCGGTCGCCGCACACCACGCACTGAAAGGCCGAACCGCATGATCGCCTTTGTGAGCGGCCCGGTCGCCGCTCTCGCCCCGACGACCGCCGTGATCGAGGTCGGCGGCATCGGCATGGCCGTGCAGTGCACGCCGAACACACTGTCCGAGCTGAGGATCGGTCAGGAGGCCAGGCTCGCCACGTCGTTGGTCGTCCGGGAGGACTCGCTGACGCTGTACGGCTTCGCCGACGACGACGAGCGTCAGGTCTTCGAGCTGCTCCAGACCGCGAGCGGCGTCGGCCCCCGCCTCGCCCAGGCGATGCTCGCGGTGCACAGCCCCGACGCCCTGCGCCGCGCGGTGGCCACGGACGACGAAAAGGCGCTGACGGCCGTGCCCGGCATCGGCAAGAAGGGCGCCCAGAAGCTGCTCCTGGAACTGAAGGACCGCCTCGGCGAGCCCATCGGATCCGCTGCCCGCGCGGTCGGATCGCCGGTCACCCAGTCCTGGCGCGATCAGCTGCACGCCGCGCTCATCGGCCTCGGCTACGCGACACGCGAGGCCGACGAGGCCGTCACCGCGGTGACGCCCCAGGCGGAGGCGGCAGCCGGCGAGCCTCAGATCGGCCGGCTGCTCAGGGCCGCTCTCCAGACCCTGAACCGCACCCGCTGAGTCCGCTCCCCGGCAGGTCCGGGGAGCAGACCGACACCGAGACCGACCACCAGCGGTCCCGCCCGCGCCGCATCGCCGGCAGCGGGCCCGGGACCGGCCCGAGAAGACCGCGAGGCACACCTCATGGATTGGGACGACACCAGCAGCGAGACGCAGGCCGCCGCCGCGGCCGAGCGACTCGTCGGGGCATCCGCCGACGGCGAGGACCAGGCCGTCGAGGCCGCCCTGCGGCCCAAGTCGCTGGACGAGTTCGTCGGCCAGGAGCGCGTGCGCGAGCAGCTCGACCTCGTCCTGAAAGCGGCCCTCGCGCGCGGCGCCACCGCAGACCACGTCCTGCTCTCCGGCGCGCCCGGGCTCGGCAAGACCACCCTCTCCATGATCATCGCCGCGGAGATGGGCGCCCCGATCCGCATCACCTCGGGGCCCGCCATCCAGCACGCGGGCGACCTCGCCGCGATCCTGTCCTCGCTCCAGGAGGGCGAGGTGCTCTTCCTCGACGAGATCCACCGGATGTCCCGGCCCGCCGAGGAGATGCTGTACATGGCGATGGAGGACTTCCGCGTCGATGTCATCGTCGGCAAGGGACCCGGTGCCACCGCCATTCCGCTGGAGCTTCCGCCGTTCACCCTGGTCGGCGCCACCACCCGGGCCGGACTGCTGCCCCCGCCGCTGCGCGACCGCTTCGGGTTCACCGCGCACATGGAGTTCTACGAGCCCGCCGAGCTGGAGCGCGTCATCCACCGCTCGGCCCGGCTCCTCGACGTGGAGATCGATACGGACGGCGCCGCCGAGATCGCCGGCCGCTCCCGCGGCACGCCCCGTATCGCCAACCGGCTGCTGCGCCGTGTGCGGGACTACACCCAGGTCAAGGCGGACGGCCGGATCACCCGCGACATCGCCGCCGCCGCCCTCGGGGTGTACGAGGTGGACGCGCGCGGGCTCGACCGGCTCGACCGCGCCGTGCTCCGGGCACTCCTCAAGCTGTTCGGCGGCGGGCCCGTCGGCCTGTCCACGCTGGCCGTGGCCGTGGGGGAGGAGCGCGAGACGGTCGAGGAGGTCGCCGAGCCCTTCCTCGTACGGGAGGGCCTGCTCGCCCGTACCCCGCGCGGCCGGATCGCGACGCCCGCGGCATGGGCGCATCTCGGCCTCGTACCGCCCCAGCACGGCGGGGGAGCGAACGGCACGGGTGCAAGCGGACAACAGGGTCTGTTCGGGGCGTGACGGCGCGGAGGGTCGCCGGGCCGGGAACCACGGTGCCATGCTGGGCGTTGTTCCATCGATGCGGACTCGCTTAGACTCCGCCGATGCCGCCCTTCAAGGTCGGCGTGCCCACCCCCGTAGATCAGGCCGCTACCAGCGCGGTCGTGCGAAGGAATTCCGTCCCGTGGATATCGTGACCCTCCTCCCCTTCATCGTGCTCATCGGGGCCATGTTCCTGATGACCCGCTCTGCCAAGAAGAAGCAGCACGCGGCGGCCCAGATGCGCAACCAGATGCAGCCCGGCACGGGTGTGCGGACCATCGGGGGCCTGTACGCCACCGTCAAGGAGGTCACCGAGGACACGGTCCTCCTCGAGGCCGCGCCCGGCGTCCACCTCGTCTTCGCGAAGAACGCCATCGGTGCGGTCCTCGACGACGAGGAGTACAACCGGATCGTGCACGGCGACGGTGACGACGACCTCAAGAGCGACACCCCGGTCGTCCCGGACGACGCCTCCTCCCTGACCGAGGACGCCAAGGACGGCAAGATCGACCTGGGCAAGAAGGACGAGGCGGACGACGCCGGCACCGCACCCGAGGTCAAGGACGCCAAGGACGACGTCAAGGACGACGAGAAGACCGACGGCGACACCGACGCGAAGTAACAGCGACCGGGGACCGCGGGGCGCCTGATCGGCGACGACCGCGGTCCCCAGTTCGTGCCGACACTGCGGGGGCAGGTCCCCACAACACTTCGTGGCCGCCCCGTCGCACACCCGGCGCGGGACGGTTGGACAGGGAGAAACGAGAAGGTGGCAGCACCGAAGAAGGGCCGAAAGGCGCCGGGGGGTCAGGGGAGGCCGGGGCGTACCCTCGCGCTGATGCTGATCGTCATGGCCGCTCTCATCGGCGGGATGTTCTGGTCCGGGGACACCACACCGCGACTGGGTATCGACCTCGCGGGCGGTACGACGATCACGCTCAAGGCCGTGGCGGAGCCCGGCAAGGAGAGCGCGGTCAACGAGACCAACATGAACACGGCGGTCGGCATCATCGAGCGCCGTGTCAACGGTCTGGGAGTCTCCGAGTCCGAGGTCCAGACCCAGGGCGAAGAGAACATCATCGTCAACATCCCCAAGGGGACGAATTCGGAGCAGGCCCAGAAGCAGGTGGGCACCACGGCCCAGCTGTACTTCCGGCCCGTCCTGAATGTCGCGGCCGGTGGCCCTGTGACGCCGGAGCCCTCCGCGAGCACGTCCCCGAGCGCCAGCCCTTCGGGCAAGGGTGACGACGGCAAGGACAAGGCGACCGCCCCGTCCGGTGCGCCGACCGCCAGCCCCACCACGCAGGGACGTGCCGTCACCGACGCGCTGAAGGCCCCTTCGCCCACGCCGACCGGCTCCGCGTCGAACCCGCCCGCGGCGACGCCGACTCCGACGCCGACGGCCGACGCGGCGACCGTCGCGCTCCAGAAGAAGTTCACCGAGCTGAACTGCCTCGACTACAAGGCCCGTGTCAGCGTGGCCAGGGGCACCAAGCCCGAGGACCCGATCGTCGCGTGCGGCAAGAACAGCGCGGGCCAGTGGGAGAAGTACCTCCTGGGCCCGGCCGAGGTCGACGGCCGTGACGTCGACGACGCGAAGGGCGTGCTCGACCCGCAGCGCGGCATGTGGATCGTCCAGATGAACTTCACGAGCGAGGGCTCGAAGAAGTTCTCGAAGATCACCAGCAAGCTGTCGCAGCTGCCCTCGCCGCAGAACCAGTTCGCGATCGTTCTCGACGGCGATGTCGTCTCGGCCCCGCAGGTCAACCAGACGCTCAGCGCGAACGCCGAGATCTCCGGCAGCTTCACCCAGCAGTCCGCCCAGGACCTGGGCAACATCCTGAGCTACGGTGCGCTCCCGCTGAGCTTCGACCAGCAGAGCGTCACCACCGTCACCGCCGCGCTCGGCGGCGAGCAGCTCAAGGCCGGCCTCATCGCCGGCGCCATCGGCCTCGCGCTCGTCGTGATCTACCTGGTGGTCTACTACCGCGGTCTGTCGATCGTCGCCCTGCTCAGCCTCCTGGTCTCGGCGATCCTCACGTACACCTTGATGTCGCTGCTCGGCCCGGCGATCGGCTTCGCGCTGAACCTCCCGGCGGTCTGCGGCGCCATCGTCGCAATCGGTATCACCGCCGACTCGTTCATCGTGTACTTCGAGCGCATCCGCGACGAGATCCGCGAGGGCCGGACGCTCCGCCCGGCCGTCGAGCGTGCCTGGCCGCGCGCCCGGCGCACGATCCTGGTGTCCGACTTCGTGTCGTTCCTCGCCGCCGCGGTGCTCTTCATCGTCACCGTCGGCAAGGTCCAGGGCTTCGCGTTCACGCTCGGCCTGACCACCCTGCTCGACGTCGTCGTGGTGTTCTTCTTCACCAAGCCGCTGATGACGCTCCTCGCCCGCAGGAAGTTCTTCGCGAGCGGTCACCCCTGGTCCGGACTGGACCCGAAGCGACTCGGGGCCAAGCCGCCGCTGCGCCGCTCGCGCCGTGTCTCCGCCCCCATCGACCCGAAGGAGGCGTGAGATGTCGCGTCTCGGCACCATCGGCGCCAGGCTCTACCGCGGCGAGGTCGGCTACGACTTCATCGGCAAGCGGAAGATCTGGTACGGCATCTCGATCCTGATCACCATCACGGCCATCCTCGGCCTGGCGGTGCGGGGTCTCAACATGGGCATCGAGTTCAAGGGCGGTGCCGTCTTCACCACCCCGAAGACGAGCGTGTCCGTCTCCCAGGCCCAGGAGTACGCGCAGGAGGCCTCCGGGCACCCCGCGATCGTCCAGAAGCTCGGCAACGACACGCTGCGGATCCAGGTCAGCGAGCTGGGCACCGCCGAGGCCAGCGAGGTGGGCAAGCAGCTCGCCGAGGACATGAACATCAAGGGCGAGATCAACGCCGAGCTGGTCGGCCCCAGCTGGGGTGAGCAGATCGCCAACAAGGCGTGGACCGGCCTCGCCGTGTTCATGCTCCTCGTGGTGATCTATCTGGCGATCGCCTTCGAATGGAGAATGGCGCTCGCCGCCCTCGTGGCCCTGATCCACGACATCACGATCACGGTCGGTATCTACGCCCTGGTCGGGTTCGAGGTCACGCCGGGTACGGTGATCGGTCTGCTGACCATCCTCGGTTATTCGCTGTACGACACGGTGGTCGTCTTCGACAGCCTCAAGGAAGGCACGAAGGACATCACCAAGCAGACCCGCTGGACGTACAGCGAGATCGCCAACCGTTCCATCAACGGCACGCTGGTGCGCTCGATCAACACCACGGTCGTGGCGCTCCTGCCGGTCGCCGGTCTGCTGTTCATCGGCGGCGGCTTCCTCGGCGCGGGCATGCTCAACGACATCTCGCTGTCGCTGTTCGTCGGTCTCGCGGCCGGTGCGTACTCGTCGATCTTCATCGCCACTCCGCTGGTCGCCGACCTGAAGGAGCGCGAGCCGCAGATGAAGGCCCTGAAGAAGCGGGTCCTCGCCAAGCGCGCGGCCGCCGCCGCCAAGGGCGAGTCCGCCGAGGACGCGGATGCGGACGGGGAGGGCCCGGGGGCCGAGCCGCACGACGCGGTGTCCGGCGCGACCGCCACGGGCGGCACGGTCGTCGGTCAGCGCGGCCATGGCCGCGGACGTCCCTCGTCGGGGAAGCGCCGATGACCCCCGGTAAGCGGGAGCTGCTGCTCAGCCGCATCCGTGACGTGCCGGACTACCCGAAGCCGGGCGTGATGTTCAAGGACATCACGCCGCTGCTCGCGGACCCGGCCGCGTTCACGGCGCTGACGGAGACCCTCGCCGAGCTGTGCGTCCGCCACGGCGCGACGAAGATCGTCGGCCTGGAGGCCCGCGGCTTCATCCTGGCCGCGCCCGTCGCGGTCCGGGCCGGGATCGGTTTCATCCCCGTACGCAAGGCGGGCAAGCTCCCCGGAGCGACCCTGGCGCAGGCGTACGAGCTGGAGTACGGCACGGCCGAGATCGAGGTGCACGCCGAGGACCTCGGCGCGGACGACCGTGTCATGGTCATCGACGACGTCCTCGCCACGGGCGGCACGGCGGAGGCCTCGCTGGAGCTGATCCGCCGGGCCGGCGCCGAGGTCGCGGGCGTCGCGATACTGATGGAGCTGGGCTTCCTCGGCGGGCGTGCCCGGCTGGAGCGCGCTCTGCGAGGCGCCCCGCTCGAGGCTCTGATCACGATCTGAGCAGCTCAGGACCCGCATACGGCGGTTCGGAACGGGCACCCGGGAACACCGGGTGCCCGTTCCGCGTTGTGGACAGTCCCCGTCCCGGGGCGAGGTGAACGCCCGGGGTCGATACCATGGCCTTTCCGGGCCTGACCGGGGGACCCGGATCCGCACGAGGAGTGCTCTTGCCAGACGAGGCCCAGCCCGCCACCGCGCAGCCCGAGCAGCACGCCGACAAGGCTGTGGCGGCTCCTGTCACGCCCGAGAAGAAGTCCGCGGAGCAGCCCGAGGCCGCGGCCCCGCCGGAGCGTGCGAACGGCTCGGCCCCCGCACCCGCCCCCGTATCCGCCGCGAAGCCCACGCCCGCCCCGGCGACGCGCTCCGGCGGAGGTTCCTCGAACCGGGTCCGCGCCCGCCTCGCCCGTCTCGGTGTGCAGCGCTCCAGCCCGTACAACCCGGTCCTGGAGCCCCTGCTCCGGATCGTCCGGAGCAACGATCCGAAGATCGAGACGTCCACGCTCCGCCAGATCGAGCGGGCCTATCAGGTCGCCGAGCGCTGGCACCGCGGCCAGAAGCGCAAGAGCGGCGACCCGTACATCACGCACCCCCTCGCCGTCACCACCATCCTCGCCGAGCTCGGCATGGACCCGGCGACGCTGATGGCGGGCCTGCTGCACGACACCGTCGAGGACACCGAGTACGGCCTGGACACCCTGCGCCGCGACTTCGGCGACCAGGTCGCGCTCCTCGTCGACGGCGTCACCAAGCTCGACAAGGTCAAGTTCGGCGAGGCCGCGCAGGCCGAGACCGTACGCAAGATGGTCGTCGCCATGGCCAAGGACCCGCGCGTCCTGGTCATCAAGCTCGCCGACCGCCTGCACAACATGCGCACCATGCGCTATCTCAAGCGGGAGAAGCAGGAGAAGAAGGCCCGCGAGACCCTGGAGATCTACGCTCCGCTGGCGCACCGGCTGGGCATGAACACCATCAAGTGGGAGCTGGAGGACCTCGCCTTCGCGATCCTCTACCCCAAGATGTACGACGAGATCGTGCGGCTCGTCGCCGAGCGCGCGCCCAAGCGCGACGAGTACCTCGCCATAGTGACCGACGAGGTCCAGTCCGACCTGCGCGCCGCCCGCATCAAGGCCACCGTCACCGGCCGCCCGAAGCACTACTACAGCGTCTACCAGAAGATGATCGTCCGCGGCCGTGACTTCGCGGAGATCTACGACCTGGTCGGCATCCGCGTCCTCGTCGACACCGTCCGCGACTGCTACGCGGCGCTCGGCACCGTCCACGCCCGCTGGAACCCGGTCCCGGGGCGGTTCAAGGACTACATCGCGATGCCGAAGTTCAACATGTACCAGTCGCTGCACACGACGGTCATCGGACCCAACGGCAAGCCCGTCGAGCTCCAGATCCGTACGTTCGACATGCACCGCCGTGCCGAGTACGGCATCGCCGCGCACTGGAAGTACAAGCAGGAGACCGTCGCCGGCGCCTCCAAGATCCGTACCGACGTGCCCAAGGCCGCCAGGGGCAGCGCGGGCCACGACACCGTCAACGACATGGCGTGGCTGCGGCAGCTCCTGGACTGGCAGAAGGAGACCGAGGACCCGGGCGAGTTCCTGGAGTCCCTGCGCTTCGACCTGTCCCGCAACGAGGTCTTCGTCTTCACGCCGAAGGGCGACGTCATAGCGCTCCCCGCGGGCGCCACCCCCGTCGACTTCGCGTACGCCGTCCACACCGAGGTCGGCCACCGCACCATAGGCGCCCGCGTCAACGGCCGTCTCGTACCGCTCGAATCCACCCTGGACAACGGTGACTTGGTGGAGGTCTTCACCTCCAAGGCCACCGGCGCCGGACCGTCCCGGGACTGGCTCGGCTTCGTCAAGTCGCCGCGGGCGAGGAACAAGATCCGGGCCTGGTTCTCCAAGGAGCGCCGGGACGAGGCGATCGAGCAGGGCAAGGACGCCATCGCCCGCGCCATGCGCAAGCAGAACCTGCCGATCCAGCGCATCCTCACCGGCGACTCGCTGGTGACGCTGGCGCACGAGATGCGCTACCCCGACATCTCCTCGCTGTACGCGGCGATCGGCGAGGGCCATGTCGCCGCCCAGGGCGTCGTCCAGAAGCTCGTCCAGGCCCTCGGCGGCGAGGAGGCCGCCACCGAGGACATCGCCGAGTCCGTCCCGCCGTCCCGCACCCGCGGCCGCAAGCGCCGCGCCGCCGCCGACCCCGGTGTCGTCGTCAAGGGCACCGAGGACGTCTGGGTGAAGCTCGCCCGCTGCTGCACGCCCGTCCCCGGCGACCCGATCATCGGCTTCGTCACCCGCGGCAGCGGCGTCTCGGTCCACCGCGCGGACTGCGTCAACGTGGACTCGCTGTCCCAGCAACCCGAGCGGATCCTCGAGGTCGAGTGGGCGCCCACCCAGTCCTCGGTCTTCCTGGTCGCCATACAGGTCGAGGCCCTGGACCGCTCCCGGCTCCTCTCGGACGTCACCCGCGTCCTGTCGGACCAGCACGTCAACATTCTGTCGGCGGCCGTCCAGACCTCCCGCGACCGCGTCGCCACCTCGCGCTTCACCTTCGAGATGGGCGACCCCAAGCACCTCGGCCACGTCCTCAAGGCGGTCCGGGGCGTGGAGGGCGTGTACGACGTGTACCGGGTGACGTCGGCGAGGCGCCCGTAGCACCTGTGGGGCTCGTTGTGAGCCCGTCCGGGGTCCTTTCCCCTCACGCCCGCAGGGCGTAGGTGGAGATCGAGGACGGACACGCGGGCCGACCGCGGTGGTCACCGCCCCGCCTCGCACGTACGAAGGCCCCGGTACGGATTCCCGTACCGGGGCCTTCGTCACGGCCTGTCAGCCGCCGAACTCCTCCAGGCCCTTCAGCGCCTGGTCCAACAGCGCCTGCCGGCCCTCGAGCTCCTTCGCGAGCTTGTCCGCCCTGGCGTTGTTGCCGGCCGCACGCGCCGCGTCGATCTGCTGACGCAGCTTGTCGACCGCCGCCTGCAGCTGGCCCGTCAGACCCTCGGCACGCGCCCGCGCCTCCGGGTTGGTGCGGCGCCACTCGGCCTCCTCGGCCTCCTGGATCGCGCGCTCCACCGTGTGCATCCTGCCCTCGACCTTCGGGCGAGCGTCACGCGGGACATGACCGATGGCCTCCCAGCGCTCGTTGATGGAACGGAAGGCGGCACGGGCGGCCTTCAGATCCGTCACCGGCACGAGCTTCTCGGCCTCGGCCGCGAGCTCTTCCTTGAGCTTCAGGTTCTCGGTCTGCTCCGCGTCGCGCTCGGCGAAGACCCCACTGCGGGCGGCGAAGAAGACGTCCTGGGCGCCGCGGAAACGGTTCCACAGGTCGTCCTCGTGCTCGCGCTGGGCGCGGCCCGCGGCCTTCCACTCGGTCATCAGCTCGCGATAACGCGCTGCCGTGACACCCCAGTCCGTCGAACCGGACAGCGACTCGGCCTCGGCGACCAGCCGCTCCTTCGTCTGCCGGGCCACCTCGCGCTGCGCGTCCAGCGAGGCGAAGTGCGCCTTGCGGCGCTTGGAGAACGCCGAGCGCGCGTGCGAGAAGCGGTGCCACAGCTCGTCGTCGGACTTCCGGTCGAGCCGGGGCAGGCCCTTCCAGGTGTCCACCAGCGCCCGCAGCCGCTCACCGGCCGCCCGCCACTGCTCGCTCTGCGCCAGCTCCTCGGCCTCCGCGACCAGCGCCTCCTTGGCGTGCCTGGCCTCGTCGGTCTGCTTGGCCTTCTGTGCCTTGCGCTCCTCGCGGCGCGCCTCGACGGTCGCGACGAGCGCGTCCAGGCGCTTGCGCAGAGCGGCGAGGTCACCGACGGCGTGATGCTCGTCGACCTGCTGACGGATGTGATCGATGGCGGCCATCGCGTCCTTGGCCGACAGGTCGGTGGTCTTCACCCGCTTCTCGAGGAGGCCGATCTCGACAACCAAGCCCTCGTACTTGCGCTCGAAGTAGGCCAGTGCCTCCTCGGGAGTACCGGCCTGCCACGATCCGACGACCTGCTCGCCCTCGGAAGTCCGCACGTACACGGTGCCCGTCTCGTCGACGCGGCCCCACGGGTCGCTGCTCACAGCGCCTCCTCCACATGATGCCTGCGAGGGGGGTACTCCCCCTGGGCATCGTCCACAGTTTCCTGGACGGGCCTCGCCCGTCTTCCACAACGCGAGCCGGCCCGCGCTGCACAACGCCAATCTAGGCGACCGGCCGCCCGGCTGTCCGCACTCGGCGCCGCCGAATTCGCCGGGTCACGCCTTGCTGACCGCCGCCTTCTTGATGGTGACCGCCTTCTTGGGAGCGCCGTCCGTCGCGCCGCCTTCGACACCGCCCGCGGCGACCGCCTTGACCGTGTCCAGGCCGGTCTTGTCCATGGTGCCGAACGGCGTGTAGCCGGGAGGCAGTTTGCTGTCCTTGTAGACGAGGAAGAACTGGCTGCCGCCGCTGTTCGGCTGTCCGGTGTTCGCCATCGCCACGGTGCCGGCCTTGTATGTCACGGTGCCGTCCGCGGCCGCCTTGCCGAGTCCCGTGAGGTTCTCGTCCGGGATCGTGTAGCCGGGGCCACCGGTGCCGTCTCCCTTCGGGTCGCCGCACTGCAGCACGAAGATGCCGTCCGTGGTGAGCCGGTGACACTTCGTGCTGTCGAAGAAGCCCTTGTCCGCGAGGTGCTTGAACGAGTTCACCGTGCGCGGCGTCTTCGCGGCGTCCATCGCGACGGAGATGTCGCCCTGGCTGGTCTTGAGCGACATCGTGTACTTGGCCTTCGCGTCGATGGCCATCGCGGGCTCCGGCGAGCTGCTCTCGCCGTCCGTGGGCGTTGCGGAGGGGGTCGACTCGGCCGCCGAGTCACTGCTGCCGGAGTCACCGTCCGCAAGGCCGACCGAGGCATACGCCGCGGCGCCCGCGGCCAGTGCCACGGCGAGTGCTGCGGCGATGACGGTGTTGCGGCGCTTGGCCTTCCGCCGGCCCTCTTCTCGGCGCTGCTGCTGCCGCTCGAACTTCTCCCTGGCGAGCTGCCGCCGCCGCTGATCGCTGCTGACCACCGGGTCTTCTCCTCGTAATGGTGTGATCCGTTCGGGCGCGTGTGCCCGTACCGTATACGGGTTGGCTGTGAAATGAGCAGCGCCGGTAGGCTCTGACCTGTTGCAATTCGATACAGCAACATCCCCGTCGGACGACACATCGAGGACGATCGTGCTTATTGCCGGGTTCCCCGCAGGGGCCTGGGGGACCAACTGTTACCTGGTCGCCCCGGCCGCAGGCGAGGAGTGCGTGATCATCGACCCGGGCCACCAGGCCGCCCAGGGAGTCGAGGAGACGCTCAAGAAGCATCGGCTCAAGCCTGTCGCCGTGATGCTCACCCACGGCCACATCGACCATGTCGCCTCCGTCGTCCCGGTCTGCGGAGCCCATGACGTACCGGCGTGGATCCACCCCTCCGACCGGTACATGATGAGCGACCCGGAGAAGGCGCTCGGCCGCTCCATCGGGATGCAGCTCATGGGCGAGCTGACGGTGGGGGAGCCGGACGACGTCCACGAGCTGACGGACGGCGCCTCGCTGAAGCTGGCGGGTCTGGAGCTGACCGTGTCGCACGCGCCCGGCCATACCAAGGGGTCGGTGACCTTCAGCCTGCCCGAGGCCGCGGACATCCCGCCGGTCTTCTTCTCGGGCGATCTGCTCTTCGCCGGCTCCATCGGACGCACCGACCTGCCCGGCGGTGACATGGCCGAGATGCTCGACTCGCTGGCCCGCGTGTGCCTGCCCCTCGACGACTCGACCGTGGTGCTGTCCGGCCACGGCCCCCAGACGACCATCGGCCGCGAGCGCGCCGCCAACCCCTACTTGAGGGAAGTGGCCGCCGGCCAGGGAGACGGAACGACCGCCGCTCCCCGACGAGGAATGTGACGAGACTTTTCGTGAGTACTTTCCAGGCCCCCAAGGGCACGTACGACCTGATCCCGCCGGACTCCGCGAAGTACCTGGCGGTGCGTGAGGCGATCGCCGCGCCGCTGAGGAACTCCGGCTACGGCTACATCGAGACGCCGGGCTTCGAGAACGTCGAGCTGTTCGCTCGCGGTGTCGGCGAGTCCACCGACATCGTCACCAAGGAGATGTACGCCTTCGAGACCAAGGGTGGCGACAAGCTCGCTCTGCGCCCCGAGGGAACCGCGTCCGTGCTGCGCGCGGCGCTGGAGGCCAACCTCCACAAGGCGGGCAACCTGCCCGTCAAGCTCTGGTACTCGGGCTCGTACTACCGCTACGAGCGCCCGCAGAAGGGCCGCTACAGGCACTTCTCGCAGGTCGGCGCCGAGGCGATCGGTGCCGAGGACCCGGCGCTCGACGCCGAGCTGATCATCCTGGCCGACCAGGCGTATCGCTCGCTGGGCCTGCGCAACTTCCGCATCCTGCTGAACTCGCTCGGTGACAAGGAGTGCCGTCCCGTCTACCGCGACGCGCTCCAGGGCTTCCTGCGTGGCCTTGACCTGGACGAGGACACCCGGCGCCGCGTCGACATCAACCCGCTGCGGGTTCTCGACGACAAACGCGACGCGGTCCAGAAGCAGCTGGTGGGCGTGCCGCTGCTGCACGACTACCTGTGCGACGCGTGCAAGGCGTACCACGAGGAGGTGCGCGAGCTGCTCACCGCGGCGGGTGTGGTGTACGAGGACGACGAGAAGCTGGTGCGCGGCCTGGACTACTACACGCGCACGACGTTCGAGTTCGTCCACGACGGTCTCGGCTCGCAGTCCGCGGTGGGCGGCGGCGGGCGCTACGACGGTCTGTCCGAGATGATCGGCGGCCCGGCGCTGCCTTCGGTGGGCTGGGCGCTGGGTGTGGACCGTACGGTCCTGGCGCTGGAGGCCGAGGGCATCGAGCTCGAACTCCCCGCCAGCACCAGCGTGTTCGCGGTCCCGCTCGGCGAGGAGGCGCGCCGCGTCCTCTTCGGTGTCGTCACGCAGCTGCGCAAGGAGGGCGTCGCCGCGGACTTCTCGTACGGCGGCAAGGGCCTCAAGGGCGCGATGAAGAGCGCGAACAGGAGCGGCGCGCGGTTCGCGATCGTTGCCGGCGAGCGGGATCTCGCGGAGGGCGTCGTCCAGCTCAAGGACATGGAGTCCGGTGAGCAGACTGCGGTTGCCGTGGACAACGTGATCACGGAGATCCGGGCGAAGCTCGTACGGCTGTGAGTGCGAGGGCCCGGACCGTTCCACCGCGGTCCGGGCCTTCGCCATGGCCGGCTACCGCGCTTGCTTATGTCCATCGAACGGTGGACAGGGCCTCTCGTGCGGCAGAATGACCGTGCCCCCAGCAGCCACCGAGTGATGGAACAGCGATATGACGACTGCAGCGGTTGACGGCGTGTCCTCCGGCGAGGAATCGGAGGGCGTGCGGGGCGCGGTCGGAGGCAGCCGTGCCTTTGCCTGGCTGCTCGTGATCACCGGCGCGGCCGGCCTGCTGGCCGCCTGGGTCATCACGATCGACAAGTTCAAGATCCTCGAGGCCAAGATCGCGGGGGAGACCTTCACCCCCGGCTGCAGCCTCAACCCGATCGTCTCCTGCGGCAGCGTCATGGAGAGCGACCAGGCGTCGGCCTTCGGCTTCCCCAACCCGATGCTCGGGCTCGTCGCCTACGGCATCGTGATCTGCGTCGGCATGAGCCTGCTCGCCGGCGCCCGCTTCCGCCGCTGGTACTGGCTGACCTTCAACGCGGGCACGCTCTTCGGCGTCGGATTCTGCACCTGGCTCCAGTACCAGTCGCTGTACAACATCAACGCCCTGTGCCTGTGGTGCTGCCTGGCCTGGGTCGCGACGATCTTCATGTTCTGGTACGTGACCTCGCACAACATCCGCAAGGGCCTCCTGCCGGCCCCCGCCTGGGCGAAGGACTTCCTCTCCGAGTTCACCTGGGTCCTGCCGGTGCTGCACACCGGAGTCATCGGGATGCTGATCCTGACCCGCTGGTGGGACTTCTGGACCGGCTGACGGTCCCCGGCCGGCCGACGGGCCCGGGCCGGGTTGTCAGTGCCCTCACTTAGGCTTCATCCCTGTGGAGCCCGATCTCTTTACCGCTGCTGCCGAGGAACGCCAGGAGAAGGACCCGTCCGCGAGTCCCCTGGCCGTCAGGATGCGTCCGCGCACTCTGGACGAGGTCGTCGGCCAGCAGCATCTGCTGAAGCCGGGTTCGCCGCTGCGGCGTCTTGTGGGCGAGGGCGGCGGCGGACCGGCGGGCGCCTCCTCGGTCATCCTGTGGGGCCCGCCCGGCACGGGCAAGACGACCTTGGCGTATGTGGTCTCCAAGGCGACCAACAAGCGGTTCGTGGAGCTCTCCGCGATCACCGCGGGTGTCAAGGAGGTCCGGGCGGTCATCGACGGAGCCCGCCGCGCGGCCGGCGGCTTCGGCAAGGAGACCGTCCTCTTCCTCGACGAGATCCACCGCTTCAGCAAGGCCCAGCAGGACTCCCTGCTGCCGGCCGTCGAGAACCGCTGGGTGACGCTCATCGCGGCCACGACCGAGAATCCGTACTTCTCGGTGATCTCCCCGCTGCTCTCCCGCTCCCTGCTGCTGACGCTGGAGCCGCTCACCGACGACGATCTGCGTGGCCTGCTGCGGCGGGCGCTGCCCGCGGAGCGCGGCCTCGGCGGCGCGGTGACGCTGCCCGAGGACGCCGAGGCGCATCTGCTGCGCATCGCCGGGGGTGACGCCCGACGGGCGCTGACCGCCCTCGAAGCCGCCGCGGGCGCCGCCCTGGCCAAGAGGGAGCAGGAGATCTCCCTGCAGACCGTGGAGGAGACCGTCGACCGGGCCGCGGTGAAGTACGACCGCGACGGCGACCAGCACTACGACGTGGCGAGCGCACTCATCAAGTCCATCCGGGGTTCCGACGTGGACGCCGCGCTGCACTACCTGGCGCGGATGATCGAGGCGGGGGAGGACCCCCGGTTCATCGCGCGGCGCCTGATGATCTCGGCCAGCGAGGACATCGGTCTCGCCGATCCGACCGCTCTGCCCACGGCCGTCGCCGCCGCCCAGGCCGTCGCCATGATCGGCTTCCCCGAGGCCGCGCTGACCCTCAGCCACGCCACCATCGCCCTGGCCCTCGCCCCCAAGTCGAATGCGGCGACCACCGCGATAGGCGCGGCGCTGGCCGACGTGCGCGGCGGGCTGGCCGGCCCGGTCCCGTCCCATCTGCGTGACGGCCACTACAAGGGCGCGGCCAAGCTCGGCCACGCGCAGGGGTACGTGTATCCGCACGACGTCCCCGGCGCCATCGCACCGCAGCAGTACGCACCGGACGCGGTCCACGGCAAGCGCTACTACGAACCGACGAGGTACGGAGCGGAGGCGCGGTACGCGGACGTGGTGGAGAAGGTCCGGGAGCGCCTGCGCGGTGAGGGCGCGGCCGAAGGCCGCTGATCAACGGCGCCGGGTGCTCCCGCGTACGTAGCACCTCGTACGACCTGTAGACTGGCCCGCAGCGCTGCGTCCCGTGTCCGGTTTCGACCGGCACCACCAGAACGGGACATCCAGCCGGAGTCCCCATGCCTTTCGAGCCGGAGACTCCAGGAGCGTCGCGCACCGTCGAAGGTGTCGCGGGCAGCCCACCACCCCTGCCAAGGCGGTCGGTGGGCCACTCGCGTGCTGCACGTATGTGCCCAGACCAGGGGAGCGGCTGCCTACCGAGTCTGCCATTCCACGGCAGGACCCGATGGGTTTCCCCGGCTGCGGATGCGACCTCCCTTAACCCTGGTGAAGCCGATTTCACAGAGACAAGAGAGGTTGGTTCATGCCGAACCAGTCCCGCCCCAAGGTCAAGAAGTCCCGTGCCCTTGGTATCGCGCTGACGCCGAAGGCCGTCAAGTACTTCGAGGCTCGCCCCTACCCGCCGGGTGAGCACGGCCGTGGCCGCAAGCAGACCTCGGACTACAAGGTCCGTCTGCTCGAGAAGCAGCGCCTTCGTGCGCAGTACGACGTGTCCGAGCGTCAGCTGGTCCGCGCCTACGAGCGCGCCAGCAAGGTCCAGGGCAAGACCGGTGAGGCGCTGATCATCGAGCTCGAGCGCCGTCTCGACGCCCTGGTGCTCCGCTCCGGTATCGCCCGCACGATCTACCAGGCCCGTCAGATGGTCGTCCACGGCCACATCGAGGTGAACGGCAGCAAGGTCGACAAGCCTTCCTTCCGTGTCCGCCCGGACGACGTCGTCACGGTCCGCGAGCGCTCCCGCGAGAAGCACCCCTTCCAGGTCGCCCGCGAGGGTGGCTACGCGCCCGACGGTGAGACCCCGCGCTACCTGCAGGTCAACCTCAAGGCGCTCGCCTTCCGCCTGGACCGGGAGCCGAACCGCAAGGAGATCCCGGTGATCTGCGACGAGCAGCTCGTCGTCGAGTACTACGCCCGTTGATCCAGCGGTCGTAGCACCACCGGCCTCACGCGCCCGAGCCCGTCGCTTCCCCGCCCTACGGCGGGGGAGCGGCGGGCTTCCGCGTTCCCGCAACCGGCCGCGCGCCCAGGCCCTGTCCGGCCGATCTTGCCGGGCTCGCTGTTCGAACCCGTCGCGCGCGAGCGGGAGTTGGCCGTCGGCGAGACTGCCGACCACGAATTGCCCGGAACCGCCGCGGGATTGCTGCATGACATGGGGCCACGGAGCGTGCTCGGACGTGAGCGCTGCGTACAATCGGCCTGCGTAACTCCCCTCCTGGAGGCCGCCGATCCGGTACGGGGTGCGACCTTCGGCGCGATAGGGTCGGAGGACGACTTTCGAAGGCCCGACGACGAGCAGAGAGCGGTGCAGCGTGACCGGTGGAGAGGTTGCCGGGATCCTGGTGGCCGTCTTCTGGGCGATCCTGGTCTCCTTCCTCGCCGTGGTGCTGGTGAGGCTGGCCCAGACGCTCAGGGCGACCACCAAGCTGGTGGCGGACGTGACGGAGCAGGCCGTGCCGCTCCTGGCGGACGCCTCCCAGGCCGTACGCTCCGCACAGACCCAGCTCGACCGGGTCGACGCCATCGCCTCCGACGTCCAGGAGGTCACCTCCAACGCGTCGGCGCTCTCCACGACCGTCGCCTCGACCTTCGGCGGGCCGCTCGTCAAGGTCGCGGCGTTCGGCTACGGCGTACGCCGGGCGATGAGCCGCAGCAAGACCGACGAGGCGCCGCCCGAGCGGGTCCGGCGCACGGTCATCGTCGGCCGCACCGTGCCGGCCGCGAGGCGCCGGAAGCAGAAGGGCTAGACCGCGATGTTCCGTCGTGCGTTCTGGTTCACCGCAGGCGCCGCCGCCGGTGTGTGGGCCACCACCAAGGTCAACCGCAAGCTCAGGCAGCTGACCCCCGAGAGCCTGGCCGCCCAGGCCGCCAACAAGGCGATCGAGACCGGGCACCGCCTCAAGGACTTCGCCCTCGATGTCCGGGCCGGGATGGTCCAGCGAGAGGCCGAGCTCGGCGAGGCACTCGGCATCGAGGCAACCGCACACCACGGGCTGCCCCCGCAGCGGGGCCTGACCGCCCTCGAAAGCCGACGCGAAAACCAGAAGCAGGACGAGAAGCACTACGGGATGCTTGACAAGAAGCACTCGTACAACCGGAATGAGGACCACTGATGGAGTCGGCTGAAATCCGCCGCCGCTGGCTGAGCTTCTTCGAGGAGCGCGGGCACACCGTCGTGCCTTCGGCGTCGCTCATCGCGGACGACCCGACTCTGCTGCTGGTCAACGCGGGCATGGTTCCCTTCAAGCCGTACTTCCTCGGCGAGGTCAAGCCGCCCGCTCCGCGCGCCACCAGCGTGCAGAAGTGTGTGCGTACGCCCGACATCGAAGAGGTCGGCAAGACCACCCGCCACGGCACGTTCTTCCAGATGTGCGGCAACTTCTCCTTCGGCGACTACTTCAAGGAAGGCGCCATCAAGCTCGCCTGGGAGCTGCTCACCGCCCCGGTGGCGGACGGCGGCTACGGGCTGGAGCCGGAGAAGCTCTGGATCACCGTCTACCTCGACGACGACGAGGCCGAGCGCATCTGGCGCGAGGTCATCGGCGTCCCCGCCGAGCGCATCCAGCGCCTCGGCAAGAAGGACAACTTCTGGTCCATGGGCGTCCCCGGCCCCTGCGGCCCCTGCTCGGAGATCAACTACGACCGCGGCCCCGAGTTCGGCCCCGAGGGCGGCCCCGCCGTCAACGACGAGCGCTACGTGGAGATCTGGAACCTGGTCTTCATGCAGTACGAGCGCGGCGAGGGCTCCGGCAAGGAGGACTTCGAGATCCTCGGCGACCTGCCGAGCAAGAACATCGACACCGGTCTCGGCCTCGAGCGCCTCGCCATGATCCTGCAGGGCGTGCAGAACATGTACGAGACCGACACCCTGCGCGTCGTCATGGACAAGGCCACCGAGCTCACCGGCGTGCGCTACGGCGCCGACCACGCCTCGGACGTCTCGATGCGCGTGGTCGCCGACCACATCCGGACGTCCGTGATGCTCATCGGCGACGGCGTCACCCCCGGCAACGAGGGCCGCGGCTACGTCCTGCGCCGCATCATGCGCCGGGCCATCCGCAACATGCGGCTGCTCGGCGCCACGGAGCCGGTCGTCGGTGCGCTCATCGACGTGGTCATCAAGACCATGGGCCAGCAGTACCCGGAGCTGGAGACCGACCGCAAGCGCATCGAGACGGTCGCCCTCGCCGAGGAGGCCCGCTTCCTCAAGACGCTGAACGCCGGTACGAACGTGCTGGACGGTGCCGTCACCGAGGCCAGGAGCGCCGGCTCCAAGGTGCTCTCCGGTGACAAGGCCTTCCTGCTCCACGACACCTGGGGCTTCCCCATCGACCTCACCCTCGAGATGGCCGCCGAGCAGGGCCTGACCGTGGACGAGGACGGCTTCCGCCGCCTGATGAAGGAGCAGCGGGAGCGCGCCAAGGCCGACGCCAAGGCCAAGAAGACCGGCCACGCCGACCTGTCCGCCTACCGCGAGGTCGCCGACACCGCCGGCTCCACCGAGTTCACGGGCTACGCCAACAACGAGGGCGAGTCGACCATCGTCGGCCTGCTCGTCGACGGCGTCCCGTCGCCCGCCGCCTCCGAGGGCGACGAGGTCGAGGTCGTCCTCGACCGCACCCCGTTCTACGCCGAGGGCGGCGGCCAGCTTGCCGACCAGGGCCGGATCAAGCTCGACACCGGCGCCGTCATCGAGATCCGCGACGTGCAGCAGCCCGTACCCGGCGTCTCCGTGCACAAGGGCTCGGTGCAGGTCGGCGAGGTGACCGTGGGCGCCTCCGCCTACGCCGCCATCGACGTCAGGCGCCGCCGTGCCATCGCCCGCGCCCACAGTGCCACGCACCTCACGCACCAGGCGCTGCGCGACGCCCTCGGCCCGACGGCCGCCCAGGCCGGTTCCGAGAACTCGCCCGGCCGCTTCCGCTTCGACTTCGGCTCGCCGTCCGCCGTCCCCGGCACGGTCCTCACCGACGTCGAGCAGAAGATCAACGAGGTGCTCGCCCGTGAGCTCGACGTCCAGGCCGAGATCATGAGCATCGACGAGGCCAAGAAGCAGGGCGCCATCGCCGAGTTCGGCGAGAAGTACGGCGAGCGGGTCCGTGTCGTCACCATCGGCGACTTCTCCAAGGAGCTCTGCGGCGGTACGCACGTGCACAACACCGCCCAGCTGGGTCTGGTGAAGCTGCTCGGCGAGTCGTCGATCGGCTCGGGCGTGCGCCGTATCGAGGCCCTCGTCGGCGTCGACGCGTACAACTTCCTGGCCAGGGAGCACACGGTCGTCGCCCAGCTCCAGGAGCTGGTCAAGGGTCGCCCCGAGGAACTGCCGGAGAAGATCGCCACCGTGCTCGGCAAGCTCAAGGACGCCGAGAAGGAGATCGAGAAGTTCCGCGCGGAGAAGGTCCTCCAGGCCGCCGCCGGGCTCGTCGAGTCCGCCAAGGACGTCCGGGGCACGGCCCTGGTCACCGGCCAGGTCCCGGACGGCACGTCCGCCGACGACCTGCGCAAGCTGGTCCTCGACGTCCGCGGCCGCATCCCGGGCGACCGCCCGGCCGTTGTGGCGCTTTTCACCACGGCGGGCGGCCGCCCGCTGACCGTCATCGCCACCAACGAGGCCGCCCGTGAGCGCGGCCTCAAGGCCGGCGAGCTGGTGCGTACGGCCGCCAAGACCCTCGGCGGCGGCGGTGGCGGCAAGCCGGACGTCGCCCAGGGTGGCGGTCAGAACCCGGCCGCGATCGGCGACGCCATCGACGCCGTCGAGCGCCTGGTCGCCGAGACGGCCTGATCGCGATGCGAAGAGGACGTCGTCTCTCGATCGACGTCGGGGACGCCCGGATCGGGGTCGCCTCGTGCGACCCCGACGGGGTCCTCGCCACCCCGGTGGAGACCGTGCCGGGACGTGACGTCCCGGCCGCCCACCGACGGCTGCGACAGCTCGTCGAGGAGTACGAACCGCTCGAGGTCGTCGTCGGCCTGCCCCGCTCGCTCAGCGGTGGCGAGGGCCCGGCGGCGGTCAAGGTGCGGGCCTTCGCCCAGGAGCTGGCACGCGGCATCGCCCCGGTGCCGGTGCGGCTCGTGGACGAGAGGATGACCACAGTGACGGCTGGTCAGGGGCTCCGGGCGTCGGGCGTGAAGTCCAAGAAGGGCCGGTCCGTCATCGATCAGGCGGCCGCTGTGATCATCCTTCAGAATGCTCTTGAGACCGAACGGGTATCGGGTAATCCGCCCGGCGAGAGCGTCGAAGTGGTCATCTGATCGCGATACGGTAACGTTCCGCGCGATGCGGCGGCGTTCGAACAGCTGCCGCACGACGTAGAGGCGGACCGTCCGGTCCCCTCGCGGCTGTTTGGGGATCGATGACTGATTATGGCCGGGGCTCCGGCTCCGAACCGTGGCATCCCGAGGACCCGTTGTACGGGGACCAGGGATGGAGAGGTCAGCAGGGCCCGGGCGGCCATGCCGAGCCGTACGGTGCCCAGCAGCCGCAGCCCCAGCAGCCCCAGCAGCCGTATCCCGGTCAGCAGCCGCAGCCGCACCAGCCGCAGCAGTACGGCGGCGGGTACCAGGACCCGTACCAGGACCCCTACCAGCAGCCGTACGGTGACCAGAACCAGCAGTACGGCGGCGGCACCCAGGGCTACGCCGGCCCGCAGCAGTACGGCCACGGCCAGCAGCAGCCCTACGGCGGCCCCCAGCAGTACAGCGGCCCCCAGCAGTACGGCGACCAGCAGTACGGCGCCGGGGGCTGGGACACCGGGCAGCATGCCGCGATGCCGTACGAGCCCGTGCAGGGCGCGCCCTACGGCCAGGCCCCCGACCCCTACAGCACTCCCGAGGCGTACCCGCCGCCCCAGCCGCCCGGCCGCCGCAGGGCACCGGCCAGGGAGCCCGAGGCCGCGTGGGAGACGGAGCAGGAGGAGGAGACCCACCCCTTCTTCACCGGTGAGGACGGCCCGGACGACGACTCCGACTACGACGACGAACCGGGTGGATCCCGCCGCGGCGGGGGCCGTGACGGCCGCGGTTCGTCCAAGAAGCAGAAGAAGGGCCGCAACGGCTTCGCCTGCCTCGTCGTCGCCGTGGTCCTGGTGGGCGGTGTCGGCGGCCTCGGCTATGTCGGTTACCAGTTCTGGCAGGACCGTTTCGGCGCGGCGCCCGACTTCACGGGTGAGGGCAGTGGCAGTGTCCAGGTCGAGATCCCGCAGGGCGCGACCGGCGCCACCATCGGCAACGCCCTCAAGGCGGCGGGTGTCGTGAAGAGCGTCGACGCCTTTGTCGCCGCCCAGGAGAAGAACCCCGACGGGAAGAAGATCCAGGCGGGCGTCTACATCCTCAAAAAGGGAATGTCGGCGGCGAATGCCGTCGAGGCCATGCTCAATCCCGCGAGCCGCAATTCCCTGATCATTCCCGAAGGCAAGCGGAATGCCTGGGTCTACGAGCAGATCGACACCCGGCTCCAACTCGACGAGGGCACGACCGCGAAGGTCGCGAAGGAAAAGGCGAAGAGTCTCGGCCTGCCCGACTGGGCGACCGGCCACCCGGACGTCAAGGACCCGCTGGAAGGTTTCCTCTTCCCGGCCGCCTACCCGGTCGCCAAGGGCACCAAGCCCGAGGACGTCCTCAAGAAGATGGTCGCCCGGGCGAACCAGGAGTACAACAAGACCGATCTCGACGCGCAGGCCAAGAAGCTCGGTCTCGAAGGGCCTTGGCAGCTGATCACGGTCGCGAGCCTGGTGCAGGCGGAGGGCAAGTCGAAGGACGACTTCCGCAAGATGGCCGAAGTCGTCTACAACCGACTCAAGCCCACCAACACGGAGACGAACCAGCTGCTCCAGTTCGACTCGACCTTCAATTATCTGAAGGGCCAGAGCAAGATCGAGATCAGCGAGTCCGAGATCAACGGCAACAAGGACCCGTACAACACGTACACGCAGAAGGGCCTCACCCCCGGGCCCATCGGCAACCCGGGCCAGCTGGCCCTGCAGGCGGCCCAGACCCCGACGAAGGACGGCTGGCTCTACTTCGTCGCGACCGACGGCAAGCACAAGACGGAATTCGCCAAGACGCACGCCGAATTCCAGAGGCTGAAGGACAAGTTCAATGAACAGCAGGGCATCGACTGAGGCACGCAGGGCCGCGGTCCTCGGATCGCCCATCGCGCACTCGCTCTCCCCGGTGCTGCACCGCGCCGCATACGAGGCGCTCGGTCTCGGCCACTGGTCGTACGAGCGCTTCGAGGTGAACGAGGCGGAGCTGCCCGGCTTCATGGAGGGGCTCGACTCCTCCTGGGCCGGGCTGTCCCTGACCATGCCGCTCAAGCGGGCGATCATCCCGCTGCTCGACGGGATCAGCGACACCGCGGCCTCCGTCGAGGCCGTGAACACGGTCGTGATCACCGAGGACGGCCGCCGCACGGGCGACAACACCGACATCCCCGGCATGATCGCCGCCCTGCGCGAGCGCGGCGTGGACAAGGTGGAGTACGCCGCCGTACTCGGCGCGGGAGCGACCGCCTCCTCCGCGCTCGCCGCACTGGCGAGGATCTGCACCGGCCCGGTGACCGCGTACGTACGGACGCACACCCGCGCCGACGAGATGCGCGGCTGGGGCGAGCGGCTCGGCGTCGAGGTGCACACCGCCGACTGGGCGGAGGCGGCGCACGCCTTCGACGCCCCGCTCGTCGTCGCCACCACCCCCGCCGGAGCGACGGACGCCCTCGTGCCGTACGTACCGGAGCGGCCGGGCACGCTCTTCGACGTGCTGTACGACCCCTGGCCCACCCCGCTCGCCGCTGCCTGGGCCGAGGAGGGCGGAGCCGTCGTCGGCGGCCTCGACCTGCTGGTCCACCAGGCCGTGCTGCAGGTGGAACTGATGACCGGCCGCACCCCCGCCCCGCTCGCCGCGATGCGGGCGGCGGGCGAGCAGGCCCTGAGCGAACGATGAGCGCGCCCACTGCCGGGCCGCAGCTCGCCGCCGACTGGGGCAAAGGCCTCCTCCACCTGGCCCTTGGGATGCTGCCCGACTGGCTGGAGCACACGATCGCCGTGCTCGGCCTGCTGGCCCTTGCGGCGGTGGGCGCCCGGTGGCTGCTGGGCGTGGTTCGCGCCGCGCGGACCGGCGGAGGCGCCGGGTCCGCCGGGGACGCGGACGTCCGATAGCTGGACCGCGATCAGGCGACCGCTCCGGACGTGGGAGGATCGGGGGTGGCGGGCCAGGGCCGCGCACCCGGTCGCGCTGTCCCAATTCCAGGCGCGAGCATGAGGAGCACCGTTGAGCAGGTTGCGCTGGCTGACCGCGGGGGAGTCGCACGGACCCGCACTGGTGGCGACGCTGGAGGGTCTTCCCGCCGGTGTCCCGGTCACCACGGAGATGGTGGCGGACCACCTCGCCCGGCGGCGCCTCGGCTATGGACGCGGTGCGCGGATGAAGTTCGAGCGTGACGAGGTCACGTTCCTGGGCGGTGTGCGCCACGGCCTCACCCTGGGCTCGCCCGTCGCGATCATGGTCGGTAACACCGAGTGGCCGAAGTGGGAGAAGGTCATGGCGGCCGACCCCGTCGACCCTGCCGAGCTCGCCGAGCTGGCGCGCAACGCCCCGCTGACCCGCCCCAGGCCCGGCCACGCCGACCTCGCCGGCATGCAGAAGTACGGCTTCGACGAGGCACGGCCCATCCTGGAGCGCGCCAGCGCCCGCGAGACCGCCGCACGCGTCGCCCTCGGCACGGTCGCCCGCTCCTACCTCAAGGAGACCGCGGGCATCGAGATCGTCTCCCACGTCGTGGAGCTGGCCGCGGCCAAGGCCCCGTACGGCGTGTACCCGACCCCGGCCGATGTCGAGAAGCTCGACGCCGACCCGGTCCGCTGCTTCGACGCCGACGCGTCGAAGGCGATGGTCGCCGAGATCGACCAGGCCCACAAGGACGGCGACACGCTCGGCGGCGTCGTCGAGGTGCTCGCGTACGGCGTACCCGTCGGCCTCGGGTCGCACGTCCACTGGGACCGCCGCCTCGATGCGCGGCTCGCCGCCGCCCTCATGGGCATCCAGGCCATCAAGGGCGTCGAGGTCGGCGACGGCTTCGAGCTCGCCCGCGTCCCCGGCTCCCAGGCCCATGACGAGATCGTCGTCACCGAAGACGGCATCAAGCGCACCTCCGGCCGCTCCGGCGGCACCGAGGGCGGACTCACCACCGGTGAACTGCTGCGCGTACGAGCCGCGATGAAGCCGATCGCGACCGTGCCGCGGGCCCTGAGGACCGTCGACGTCGCCACCGGCGAGGCCGCCGCCGCGCACCACCAGCGCTCCGACGTCTGCGCCGTGCCCGCCGCCGGCATCGTCGCAGAGGCCATGGTCGCGCTCGTCCTCGCCGACGCGGTCGCCGAGAAGTTCGGCGGCGACAGCGTCGCGGAGACCCGCCGCAATGTGCGGTCGTACCTCGAGAACCTGGCCATCCGGTGAGCGGAGCGCACGAGGCCGCCGGGCCACAGGTCGTACTGATCGGGCCGATGGGCGTCGGCAAGTCCACCGTCGGCGCCCTGCTCGCCCAGCGCCTCGGCGCCGGCTACCGGGACACTGATGCCGACATCGTCGCCGCCCAGGGCCGGGAGATCTCGGACATCTTCATCGAGGACGGCGAGCCGCACTTTCGCGAGCTGGAGCGCGCGGCGGTACGGGCCGCTCTCGCCGAGCACACGGGCGTCCTCGCCCTCGGCGGTGGAGCGATCCTCGACGAGGGCACCCGCGAACTGCTGTCCGGACTGCCCGTCGTCTATCTCTCGATGGACGTCGAGGAGGCTGTCAAGCGCACCGGCCTCGGCGTTGCCCGCCCGCTGCTCGCCGTCAACCCGCGCAGGCAGTGGCGCGAGCTGATGGAGGCTCGCCGCCATCTGTACACCGAAGTCGCCCGGGCCGTCGTGGCCACCGACGACCGCACCCCCGATGAGGTCGCGCAGGCGGTCCTCGACGCACTCGAAGTGAAGGACGCATGACCGAGCAGGCAGTCACCCGTATCGCGGTCGCCGGCACCGCGGGCACCGACCCGTACGAGGTGCTCGTCGGCCGGCAGTTGCTGGGCGAGCTCCCCGGGCTGATCGGCCCCAGGGCCAAGCGCGTCGCCGTCATCCACCCCGAAGCGCTCGCCGAGACCGGTGACGCGGTCCGCCAGGACCTCGCCGACCAGGGGTACGAGGCCGTCGCCATCCAGGTGCCGAACGCCGAGGAGGCCAAGACCGTCGAGGTCGCGGCGTACTGCTGGAAGGCGCTCGGCCAGACCGGCTTCACCCGCACCGACGTCATCGTCGGCGTCGGCGGCGGGGCGACCACCGACCTCGCCGGGTTCGTCGCGGCGACGTGGCTGCGCGGAGTGCGCTGGATCGCGGTCCCGACCACGGTCCTCGCCATGGTCGACGCGGCCGTCGGCGGCAAGACCGGCATCAACACCGCCGAGGGCAAGAACCTCGTCGGCGCCTTCCACCCGCCGGCCGGCGTGCTGTGCGACCTCGGCGCGCTGGACTCCCTCCCGGTGCACGACTACGTCAGCGGCATGGCCGAGATCATCAAGGCCGGCTTCATCGCCGACCCGGCGATCCTCGACCTCGTCGAGGCGGACCCGGAGGGCGCGCGCACCCCGTCCGGGCCGCACACCGCCGAGCTGATCGAGCGCTCCATCCGGGTCAAGGCCGAGGTCGTGTCGAGCGACCTCAAGGAGTCCGGCCTGCGCGAGATCCTCAACTACGGCCACACGCTGGCGCACGCCATCGAGAAGAACGAGCGCTACAAGTGGCGGCACGGCGCGGCCGTCTCCGTCGGCATGGTCTTCGCCGCCGAACTCGGGCGGCTCGCCGGTCGGTTGGACGATGCGACGGCCGAGCGGCACCGCACGGTCCTGGAGTCCGTCGGGCTGCCGCTGACGTACCGCGGCGACCAGTGGCCGAAGCTGCTCGAGACCATGAAGGTCGACAAGAAGTCCCGCGGCGATCTGCTGCGCTTCATCGTCCTCGACGGCCTGGCCAAGCCGACGGTGCTGGAGGGCCCGGACCCCGCGGTCCTGCTCGCCGCGTTCGGTGAGGTGTCCGCATGAGCCGTCGTGTCCTCGTCCTGAACGGGCCGAACCTCGGGCGGCTCGGCTCGCGGGAGCCCGATGTGTACGGCGCCACGTCGTACGCCGGGCTGGTGGACGCCTGCCGGTCGCTGGGCAAGGAGCTCGGCTTCGACGTCGACGTCCGCGAGACGAACGACGAGGGAGAGATGGTCCGCTGGCTCCACGAGGCGGCGGACGGTTCCGTACCGGTCGTTCTCAACCCCGGTGCGTTCACGCACTACTCGTACGCGATGCGCGACGCGGCGGCCCAGCGGACCGCGCCGCTCATCGAGGTGCACATCTCGAATCCGTACGCACGGGAGGAATTCCGCCACACTTCGGTGGTCGCGGCTGTCGCCTCCGGAACGGTCGCGGGCTTCGGGATCGGCTCGTACCGGCTGGCCCTGCGGGCGCTCGCCGAAGAACTCGACGGCTGAGCAGGCCTCGACGGGGCACTTCGTACCGGCCCCGGCCGTTCCCACTGCGGAGGCCGGGGAGGGTACCGTTCGGTACGGGCGGGTCAACTGCCGCCCGACCAGCGTGAAGTCGTAGTCGTACGAGACGGAGTGGCACCGGATGCAGCACGGAGTGGGGGGTCCGCTGCCGCCCCAGGGACCCGGGCACGGACCGGCGGCCGGGTGGGAGCACCAGGCCCAGCACCCCGTCCCGCCGCCCCCGCCGCCGCAGGGCCGCCCGCCCGCTCCCGGCTGGACCGGTCCTGCCCCGCACCACGCCGCCGTGCCACCGTCCCGTGACACCACAGGGCATGTGCCACTGCCCCCGGGCGGACCGGTTCCCCTACCCTCCGCCATGGCTTCGCCCGGGGCGACCCCCACGCCCCCCGTCGAGAGCGGCACCGGCACCGCCACGCTCGCGGTGCTCCTCATCGGCCCGGCCGGCGCGGGCAAGACGACCGTGGCCCGCCACTGGGCCGCCGGCCGCCGTGTCCCCACCGCGCACATCAGCCTCGACGACGTCCGCGAATGGGTCTGCTCCGGCTTCGCCGACCCTCAGTCCGGCTGGAACGACCAGTCCGAGGCCCAGTACCGCCTCGCCCGCCGCACCTGCGGATTCGCCGCCCGCAACTTCCTGGCCAACGGCATCTCCTGCATCCTCGACGACGCGGTCTTCCCGGACCGTCCGGTCGTCGGCCTCGGCGGGTGGAAACGCCATGTGGGCCCCGGACTGCTGCCGGTCGTCCTCCTCCCCGGCCTCGAGATCGTCCTCGAGCGGAACGCGGAGCGCAGCGGCAACCGCCGCCTCTCCGACGAGGAGGTCGCCAGCATCCACGGCCGTATGGCCGGCTGGTACGGCTCGGGCCTCCCGATCATCGACAACTCCAAGTACGACGTCGAGACCACGGCCCGGATCCTCGACGAGGTCCTTGCCCGCTCGATCGCAAGCCCGCCGGCCTGGTAGGCGGGTTCTCCGCCTCCGCTGACCCCCAACGCCGTGTGGGCGTGGCCCTCGATCGCCGGAGGGCCTACTCGTCCGCCCGGCGCCGACCACGGACCCGGCCCGTCCGGCGCCTGGGATCGGACGCCTTTCCACCCTGTCCGGCGCTTGAGGACGGACACCCCGGCCCGGCGGACGGCATCGGGCCACGCCTCGGGGCCTCGCCTGCGGCTCGGCACCCGGGGGCGGGGCCGAGCCGCGGGGTCCGGGCGCAGGCCACCCGGCATCCGGGGTTCGGGGGTAGCGCCCCGGCGAACGGGGCCGGGGCGGAGCCCCAGCAGGGGCCGGGGGCGGCGCCCCCACCCCACACGGACGCGCTCGACCGGCCGAATCGGCTCGACGCTCTTAGGCTCGTGTCATGTCCGAGGTGTTCGCAGCCCGGCGCGGGCTGCTGCGGGACCGCTTCGCGGCCGTCGGCAGCTCAGCGGCCCTGGTGTCCCGACCCGCAAACGTCCGCTATCTCGCGGGCGCTGCGCCGCCGGGTGCCGTACTGCTGCTGGGCCCCGGAGGGCCCGCCGCCGACACCCTGCTCTGCCCCAGCGCGCCCACCGGTGATCCCGCTCACGGCAGGATCGACGAACGGCTGCGCCAGACCGTGCTGCCCAACCACGGAGGCGACGCGGCCGTCGCCGCCGCCCAGGCCGCCGGGGCCGCCGGGGCCGAGTCCCTCGCCGTAGAGGAGCACCATCTCACCGTCGCCCGCCACCGCGCCCTCGGCTCGGTCGCCCCGCACCTGCGCTTCTGCGACCTCGACGGCGCCGTGGAGCAGCAGCGGATGGTCAAGGACGAGGACGAGATCGCCTGCATCCGCATCGCCGCCGAGATCACCGACCAGGCCCTCGGTGAACTGCTCGAATCCATCCTCGTCGGCCGCACCGAGCGACACCTCGCCCTGGAGCTGGAGCGCCGGCTCGTCGACCACGGGGCCGACGGCCCCGCCTTCCGCACCTCCGTCGCCACCGGCCCCAACGCCGGACTCGGCGGGCACCGCCCCTCCGACCGCCGGGTGGAGGAAGGCGATTTCCTCGCCGTCTGTCTCGGCGCGAACTACCGCGGCTACCGCTGCGAGATCGCCCGTACGTTCGTCATCGGAACCACCCCTGCCGACTGGCAGATCGAGCTGTACGACGTCGTCTTCGCCGCTCAGCGGGCCGGCCGCGAAGCCCTCGCGCCCGGCACCGAGTACCGCGAGGTCGACCGCGCCGCCCGTCAGGTGCTCGACGCCGCCGGCCACGGCGACGGCCTCGCGCCCTCGACCGGGCACGGTGTCGGGCTCGAAATCGACGAGGACCCGCAGCTGTCGCCTGCCGCCATGGGTAAACTGGACGCTTGTGTGCCGGTCACCGTCGAACCGGGGGTCCACCTCCCGGGCCGGGGCGGGGTCCGGATCGATGACACGCTCGTCGTGCGCCAGGAGGCGGACGGCGGACCCGAGCTACTCACCATCACGACCAAGGAGCTGCTCGCGCTCTAGCGCGCAGCGTGCACTTTCGCACTCCCTGGTCGTCCACCAGCGTCAGTCCAGGAGATTCCGCAACCGTGGCCACCACGAACGACCTCAAGAACGGCATGGTGCTCAAGCTCGACAACGACCAGCTCTGGTCCGTCGTCGAGTTCCAGCACGTCAAGCCCGGCAAGGGCCCGGCCTTCGTGCGCACCAAGCTCAAGAACGTGCTGTCCGGCAAGATCGTCGACAAGACGTTCAACGCCGGCGTGAAGGTCGAGACGGCCACCGTCGACCGCCGCGACATGCAGTTCTCGTACATGGACGGCGATTACTTCGTCTTCATGGACATGCAGACGTACGACCAGCTGCACGTCTCCCGCACCGCCGTCGGTGACGCCGCGAACTTCCTCATCGAGGGCTTCACCGCCACCGTGGCCACGCACGAGGGCGAGGTGCTCTACGTCGAGCTCCCGGCCGCCGTCGAGCTGGTCATCCAGGAGACCGAGCCGGGCGTCCAGGGCGACCGCTCCACCGGTGGCACCAAGCCCGCCACCCTGGAGACCGGTTACACCATTCAGGTCCCGCTCTTCATCACCACCGGTGAGAAGATCAAGGTCGACACCCGTTCCGGCGACTACCTCGGCCGGGTGAACAGCTAACCGTGGCTGCTCGCAACAAGGCCCGCAAGCGCGCCTTCCAGATCCTGTTCGAGGCCGACCAGCGCGGGGCGTCCGTGCAGACGGTCCTCGCCGACTGGATCCGGCACGCGCGGACCGACGACCGTCAGCCGCCGGTCGGTGAGTACACGATGGAGCTGGTCGAGGGGTACGCGAAGCACGCGGCCCGGATCGACGAGCTCATCGCCACCTACGCGGTCGGCTGGACGCTCGACCGGATGCCCGTCGTCGACCGCAACATCCTGCGGCTCGGCGCATACGAGCTGGTGTGGGTGGACGAGACCCCGGACGCGGTGGTGATCGACGAGGCGGTGCAGCTCGCCAAGGAGTTCTCCACGGACGACTCCCCGTCCTTCGTGAACGGCCTGCTGGGCCGCTTCAAGGACCTCAAGCCGAGCCTGCGTCGCGACGCCGGCGCCTAGGCTCGCGCCTCGGCCGCTCAGCCACGAAGGCCCGCAGCGAATGCGCTGCGGGCCTTCGGCCGTTGTCCGCGTGCCCGGTGCGCGTGGGTCGGCCTGTTGCGCCGCGCACGCCGCTGCGGGCGGGGAAGCGTGCCACCCGCGTTCGGTGGGCCCGGGCGCCCGTCCTCGAACGCCGGACGGGCTGCAGGTCCCCGGTGGCCGGGGCATGGGTTCGAGGCGCCGGACGGGTTGAAGGCGTCAGCACCCCGAAACGGCCGCGGGCCGGTGGAAGCGCTGCTTCCCCCGGCCCGGCGGCACGTTTCTGCAGGTGTGGCGTCAGCCCTCTTCGTGCGCGACTGCACGCCGTGCGTCCGCGTCCAGCACGCCCCAGCTGATCAGCTGCTCGGTCAGGACCGAGGGCGACTGGTCGTAGATGACGGCGAGCGTGCGCAGGTCGTCCTGGCGGATCGAGAGCACCTTGCCGTTGTAGTCACCGCGCTGGCTCTGGATCGTCGCCGCGTAACGCTGCAGCGGACCGGCCTTCTCGGCGGGGACATGGGCGAGGCGCTCAAGGTCGAGGACGAGCTTGGGCGGCGGCTCTGCGGCGCCGCCGGGCGTGGTGCCCGGGAGAAGCTCCTGGACCGGGACCCCGTAGAAATCGGCCAGCTCGGCAAGACGCTGCACGGTCACCGCACGGTCCCCTCGCTCGTACGACCCGACGACGACGGCCTTCCAGCGGCCCTGGGACTTCTCCTCCACCCCGTGGAGAGACAGCCCCTGCTGGGTGCGGATGGCGCGGAGCTTGGCCCCGAGCTGCTTTGCGTATTCGCTGGACATATAGCTCCCCGGACACTGTATCGACGTGCGGCTCGGCCGCGCGGCTGGTCACTCACTGTGAGGTTACGCAGCGTTACTTGGCTGCGTCAAGCCGAATGGTCCGTACGACCCTCCCGAGGGTGTGACCAGGGGCCGGGCTGAACCCTGGTAGCGTGGACGGCGCAAATCCGACGTCCTTTAAGGTCCGTCCCGTGAGGCGGAGAAGGAGGTCCGTTTCGTATGGACACACACAGCCCCGATGCGGCGCGCCCCGTTCTTGAGGCCCCCGACATCGCGCGGGTACTGACCCGCATCGCCCACGAGATCGTCGAGCGCGCGAAGGGCGCCGAGGACGTGGTGCTCCTCGGCATCCCGACACGCGGGGTCTATCTTGCCCGCAGGCTCGCCGACAAGCTCGCGGAGATCACCGGCCGCACGATCCCGGTCGGCTCCCTCGACATCACCATGTACCGCGACGACCTGCGGCTCCGTCCTGCCCGCGCGCTCGCGCGCACGGACATTCCCGCCGACGGCATCGACGGCCGTCTGGTCGTCCTCGTCGACGACGTGCTCTTCTCCGGCCGCACCATCCGCGCCGCACTCGACGCGCTGAACGACATCGGCCGCCCGCGCGCCGTCCAGCTCGCGGTCCTCGTCGACCGCGGCCACCGTGAACTGCCCATCCGCGCCGACTACGTCGGCAAGAACCTCCCCACGTCGTTGCGGGAGACGGTCAAGGTCCAGCTCGCCGAGGAGGACGGTCGCGACACCGTGCTGCTCGGTGTGCGCGAGACCGCCCCGGCCGGCGAGCAGTAGCACCCCGTACGGCCTTCCCGATGCCGCGGCACCGGCAGCCGAAGCCGAAAGCCTGAGCCGAGGCCGAGGCCGAAGCCGGACCCGAGGCCCGAAACCGAAGTCCTACGGGCCTGTGCCTGCACGCCCCCATGCCCCGCAAACCGCCACACACCGGAGCACACCCAGATGAAGCGCCACCTCATCTCGGCCGCCGACCTCACCCGCGAAGACGCCGTCCTCATCCTCGACACCGCCGAGGAGATGGCCCGGGTCGCCGACCGGCCGATCAAGAAGCTGCCCACCCTGCGCGGCCGTACCGTCGTCAACCTCTTCTTCGAGGACTCCACCCGCACCCGGATCTCCTTCGAGGCCGCCGCCAAGCGCCTCTCCGCCGACGTCATCAACTTCTCGGCCAAGGGCTCGTCCGTCTCCAAGGGCGAGTCCCTCAAGGACACCGCGCTCACCCTGGAGGCGATGGGCGCCGACGCCGTCGTCATCCGCCACCACGCCTCCGGCGCCCCCTACCGGCTCGCGAACTCCGGCTGGATCGACGGAGCCGTCGTCAACGCGGGCGACGGCACCCACGAGCACCCCACCCAGGCCCTGCTCGACGCCTTCACCATGCGCCGCCGCCTCGTCGGCCGGGACGCCGGCATAGGGCGCGACCTCGAAGGGCGCCGCATCACGATCGTCGGCGACGTCCTGCACAGCCGCGTCGCCCGGTCCAACGTCCATCTGCTCACCACGCTCGGCGCCCACGTCACCCTCGTGGCACCGCCCACCCTGGTACCGGTCGGCGTCGAGACCTGGCCGTGCGACGTCTCGTACGACCTCGACGACGTGCTGCCGAAGTCCGACGCCGTGATGATGCTGCGCGTGCAGCGCGAGCGGATGAACGCAGCCTTCTTCCCGACCGAGCGCGAGTACTCACGCCGCTACGGCCTCGACGGCGACCGGATGGCCCGGATGCCCGAGCACGCCATCGTCATGCACCCCGGACCGATGAACCGCGGCATGGAGATCACCGCCGAGGTCGCCGACTCCGACCGCTGCACCGCCGTCGAGCAGGTCGCCAACGGCGTCAGCATCCGGATGGCCGTCCTGTATCTGCTGCTGGGCGGCGCTGTGCCTGATGCAAAAGATGTGCCCGCCGTCACCAACGCCACCACCGCCCGCACCGAGGAGACGAAGTAACCGATGAGTGAGACGACGAAGATTCTGCTTCGTGGCGCGAAGGTCCTGGGCGGCGAGGCGCAGGACGTCCTGATCGAGGGCGAGACCATCGCCCAGGTCGGCACCGGCATCGCGGCCGACGGCGCCACCGTCGTCGAGGCCGAGGGCAAGATCCTGCTGCCCGGCCTGGTCGACCTGCACACCCACCTGCGCGAGCCGGGCCGCGAGGACTCCGAGACGGTCCTCACCGGCACCCGCGCGGCCGCGAGCGGCGGCTACACGGCCGTGTTCGCCATGGCCAACACCTTCCCCGTCGCCGACACCGCGGGCGTCGTCGAGCAGGTCTGGCGGCTCGGCAAGGAGCACGGCTACTGCGACGTCCAGCCCATCGGAGCCGTCACCGTCGGCCTGGAGGGCAAGAAGCTCGCCGAGCTCGGCGCCATGCACGACTCCGCCGCCGGGGTCACCGTCTTCTCCGACGACGGCAAGTGCGTCGACGACGCCGTGATCATGCGCCGGGCGCTGGAGTACGTGAAGGCCTTCGGCGGAGTCGTCGCCCAGCACGCGCAGGAGCCGCGGCTGACCGAAGGCGCCCAGATGAACGAGGGCGTCGTCTCCGCCGAACTGGGCCTCGGCGGCTGGCCCGCCGTCGCCGAGGAGTCGATCATCGCCCGCGATGTCCTCCTCGCCGAGCACGTCGGCTCCCGCGTCCACATCTGCCACCTCTCGACCGCCGGTTCCGTCGAGATCGTCCGCTGGGCCAAGTCCCGCGGCATCGACGTCACCGCCGAGGTCACCCCGCACCACCTGCTCCTCACCGACGAGCTGGTCCGCACGTACAACCCGATCTACAAGGTCAACCCGCCGCTGCGCACCCAGCGCGACGTCATGGCACTGCGCGAGGCGCTCGCCGACGGCACGATCGACATCGTCGCCACCGACCACGCGCCGCACCCGCACGAGGACAAGGACTGCGAGTGGGCCGCGGCCGCCATGGGCATGATCGGCCTGGAGACCGCCCTGTCCGTGGTGCAGCAGACGATGGTCGAGACCGGCCTGCTGACCTGGGAGGGCGTCGCCGACCGCATGTCCTTCGCACCCGCCCGTATCGGCCGGGCCGAGGGCCACGGCCGTCCCGTCTCGGCAGGTGAGCCCGCCAACCTCACCCTGCTCGATCCGGCATACCGTGGAAACGTGGACCCCGCGGGCTTCGCCTCCCGCAGCCGCAACACCCCCTACGAGGGCCGCGAGCTGCCGGGTCGCGTCACCCACACCTTCCTGCGGGGCCGGGCGACGCTCATGGACGGGAAGCTGGCGTGACACCTGCACTGATCAACCTCGCCGCCGAGGCCGCGGAGAAGCAGTCGGCGGAGGTGACCGACTGGGCCGCCCGCCTCGGCTGGGTGGCCGGGCTGCTGCTCTTCGTCGCCCTCGTCTACTGGCTGATGCGCCAGGGCTGGAAGTGGCGCGGCGAGCTCCAGTCGGGTCTTCCGGCACTGCCCACCGCGCCGGAGCACGCGGGGGAGGCGAAGCTGAAACTGAGCGGCCGCTACCACGGCTCGACGACCGCCGGACAGTGGCTCGACCGCATCGTCGCCCACGGCCTCGGCACCCGCAGCCGCGTCGAGCTGACGCTCACGGACGCCGGAATCGACGTCGTGCGCCCCGGGGCCACCGACTTCTTCATCCCGGCCGCGGCCCTGCGCGCGGCACGCCTCGACAAGGGCATCGCCGGCAAGGTCCTCGCCGAAGGCGGCCTCCTCGTCGTCACCTGGGCGCACGGCGACAAGCAGATCGACTCCGGCTTCCGCTCCGACCACGCGGCCGAGCACGCCGCCTGGCTCGAAGCCATCAACACAGTCAACTCGATGAACATCACCAATCCGACGGAAGGCGCCGCACGATGACGACCTCCACCAGGGGAACCCGCGTTCCCGCCGTACTCGTCCTGGAGGACGGCCGTACCTTCCGCGGCCGCGCCTACGGGGCCGTGGGGGTGACCTTCGGCGAGGCGGTGTTCTCCACCGGCATGACCGGCTACCAGGAGACCCTCACCGACCCGTCGTACCACCGCCAGGTCGTCGTGATGACCGCCCCGCACGTCGGCAACACCGGCGTCAACGACGAGGACCCCGAGTCCTCCCGCATCTGGGTGGCCGGTTATGTCGTCCGCGACCCCGCCCGCGTGCCCTCCAACTGGCGCGCCAAGCGCTCGCTGGACGAGGAGCTGAGCCGGCAGGGCGTCGTCGGCATCAGCGGCATCGACACCCGCGCCCTCACGCGCCATCTGCGCGAGCGCGGCGCCATGCGCGTCGGCATCTTCTCCGGCAACGCACTGCCCGACGAGGGCACGATGCTGGCCGAGGTGCGCCAGTCGCCCGAGATGAAGGGCGCGAACCTGTCCGCGGAGGTCGCCACCGAGGAGACGTACGTCGTCCCGGCCATCGGCGAGAAGAAGTTCACCGTCGCCGCCGTCGACCTCGGCATCAAGGGCATGACCCCGCACCGCATGGCCGAGCGGGGCATCGAGGTGCACGTCCTGCCCGCCACCGCCACCGCCGACGACGTCTACGCCGTCAACCCCGACGGTGTCTTCTTCTCCAACGGCCCGGGCGACCCCGCCACCGCCGACGGTCCCGTCGCCGTCATGCAGGCCGTCCTCGAGCGCAGGACTCCGCTGTTCGGCATCTGCTTCGGCAACCAGATCCTGGGGCGCGCCCTCGGCTTCGGCACGTACAAGCTCAAGTACGGCCACCGCGGCATCAACCAGCCAGTGCAGGACCGCACGACCGGCAAGGTCGAGGTCACCGCGCACAACCACGGCTTCGCCGTCGACGCCCCGCTCGACAAGGTCTCCGAGACCCCCTACGGCCGCGCCGAGGTCTCCCACGTCTGCCTCAACGACAACGTGGTGGAGGGCCTCCAGCTGCTCGACCAGCCGGCCTTCAGCGTCCAGTACCACCCTGAGGCGGCCGCGGGCCCGCACGACGCCGCGTACCTGTTCGACCGCTTCGTTTCCCTGATGGAGGGCCAGCGTGCCTAAGCGCACCGATATCCAGTCCGTCCTGGTCATCGGCTCCGGCCCGATCGTCATCGGCCAGGCCGCCGAGTTCGACTACTCCGGAACCCAGGCCTGCCGGGTCCTCAAGGCCGAGGGCCTGCGCGTCATCCTGGTCAATTCCAACCCGGCGACGATCATGACCGACCCGGAGATCGCCGACGCCACGTACGTCGAGCCGATCACGCCCGAGTTCGTCGAGAAGATCATCGCCAAGGAGCGGCCCGACGCGCTCCTGCCCACCCTCGGCGGCCAGACCGCGCTCAACACCGCCATCTCCATGCACGAACAGGGTGTGCTGGAGAAGTACGGCGTCGAGCTCATCGGCGCCAATGTCGAGGCCATCAACAAGGGCGAGGACCGCGACCTCTTCAAGGAGGTCGTCGAGGCGGTACGGGAGAAGATCGGCCACGGCGAGTCCGCCCGCTCGGTCATCTGCCACTCCATGGACGACGTCCTCAAGGGCGTCGAGACCCTCGGCGGCTACCCCGTCGTCGTCCGCCCCTCCTTCACCATGGGCGGCGCCGGCTCCGGCTTCGCGCACGACGAGGATGAGCTGCGCCGTATCGCGGGACAGGGCCTGACGCTCTCGCCGACCACCGAGGTGCTCCTGGAGGAGTCCATCCTCGGCTGGAAGGAGTACGAGCTGGAGCTGATGCGCGACAAGCACGACAACGTCGTGGTCGTCTGCTCCATCGAGAACTTCGACCCGATGGGCGTGCACACCGGTGACTCGATCACCGTCGCCCCGGCGATGACGCTGACCGACCGCGAGTACCAGCGGCTGCGCGACATCGGCATCGCGATCATCCGCGAGGTCGGAGTCGACACCGGCGGCTGCAACATCCAGTTCGCGGTCGACCCCGACGACGGCCGGATCATCGTCATCGAGATGAACCCGCGGGTGTCCCGGTCCTCCGCGCTGGCGTCGAAGGCCACCGGCTTCCCGATCGCCAAGATCGCCGCGAAGCTCGCCGTCGGCTACACGCTGGACGAGATCCCCAACGACATCACCGAGAAGACGCCGGCCTCCTTCGAGCCGACGCTCGACTACGTGGTCGTGAAGGCCCCGCGCTTCGCCTTCGAGAAGTTCCCGTCCGCCGACGCCACCCTCACCACCACCATGAAGTCGGTCGGCGAGGCCATGGCCATCGGCCGCAACTTCACCGAGGCGCTGCAGAAGGCCCTGCGCTCCCTGGAGAAGAAGGGCTCGCAGTTCGACTTCACCGGCCCGGTCGGTGACAAGGACGAGCTGCTGCGCGAATCGGTCCGCCCGACCGACGGCCGGATCAACACCGTCATGCAGGCCATCCGCGCCGGCGCCACCCCGGAGGAGGTCTTCGAAGCCACGAAGATCGACCCCTGGTTCGTGGACCAGCTCTTCCTCATCAAGGAGATCGCCGACGAGCTCGCCGCCGCCGAGCGGCTCGACCCCGAGCTGCTCGCCGACGCCAAGCGGCACGGCTTCTCCGACGCCCAGATCGCCGCGATCCGGGGCCTGCGGGAGGACGTCGTCCGTGAGGTCCGGCACGCCCTCGGCGTCCGCCCGGTCTACAAGACGGTCGACACCTGCGCCGCCGAATTCGCCGCGAACACCCCGTACTTCTACTCCTCCTACGACGAGGAGAGCGAGGTCGCGCCGCGCGAGAAGCCCGCGGTCATCATCCTGGGTTCGGGCCCGAACCGGATCGGCCAGGGCATCGAGTTCGACTACTCCTGCGTCCACGCCTCCTTCGCGCTCAGCGACGCGGGCTACGAGACCGTGATGGTCAACTGCAACCCCGAGACCGTCTCGACGGACTACGACACCTCCGACCGCCTGTACTTCGAGCCGCTCACGCTCGAGGACGTGCTGGAGATCGTCCACGCCGAGACCCTCGCGGGCCCGGTCGCCGGTGTCATCGTGCAGCTCGGCGGCCAGACCCCGCTCGGCCTGTCGCAGGCGCTCAAGGACAACGGCGTCCCCGTCGTCGGCACCTCCCCGGAGGCGATCCACGCCGCCGAGGACCGCGGCGCCTTCGGCCGCGTCCTCGCCGACGCCGGCCTCCCGGCGCCGAAGCACGGGACCGCGACCACCTTCGCCGAGGCCAAGGCCATCGCCGACGAGATCGGCTACCCCGTCCTCGTACGCCCGTCGTACGTGCTCGGCGGCCGCGGCATGGAGATCGTGTACGACGAGAGCCGCCTCCAGTCGTACATCGCCGAGTCCACCGAGATCAGCCCCGACCGGCCGGTCCTCGTCGACCGCTTCCTCGACGACGCGATCGAGATCGACGTCGACGCGCTCTACGACGGCACCGAGCTCTACCTCGGCGGCGTCATGGAGCACATCGAGGAGGCCGGTATCCACTCCGGCGACTCGGCGTGCGCCCTGCCCCCGATCACGCTCGGCGGGTTCGACATCAAGCGGCTGCGCGCCTCCACCGAGGCCATCGCGCGCGGGGTCGGGGTCCGCGGACTGATCAACATCCAGTTCGCGATGGCCGGCGACATCCTGTACGTCCTGGAGGCCAACCCGCGCGCCTCCCGCACCGTCCCCTTCACCTCCAAGGCGACGGCCGTGCCGCTCGCCAAGGCCGCCGCCCGGATCTCGCTCGGCGCCACCATCGCCGAGCTGCGCGAAGAGGGCCTGCTGCCCGCCAACGGCGACGGCGGCACCCTGCCCATGGACGCGCCGATCTCCGTCAAGGAGGCCGTGATGCCGTGGAGCCGCTTCCGCGACATCCACGGACGCGGCGTGGACACCGTTCTCGGCCCGGAGATGCGCTCCACCGGCGAGGTCATGGGCATCGACTCGGTCTTCGGCACCGCGTACGCCAAGTCGCAGGCCGGCGCCTACGGTCCGCTGCCCACCAAGGGACGCGCCTTCATCTCGGTCGCCAACCGCGACAAGCGCTCGATGATCTTCCCGGCGCGCGAGCTGGTCGCGCACGGCTTCGAGCTCCTGGCCACGTCCGGCACGGCCGAGGTCCTCAAGCGCAACGGCATCAACGCCACCGTCGTGCGCAAGCAGTCCGAGGGCGAGGGCCCGAACGGTGAGAGGACCATCGTCCAGCTCATCCACGACGGCCAGGTCGACCTCATCGTCAACACCCCGTACGGCACCGGCGGCCGCCTCGACGGCTACGACATCCGTACGGCGGCGGTGGCGCGCAGCGTCCCCTGCCTGACGACGGTCCAGGCGCTCGCCGCCGCGGTCCAGGGCATCGACGCGCTCAACCACGGCGGTGTGGGCGTCCGCTCGCTCCAGGAACACGCGGAACACCTGACCGCGGCCCGCGACTAGCAGCCCACGAGGGGGACACCGGAAACGGTGTCCCCCTCCTCATGAGGACAGCCATATGTACAAACTCTTCTTCAACCTGGCCTTCAAGCGCATGGACCCGGAAGAGGCCCACTACCTGGCCTTCCGCTGGATCCGCCTGGCGGTCCGCATCCCCGTGCTGCGCACGCTCGTCGCCGCCGTACTCGCGCCCCGCCACAAGGAGCTGCGCACCGAGGCGCTCGGTCTGCGCATGCACGGCCCCTTCGGCCTCGCCGCCGGCTTCGACAAGAACGCCGTCGCCATCGACGGCATGGCGATGCTCGGCTTCGACCACGTCGAGATCGGTACGGTCACGGCGCAGGCGCAGCCCGGCAACCCCAGGAAGCGGCTCTTCCGCCTCGTACCTGACCGTGCGCTGATCAACCGCATGGGATTCAACAACGAGGGCTCCGCCGCGGTCGCCGCCCGCCTCGCCACCCGTCACGAGACCTTCCGGACGGTCGTCGGCGTCAACATCGGCAAGACCAAGGTCGTCCCGGAGGAGGAGGCCGTCGGCGACTATGTGACCTCGACCGAGCGGCTCGCCCCGTACGCCGACTACCTCGTGGTCAATGTGAGCTCCCCGAACACGCCCGGCCTGCGGAACCTCCAGGCCACCGAGGCGCTGCGCCCGCTGCTCAGCGCCGTACGCGAGGCCGCGGACCGCAACGTCCCCGAGCGCCGCGTCCCCCTCCTCGTCAAGATCGCCCCCGATCTCGCGGACGACGACGTCGACGCCGTCGCCGACCTGGCCGTCGAACTCGGCCTGGACGGCATCATCGCCACCAACACCACCATCGCCCGCGACGGCCTCGGCCTGAAGTCCGGCCCGGCGCTGGTGAAGGAGAGCGGCGGACTCTCCGGAGCCCCCCTCAAGGCGCGCTCCCTGGAGGTGCTGCGCCGGCTGTACGCACGCGTCGGCGACCGCATCACCCTCGTCGGCGTCGGCGGCATCGAGAACGCCGACGACGCCTGGCAGCGCATCCTCGCCGGCGCCACGCTCGTCCAGGGCTACAGCGCCTTCATCTACGAGGGCCCGTTCTACGCCCGCGCGATCCACAAGGGCCTGGCCGCGCGCCTGGCCGCCAGCCCGTACGCCACCCTCGCCGAGGCCGTCGGGGCCGAGGCCCCGAAGCCCGGGGCATGAGCGCGAACACCCACGGAGGTATCCAGATGAGCGACACTCCCGAGCCCTTCGGCGCGCGCCTGCGCCACGCCATGGACACGCGCGGGCCGCTCTGCGTGGGCATCGACCCGCACGCGTCGCTGCTCACCGCCTGGGGCCTGGACGACGACGTCGCGGGCCTGGAGCGCTTCACGCGCACGGTCGTCGAGGCGCTCGCCGACCGCGTCGCCGTCCTCAAGCCGCAGTCGGCGTTCTTCGAGCGCTTCGGCTCACGCGGCATCGCGGTCCTGGAGCAGGCCGTCGAGGAGGCGCGGGCCGCCGGTGCCCTGGTGCTGATGGACGCCAAGCGCGGTGACATCGGCTCGACCATGGGCGCGTACGCCTCGACCTACCTCGACCCGCGCAGCCCGCTGTTCTCCGACGCCGTCACCGTCAGCCCCTACCTGGGCTTCGGCTCGCTGCGGCCCGCCCTCGACGCTGCCGTGCTCAACGGCTGCGGGGTGTTCGTCCTGGCGCTCACCTCCAACCCCGAGGGCGCCGAGGTCCAGCGGGCGACCGCGGCCGGCGGTGTCTCGCTCGCCCAGCTCATGCTGAACCACATGGCCGACGAGAACGCGGGTGCCTCGCCCCTGGGCTCGGTCGGCGCCGTCGTCGGGGCGACGCTCGGCGACGCGGGCGTCGACCTCGACATCAACGGTCCCCTCCTCGCCCCTGGCATCGGCGCCCAGGGCGCGACCCCGGCGGACCTGCCGGGCGTCTTCGGCTCGGCGGTCGGGAACGTCGTACCGAGCGTGAGCCGTGGAGTGCTGCGGCACGGCCCGGACGTCGCGGCGCTCCGGGAGGCCGCGACGCGCTTCGCCGACGAGGTGCGGGTGGCGGTCGCGGGGGTCCAGGGCGTGTCGGGCTGAGGGTCCGGAGGGTCCCGGGGGTCCTGTCGGGCTGATCGATCGGAGGGGCCCAGGTCCCCTCGGGCCGATCGGTCCGGAGGGGGCCCGGGGCCTGCTCGCCACCTTCGGCGGGGCACGACCTGCGCCTCTTCCAGACATTTTCTTGACAGAAACCCGGTCGGTATGTCTGGAATATCCAGGTCGGCCGATGCTGACCAGGACTTTTCCGCTGTTCTCGCTGACTGGAGCGGTCTCGGCCGCTAGTCTCCGTCGAGAGTCAGCGATGCAACGGCCACTGCGTTGCGTCGTTGCTCGCCTGGTGTGGGGCGACTAGGTTCCTCACCGGTCCGTATCCGACAGTTCGACATCCGAGGTGACGTAGGCGTGGCTCTTCCGCCCCTTACCCCTGAACAGCGCGCAGCCGCGCTCGAAAAGGCCGCCGCGGCTCGCCGGGAGCGGGCCGAGGTCAAGAATCGACTCAAGCACTCCGGCGCCTCCCTCCACGAGGTCATCAAGCAGGGCCAGGAGAACGACGTCATCGGCAAGATGAAGGTCTCCGCCCTGCTCGAGTCCCTCCCCGGCGTGGGCAAGGTCCGCGCCAAGCAGATCATGGAGCGGCTCGGCATCTCCGAGAGCCGCCGCGTGCGAGGACTCGGCTCCAACCAGATCGCCTCCCTGGAGCGCGAGTTCGGCAGCACCGGCGCCTGAGTCCGGGGCACTGCCGGGAAACTGGAATAATCGCTGCATGGCAGCAGAGGTACGTCCGCGGCTGACCGTGCTCTCCGGCCCCTCCGGGGTGGGCAAGAGCACGGTCGTCGCCCATATGCGCAAGGTCCACCCCGAGGTCTGGCTCTCGGTGTCGGCCACCACCCGAAAGCCGCGCCCCGGCGAGCGTCACGGCGTCCAGTATTTCTTCGTCACCGACGAGGAATTCGACAAACTGGTCGCCAACGGTGAGCTCCTGGAATGGGCAGAATTCGCGGGCAATCGCTACGGCACTCCACGCCGTGCGGTCCTGGAGCGACTCGAGGCCGGCGAGCCGGTGCTGCTGGAGATCGACCTCCAGGGCGCCCGCCAGGTCAAGGAGTCCATGCCGGACTCCCAGCTTGTCTTCCTGGCGCCACCGAGCTGGGAGGAGCTCGTCCGCCGGCTCACCGGCCGCGGCACCGAGGCGCCCGACGTCATCGAGCGCCGTCTCGAAGCCGCAAAAATCGAACTCGCCGCCGAGTCGGAGTTCGATACGACCCTGGTCAACACCTCCGTCGAGGACGTAGCGCGTGAGCTGCTAGCCTTGATGGCAGTTGTTTGATCTTTTTCCCACCTTTCGGAAGGTAGAGCGTGTCCTCTTCCATCACCGCGCCCGAGGGCATCATCAACCCGCCGATCGACGAGCTGCTCGAGGCCACGGACTCGAAGTACAGCCTCGTGATCTACGCGGCCAAGCGCGCGCGTCAGATCAATGCGTACTACTCGCAGCTCGGCGAGGGTCTGCTCGAGTACGTCGGTCCGCTCGTTGACACCCACGTCCACGAGAAGCCGCTCTCGATCGCCCTGCGCGAGATCAACGCGGGTCTGCTGACCTCCGAGGCCATCGAGGGCCCGGCGCAGTAGGCGCCACAGCACGTTGCACAGGCCCGGCGGAGCGTCCGCCGGGCCTGTGGTGTGTCATGGATACCGAGTCGAGAGTGCGGGGAGAGGTCGTGGACAAGCCGAAGGTCGTTCTGGGGGTCACCGGTGGCATCGCCGCCTACAAGGCGTGCGAGCTGCTGCGGCGCCTGACCGAGTCGGGCCATGACGTACGCGTCGTGCCCACCGCGTCCGCGCTTCAGTTCGTCGGCGCCCCGACCTGGTCGGCGCTGTCCGGACACCCGGTCGCCACCGAGGTCTGGTCGGACGTCCACGAGGTCCCGCACGTACGGATCGGGCAGGGCGCCGACCTCGTCGTCGTCGCCCCGGCGACCGCCGACATGCTCGCCAAGGCCGCGCACGGCCTCGCCGACGACCTCCTCACCAACACACTGCTCACCGCCCGCTGCCCCGTGGTCTTCGCACCCGCGATGCACACCGAGATGTGGGAGCACCCGGCCACCCAGGAGAACGTCGCGACGCTGCGCCGGCGCGGCGCCGTCGTCATCGAGCCCGCCGTCGGCCGACTCACCGGCGTCGACACCGGCAAGGGGCGGCTCCCCGACCCGGGGGAGATCTTCGAGGTGTGCCGCCACGTTTTGAGGAGGCACAGCCTGGCGCGCGGCGCCGCCGTGCCCGACCTGGCCGGCCGCCATGTCGTGATCAGCGCGGGCGGCACCCGTGAGCCGCTCGACCCGGTCCGCTACCTGGGCAACCGCTCCTCCGGCAAGCAGGGGTACGCCCTGGCGCGCACGGCCGCGGCCCGTGGCGCCCGGGTGACGCTGATCGAGGCCAACACCGGCATGGCCGACCCGGCCGGGGTCGACGTGGTCCGCGTCGGCACCGCCGTACAGCTGCGGGAGGCCGTGCTCAAGGCGGCCTCCGACGCCGACGCGGTGGTGATGGCCGCGGCCGTCGCGGACTTCCGGCCGGCGACGTACGCCGAAGGCAAGATCAAGAAGAAGGACGGCCAGGAGCCCGCACCGATCGTCCTGGTGCGCAATCCGGACATCCTCGCCGAGATCTCCGCCGACCGGGCCCGTCCGGGACAGGTGGTCGTCGGCTTCGCCGCCGAGACCGACGACGTACTCGCCAACGGCCGCGACAAGCTCCGCCGCAAGGGCTGTGACCTGCTGGTCGTCAATGAGGTGGGGGAGCGCAAGACCTTCGGCTCCGAGGAGAACGAGGCCGTGGTCCTCGGGGCGGACGGCAGCGAGACGCCCGTGCCGTACGGCCCCAAGGAAGCCCTCGCGGACACCGTGTGGGACCTGGTCGCGCCGCGTCTGGCCTGACGGCTCCGCCGCCGGGCACGGCGCCAGGTGTGAGGCCGGGTGTGAGACTGAGCGCGTCCGGTGGCGCGGCGGGCGTCCGGATGAATCCGGATGAATTTCTCATTCGCCAGGGCGATGTCGCCAAAGTCCGCGGAAAACCGGCCATGCGGCCGCATGCGAGCGTCGATGGGCGTACAGTCGCACGCTGTTTCCGCGCCCCTATCACTCCCACGGAGCGAGACGCGTGGTCCGACGGACGGAAGGGCCCGATAAACTGTCCTCGGAACGACGCGGGGCGCAGCCCCCCGGCCGGTCCGCCAATGATCAGCCAGCAGCCGCTGCAACCCCAGGGAGCGTTGTGTCCCGTCGCCTGTTCACCTCGGAGTCCGTGACCGAGGGTCACCCCGACAAGATTGCTGACCAGATCAGCGACACCATTCTCGACGCACTGCTGCGCGAGGACCCCGCGTCCCGCGTCGCCGTGGAGACCCTGATCACCACCGGTCTCGTGCACGTGGCCGGCGAGGTCACCACCAAGGCCTGGGCCGACATCCCCACCCTGGTGCGCAACAAGATCCTCGAGATCGGTTACGACTCCTCGAAGAAGGGCTTCGACGGCGCGTCCTGCGGCGTCTCGGTCTCCATCGGCTCCCAGTCGCCCGACATCGCCCAGGGCGTCGACACGGCGTACGAGTCGCGGGTCGAGGGCGCCGCCGCAGGCAGGGACACGGACGAGCTCGACAAGCAGGGCGCCGGTGACCAGGGCCTGATGTTCGGGTACGCGTGCGACGAGACGCCCGAACTGATGCCGCTGCCGATCTACCTGGCGCACCGGCTCTCGCGCCGCCTCTCCGAGGTCCGCAAGAACGGAACCATTCCGTACCTGCGTCCGGACGGAAAGACCCAGGTCACCATTGAGTACGACGGCGACAAGGCCGTCCGCCTCGACACGGTCGTGGTCTCCTCGCAGCACGCCTCCGACATCGACCTGGACTCGCTGCTCGCGCCCGACATCCGTGAGTTCGTCGTCGAGCACGTGCTGAAGCAGCTCGTCGAGGACGGCATCAAGCTGGACACCGACGGCTACCGCCTGCTGGTCAACCCGACCGGACGCTTCGAGATCGGCGGCCCGATGGGCGACGCCGGCCTCACCGGCCGCAAGATCATCATCGACACCTACGGCGGCATGGCCCGCCACGGCGGCGGCGCCTTCTCCGGCAAGGACCCGTCCAAGGTCGACCGCTCCGCCGCCTACGCCATGCGCTGGGTCGCCAAGAACGTCGTGGCCGCGGGCCTTGCCTCGCGCTGCGAGGTCCAGGTCGCGTACGCGATCGGCAAGGCCGAGCCGGTCGGTCTCTTCGTCGAGACCTTCGGCACCGCGGCGGTCGACACCGAGAAGATCGAGAACGCGATCGCCGAGGTCTTCGACCTCCGCCCGGCCGCGATCATCCGCGACCTCGACCTGCTCCGCCCGATCTACGCCCAGACCGCGGCGTACGGCCACTTCGGCCGCGCCCTCCCCGACTTCACCTGGGAGCGCACGGACCGCGTGGACGCGCTGCGCGCGGCTGCCGGTCTGTAAGCGAGCACCGCTGCGTTCGAGGGCCCCGGACCGATTCGGTCCGGGGCCCTCGCCGTGCTCGTGCCCGTGCCCGTGCCGGGCCCTCGCGTGTGCCGGGGCCTTGCGCGTGCCTGTGCCGGGGGCCGGTCGCCGCAATTGCGTGGCGCCGCGCGGATGCCGCTCGTTACGCTGACGATCTCCCGGTGCGCAGGTGACGGATACATCTGGAGCGGGGCGTGCGCCTCGCAGGTGAAGGAACCTCAACTCCGCCGCCGCCGTGATCTCGGGAGACCATGCGCCGGAGCGCCCGGTGCGAAGGCGACGGTTACTTCTGGCGCCGGTCCTGTCCTCAAGCTCCCCCTACGCCCTGCGGGCGGGGAGGGACCCCGGACGGGCCGGCCCTCGCGGGTTCGAATCCCGCCGCCGGTCCTGCACCGGTGTGGCCGAGCGGTCCAAGGCAAAGTGCACACCGTCACCGCCCCTGATCTCGGGCGCCCTCCGCACAGCGGTCACTGTCAGTCCCTTCTGATAGGAAGGTGGCTGTGAGCAGCGACAACGAACGTTCCGAGCGGCCCGGCGACGGCCCGCCGGAGCAGCTTGCGCTGATCCGGGAGACCGTGCGGAAGGCGAAGATCCCGCGGGCCAAGCCCCGGACCTGGCGGGGGGCCGCGCTGGCGAAGCAGCTGCCGGTGGCGCGGGTCGTGGTGAACAAGGGAGTGCTGCACCTCGACCAGTTCTTCGACTATGCCGTGCCCGAGGAGCTCGACGCGGACGCGCAGCCCGGCGTGCGCGTACGTGTGCGGTTCGGGGCCGGGGCGCACCAGGTACGGGACGGACGCCGCGAGGGCGGGCGGCTGATCGACGGATTCATCGTCGAGCGACGGGCCGATTCGGACTACTCGGGGCCGCTGGCGGCCCTCGCCGACGTCGTCTCGCCCGAGCCCGTGCTCAGCAGCGAACTCCTCGAACTGGCGAGGGCGGTCGCCGACCGGTACGCGGGGAGCCTGGCCGATGTGCTGCAGCTGGCGGTGCCGCCGCGCAGCGCACGGGCCGAGGCGAAACCCTCGCCGGAACCGCTGCCGCCGCCAGCGGCGCCGGACGCGGGCACGTGGGAGCGGTACGGGCGGGGGCCCGGGTTCCTGGAGGCGCTGGCCGGCGGGGGTGCGCCGCGGGCCGTGTGGACCGCACTGCCCGGGCCGCACTGGGCGGAGGAGCTGGCCAGGGCCGTCGCGGCGACCCTGGCGTCCGGGCGCGGCGCGCTCGTCGTCGTGCCGGACGGAAGAGCCGTGTCGCGGGTCGACGCCGCTCTCACCGGGCTGCTCGGTGAGGGGCGCCATGCGGTGCTGACCGCCGAGGCGGGGCCCGAGAAGCGGTACCGGCAGTGGCTGGCCGTGCGGCGCGGATCCGTGCGGGCGGTGGTCGGGACGCGGGCGGCGATGTTCGCTCCCGTACGGGACCTCGGGCTCGTCGCGATATGGGACGACGGCGACGCCAGCCACAGCGAGCCGCACGCGCCGCTGCCGCACGCGCGCGAGGTGCTGCTGCTGCGCGCCGCGCACGACCGATGCGCGTTTCTGCTGGGTGCGACGAGCTGCACCGTGGAGGCGGCGCAGCTCGTCGCGAGCGGCTGGGCGCTGCCACTGGCTGCGGACCGGGGACAGGTGCGGCGGGCCGCACCGCTGGTCCGCACCGTCGGCGACGGTGAGCTCGCCCGCGACGAGGCCGCGCGGGCCGCGCGGTTGCCGTCGCTGGCGTGGCAGACCGTCAGGGACGGGCTGAAGTCCGGCCCCGTGCTCGTCCAGGTGCCCAGGCGGGGCTACGTACCGAGGCTGGCCTGCGAGCGGTGCCGTACGCCCGCGCGCTGCGGGCACTGCTCCGGGCCGCTGGAGGCACCGGGCGAGCGCGACCTGCGGTGCGGCTGGTGCGGGCAGGATGCCGCGGGATGGCACTGCGCGGAGTGCGGCAGCGTCCGGCTGCGGGCCCAGGTCGTGGGCGCGCGGCGCACCGCGGAAGAGCTGGGCAGGGCGTTTCCGGCGGTGCCCGTGCGCACGTCCGGGCGTGACCATGTCCTGGACACCGTGCCCGGCCGGCCCGCGCTGGTCGTCAGCACACCGGGCGCGGAACCGGTCGCCGAGGGCGGGTACGCGGCGGCGCTGCTCCTGGACGGCTGGGCGATGCTCGGCCGGCCCGACCTGCGGGCGGGCGAGGAGGCACTGCGCCGCTGGATCGACGCGGCCTCCCTGGTGCGGGGCCAGGAGGACGGCGGCACGGTCGTGGTCGTCGCCGAGCCCACACTCCGCCCCGTGCAGGCGCTCGTCAGATGGGATCCCGTGGGCCACGCGCAGCGCGAGCTCGCGGAGCGCGCCGAGCTGGGCTTTCCGCCCGTGTCCCGGATGGCATCGGTGACGGGGCCGGGCGACGCGGTTGCGGCCTTCCTGGCGGCGGCCGAGCTGCCGGGCGACGCGGAGGTCCTGGGCCCGGTGCCGCTGCCGCCGGTCGCGCCGGGCAGCCCGCGTCGCCCCGGCGACCCCCCGGCGGGGGAGCGGTGGGAGCGGGCGCTCGTGCGGGTCCCCCCGGGGAGCGGTGCGGCGCTGGCAGCGGCCCTCAAGTCGGCCCAGGCCGCGCGGCTGGCACGGGGCGTGACGGTGCCGGTCCGGGTGCGGGTGGATCCGCCGGACATCGGCTGACGGGGCTTTCGTCGGGGCGTTGGCACCCCCGGACCCCCACGGTCCCGGCCACCTTGGGGCGCGTTTGCGGCGTGCGGTTGGGCCTGTCGGGCCGGTGTCCGTCCTCAAGCGCCGGACGGGCTGTGTGCGCCGGTACCGCCGGGTGGGCCGGGGTGTCCGTCCTCAATCGCCGGACGGGCTGAGTGTGCACCCGGTACCGCCGGGTGGGCCGGTGTGTCCGTCCTCAATCGCCGGACGGGCTGGGTGGTCGGGGGTGCCCGGTACCTGACGGTTGCCGTCCGGGTCCGCTCCGGGGCTCGTGTCCTGGACTGCGCTGCATCCGATATGCGGCTCCGCCGCGTGGTCACCGCGCTTCGCGCGAGTTGCGGGCGCTTTTACGTCCAGAACACGACCCCTGCGCGTCCCCGGGCGTGGTGAACGGTGGGGGCTCGCGCCGGTGGGCGGGTTTGTGCCCACCCGTTCCGCCCTGCGGAACGACTGCCCACAAACCACGGGGTCACCCCCCGACCTGTAGTCGGGGGACGGCCGGGGCGGGGCCGTGCAGGGGCGCCCCCGCAGGAAATCGGGCGGTGGTGCCGGATGACGCCGTACCCACCGATTTCCGAGGAGGCGAGCCCGGAGGGGCACCGCACCACCACCCACCCACAGCAGCCGCACCAAGCCCGTCCGGCGCTTGAGGACGGACACACCGGGCACGCCCGCGGCACCGGGCACACCGCACCCCGCACCGGTACCGCGCACGACCCCGCCCACCGCCGGAGGCACCCGCACCCCGCCGGAGGCACGGTCAGCCGTTGCGCGGGCCGGGGAAGGCGCTCGGGCGGACCTCCTCGCGGAGGGAGTGGGTGGCCGCCGTCGGCTGGGGCGGCATCGAGCGCGCCGCGGGAACCGCCGGCACCGCGGGCGCGGCGACCGCCTCGGTCGCCCCCGGCTGCGGCGTCGCCCGCCGCGACCCGTAACGACGGTGCACGGCCTGCTTCGTGACGCCCAGCGCCGAGCCCACCGCATCCCACGAGAAGCCCAGCGAACGGTCGAAGTCCACCGCCGCAGTCACCAATGTCTCGACGCTGTCCCGCAGTTCCTGCGCAAGGCGGACGGTCGGGGCCGGAGCCCTGCCGTAGACGACGAAGCCCGTGGACGGGCCGGAGCGACGCGGACGGTAGACGTTGCCCAACTGGGCCGTGAGCGTGCGCAGTGCGTCCACCTGCCGGCGGACCCGCTCGATGTCCCGCACCAACAGGTGCAGGCTCGCCCGGGCTTGGGCGTCGTGGGTTGCGTGGTCGGCCATGAACAAGCCTCTCGAACCGGCGTTGAAAAGGGTCGGGCCGCACCGGGCGGCCCGTTTCGGTCAATCTCTCTTGACCAACGCTCCACCCGGCGTTGTGGTCACGGTGCACGGGTGCAAGGGCATATGCGCGGGGCGCACGTGCGTCCGTGCGCCCCCTGCCGGTCCGGCCAAATAGACTGGTGCGTCGCGCGTCCATTTGGCACACAGAGCGAGGTATCCCCAGTGAAACTTGTCTTCGCAGGCACCCCCGAGGTCGCCGTACCCGCCCTGGACGCCCTGATCGCCTCCGGCCGGCACGAGGTCGCGGCCGTCGTCACCCGCCCGGACGCCCCCGCAGGCCGCGGCAGGCGCCTCGTCGCCAGCCCCGTCGCGCAGCGCGCGGAGGAGGCCGGGATCGAGGTCCTGAAGCCCGCCAGGCCACGCGACGAGGACTTCCTCGCGCGGCTGCGCGAGATCGCCCCGGACTGCTGCCCGGTCGTCGCGTACGGTGCGCTCCTGCCCAAGGTCGCGCTGGACGTCCCCGCCAACGGCTGGGTCAATCTGCACTTCTCGCTGCTGCCCGCGTGGCGCGGCGCAGCGCCCGTGCAGCACGCGATCCTCGCCGGGGACGAGATGACCGGCGCGTCGACGTTCCAGATCGAGGAAGGGCTCGACTCCGGCCCGGTCTACGGGGTGATCACCGAGCACGTGCGGCCCACCGACACCAGCGGTGACCTGCTCACGCGGCTCGCCTTCGCGGGGGCCGGACTGCTCGCCGCGACGATGGACGGCATCGAGGACGGCACCCTCAAGGCCGTGCCGCAGCCCGCCGAGGGCGTCACGCTCGCCCCGAAGCTCACCGTCGAGGACGCGCGGGTGGACTGGCGCGCGCCCGCGCTCCGGGTCGACCGCGTGGTCCGCGGCTGCACGCCCGCGCCCGGTGCGTGGACCGTCTTCCGCGGCGAGCGGCTGAAGCTGGTCAACGTCCAGCTCCACCCGGACCGCACCGAACTCGCGCCGGGGGAGCTCATGGTGGGGAAGAGCAACGTGTACGCGGGCACCGGTTCGCACGCCGTCGAGCTGATCTGGGTGCAGCCGCAGGGCAAGAAGCCCATGCGCGCCGCGGACTGGGCGCGCGGGGTGCGGATCGCCCCCGGTGAGAGGCTGGGCGCCGCCGACGTAGGCTGAAGGGGATCGACCCTTCCGAAACGCGGAGCACCTTTTGAGTGAGCAGAGCGGCCGTCGCCGTCCCCACAAGCCGTACCGTCGCCCGAAGAAGGATCCCGTGCGGATCCTCGCCTTCGATGCGCTGCGCGCGGTGGACGAGCGGGACGCGTACGCCAATCTCGTGCTGCCACCGCTGCTGAAGAAGGCCCGTGAGGAGGGTGACTTCGACAGCCGGGACGCGGCGCTCGCGACCGAGCTCGTGTACGGCACACTGCGCCGGCAGGGTACGTACGACGCGATCATCGCCGCGTGCGTCGACCGGCCGCTGCGCGAGGTCGACCCGCCCGTGCTGGATGTCCTCTCGCTCGGCGCCCACCAGCTGCTCGGTACGCGTATCCCGACGCATGCGGCCGTCTCGGCCAGCGTGGAGCTGGCCCGGGTGGTGCTCGGAGACGGGCGGGCGAAGTTCGTCAACGCGGTGCTGCGCAAGATCTCGCAGCACGACCTCGACGGCTGGCTGGACCGTGTTGCGCCGCCGTACGACGAGGACGCCGAGGACCATCTGGCCGTGGTCCACTCGCATCCGCGCTGGGTCGTCTCCGCGCTGTGGGACGCGCTGGGCGGCGGCCGGGCCGGGATCGAGGACCTGCTGGAGGCCGACAACGAGCGGCCCGAGGTGACGCTGGTCGCCAGGCCGGGGCGGTCCACGACGGAAGAGCTGCTGGACCTGCTCGGCGAGGAGGGCGGGCTGCCGGGACGCTGGTCTCCCTATGCGGTACGGCTCGTCGAGGGCGGCGAGCCGGGCGCGCTCGGCCCCGTGGGCGAAGGGCGCGCGGGCGTGCAGGACGAGGGCAGCCAGCTCGTGGCGATAGCCCTCGCCGACGCGCCGCTCGACGGCCCCGACGAGCGCTGGCTCGACGGCTGTGCGGGCCCCGGCGGCAAGGCGGCCCTGCTGGGCGCGCTCGCCGCCGGACGCGGCGCCTCGCTGCTGGCCTCCGAGAAGCAGCCGCACCGCGCCCGCCTCGTCGAACGCGCCCTGGCAGGCAACCCCGGCCCGTACCAGGTCATCGCCGCGGACGGCACCCGCCCGCCGTGGCGCCCCGGCTCCTTCGACCGGGTCCTCGTCGACGTGCCCTGCTCGGGCCTCGGCGCCCTGCGCCGCCGCCCCGAGGCCCGCTGGCGCCGCCGCCCCGAGGACCTCGACGGCTTCGCCCCGCTCCAGCGCACGCTGCTGCGCGAGGCGCTGGCGGCGGTCCGCGTCGGCGGCGTCGTCGGATACGCGACGTGCTCGCCGCACCTCGCCGAGACCCGCGTGGTCGTCGAGGACGTGCTCAAGGGCCGCGGCGGGGCCCCCGTGTCCGCCGAGTGGATCGACGCCCGCCCCCTGATGCCGGGCGTACCGGCACTGGGCGACGGCCCGGACGTCCAGCTGTGGCCACACCTGCACGGAACCGACGCGATGTATCTGGCGCTGCTGCGGCGCACTGCATAACCGGCCTCGTCGGACTGCCGGTCTCCGGTCCTCCCGCGCAAGCCCGTGCCGCAGCATGGCAGTCTTGGCACATGGCCCAGATCAACCCCAGCATCCTGTCCGCCGACTTCGCCCGCCTCGCCGAGGAGGCGAAGGCCGTCGAAGGCGCCGACTGGCTCCACGTAGATGTCATGGACAACCACTTCGTGCCCAATCTGACGCTCGGCGTACCGGTGGTGGAGTCGCTCAGCCGCGCGACCGACATCCCGCTGGACTGCCATCTGATGATCGAGGACCCGGACCGCTGGGCTCCCCAGTACGTCGAGGCCGGCGCCGGTTCCGTCACCTTCCATGTGGAGGCCGCGGCGGCGCCCGTGCGGCTGGCGCGCGAGATCAGGGCCAAGGGGGCGCGCGCCTCGATGGCGCTCAAGCCCGCCACACCCATAGAGCCGTTCGAGGACCTGCTCCCCGAGCTCGACATGCTGCTGATCATGACCGTGGAGCCGGGCTTCGGCGGTCAGGCGTTCCTCGACATCATGCTTCCGAAGATCCGCCGCACCCGGGAGCTGATCACCAAGCACGGACTCGAGCTGTGGCTGCAGGTGGACGGAGGTGTCTCGGAGGTGACGATCGAGCAGTGTGCGGAGGCGGGCGCCGATGTCTTCGTCGCCGGTTCCGCGGTGTACGGGGCCGAGGACCCGGCCGAGGCGGTGCGCTCGCTGCGAGATCTGGCGTCCCGGACCATTGCCTCTGCACCCTGGGCATGCGACCACTGAACCACGCTTACATGAACGGGGCCCGACCGGGCTGATCGACAACCCCGGGATCTGACAGGATGACGGTTCCGGAGTGTGAACAGCAGTGAGGAGAGCGCGGTGTCTGCAATGTCGGCGGGACGACCAGCCCTGCGGATGGGACCCGCGGAGCTGGTGCAGGCGGCGGCCATGGCCCGCCGCTTCTACCTCGAGGGCAAATCCAAGATCCAGATCGCCGAGGAGTTCGGCGTCAGCCGCTTCAAGGTGGCACGGGTCCTGGAGACCGCGCTCGAACGCGACCTCGTGCGGATCGAGATCCGCGTCCCCGCCGAGCTGGACGCAGAGCGCTCCGACGCGCTGCGCGCCCGCTACGGCCTGCGGCACGCGGTGGTCGTCGAATCCCCGTCGGAGGGCGAGGACGAGTCCCCCGACCCGGAGAACCTCGGTGAGGTCGCCGCAGATCTTCTCGGGGAGCTGGTGGCCGAGGGCGATGTGCTCGGCCTGGCGTGGGGCCGCTCGACGATCCACATGGCGGCCGCGCTGGACCGGCTGCCGCCGTGCACGGTCGTGCAGCTGACGGGTGTGTACGACGCCGGGACCGCCGAGCGCGGCTCGGTCGAGGCGGTGCGGCGCGCCGCGCAGGTCTCCGGCGGCGAGGCGCACCCGATCTACGCGCCGATGCTGCTGCCTGACCCGGCGACCGCGGCGGCGCTGCGCAACCAGACCGGCATCGCGCGAGCCTTCGAGTACTTCGACAAGGTGACCGTCGCGTGCGTGTCGATCGGCTCCTGGGAGCCGGGCATCTCGACGGTGCACGACATGCTCACGGACGAGGAGCGCGCGCACTACGCCTCGCTCGGGGTCGCCGCGGAGATGTCGGCCCACCTCTTCGACGCGGACGGCCGCCGGGTCGGCCGCGACCTCGGCGAACGCTGCATCACGGTCGAGGCGGACCGGCTGCGCCGGATCCCGGAGGTCGTCGCGATCGCGGGCGGGCAGCGCAAGGCGTCGGCGATCGGCGCGGTCCTGCGGTCGGGACTCGTCACGAGCCTGGTGACGGATACGGCCGCGGCGGACTACCTCCTCACGGAATCCCGCCCCGGTCCGCGGCCGGCGCTGGAGCGCGCGGACCCCGACGACTGACGCCGGACCCGTTCCGGTCCGATCGACCCCTCAGGGCCCGATGCCCCACATCCCCCACATCCCCCACAGCCCGTCCCGGCTCCCGCCGGGTCGGGCTGAGCGCGTTTCGCGGCCTCCGGCATCGCGGCCTCCGCCGTCACGAAGGGCCGGGCCCCAGGCCGTACAGACGCCGGGCGTTCCCCGCCGCCAGCAGGTGGGCCACGCGTTCGCCGTCCGGCCCCGACCAGGCGCCGGACGCCGTCCAGGCGTCCAGGAGGCGGGCGAGCCCCTCCTCGAAGACGCGGGCGCCGACCATGTAGAGCTCCGGGAGCCCGTAGGCGTCGCTCGAGTACATCAGCTTGCCGAACGGCGTCAGCTCCAGTGCCTCGGCGAGTACGACATCGGCGCGGGCACCCGTATGGGAGAGGGCCAGGCCGACGTCCGCGTACACATGTGTGAACACATTGGCGAGATAGGCGGCATGCCGGTGGTACGGGTAGCCGTGCAGGAGGACCAGCGGGCAGCCGTACGGGGCGGTGGCGCGGATGAAGTCCGTCAGGAGCAGGGGATCACAGCGGTCGAGGCGCAGATCGGGGTCGCCGAAGCCGGTGTGGAGCTGGAGCGGCAAGCCGGTCTGCACCGCCGACCACAGCAGATGGCGCAGCAGGACGGGGTCGATGAGCCGCCCGCCCGGCGCGCGCCCGTCCAGCCAGCGCGCGGCCGCCGCATGGACCTCGGCCGGGGTCGGCGGCTCGGGGTCCAGGCCGAGGCCGTGGCGGTACGCGGCGATCGACTTGAACCCGGCCGCGGTGCGGGCGGCCGCCATGACGGCGTGGTCGAACACCTCGAGGAACAGTCCCGGGCTGTGGGCTGCGTCCGCCGTGTGCTCGGCCAGCGACTCGAGCCGGACGATCGTGTGTGCTTCGCCGCCGCCGAGTTCGGCCAGATCGGCGGGCCCGGTGAGGTCTCCCGGCAGCCCGGTGTCGACGAGGTACGTGCCCGTGCCGCTCGCCCGTAGCAGCCTCCGCGCCGTCTCCTCGGCGCCCAGCTCCCGGCGGCGCTCCAGGTACTGCTCGGGAGGGCAGTGGGGCTCCAGACCGAGCAGCGGCGGGCACCAGCGGCGCACCGCGAAGCCCAGCTGCGTGTCGAAGAAGCTCGTGCCGGGCGCGGCGGGGGCGTCCGACTCGGTCAGGTACGAGGCGAACGTGTCCGCATCCGGGCTCCGGCGCAGCACACCGTGACAGTGGTGGTCGACGAGCGGCGGCAGTGCGAGCGCCATTCAGTACCGCCCGCGCGTCGCGTCGGCGATCTCCTGCGGGCTTCTGCCGGCGAACAGCTCGGTCTCGGCCGTGCGTACGGCGACGATCGCCTCGAACAGCGCATCGCCGAGCGCCTCGCGCAGCACCTCCGACCGGCCGAAGTGTTCCAGCGCCTCGGACAGCGACCGCGGCAGGCGGGCGGGGCCGCCGTCCGGCGCGGGCTCCGGCCCCACCGCCGGGTCGCCCTGCACCGGAGGCGGAAGGGCCGCCCCCGCGGCCACACCCGCGAGCCCCGCAGCGATCACCGCGCCCGTCACCAGGTAGGGATTGGCCGCCGCGTCGATGCACTTCACCTCGGCGTTCGCGCCCTCCGGGTCGTCCGGCGCGCCCGTGATGAAGCGGAGGGCGGCCTCGCGGTTCTCCAGGCCCCAGCACTGGAAGGCGCCCGCCCAGCGGGACGGTTCGAGGCGGAGGTAGCTCGCGGGGGAGGGGGCGCCGATCGCGAGGAGGGCCGGGAGGGCCTCCAGGACGCCCGCGAGGAACGCCTCGCTGTCGGCGGTCATCCCGAAGGGGCCCGGACCGCCCCGGCACAGGTTCTGACCGTCCCGCCACAGGCTGAGATGGAGGTGACCGCCGTTACCGACGTTCCCCGCCTCCACCGCCGGCCCGAACAGGGCGGTGAGCCCGTGCCGCAGGGACACCGCCCGCACCGTCTCGCGCACCAGCACTGCGAGGTCCGCCGCGCCCACCGGGTCGGACGGGGCCACCGAGACCTCGAACTGCCCGGCGGCGTACTCGGGGTGGATCTGGAGCACGTCGACGCCCTGCGCGACCAGCGTGCGCAGGACATCGTCCAGGTAGTCGGAGAGCTCGACCACCCGGGCCATCCCGTACGCCGGCCCGGTGCACGCGGGCACGCCGTCGCGCTGCACGATCCACTCGGTCTCGAAGCCCATCCGCAGTTCGATGCCGCGCTCCGCGGCCCGCCGGGCCATCCGCCGGGCGAAGAGCCGCTGACATGCGCCGTACGGCTGTCCCTCCTGGTCGTAGCGGTCGACGGGCGCCCAGGCCCAGCCGGGCTGTCCGGCGAGCACGGTGAGCCGGTCGAGGTCCGGCACGAGCCTCAGGTCGCCGTCCGGGCCGCCGATAAGGCGGCTCGTGGTGATCGAGTCGTCCACCAGGTAGACGTCGAAGACCGGCGACATGCCGACGCCACCCGCCGCTGCCTGGGCCAGACGGCCGACGGGCACGGCCTTCACCCGGGTGAGGCCCGCGTTGTCCACCCACGTCAGGGCCGCCCCGTGGACACCCTCCGCCAGGAGTCGCGCGGTCTCGAGCCGGGCGAGCTGCCGCGCCTCCTGACGAGCGTGCTCACGCTCCTGCCGCAGGGCTCGCTGATTCCTGTCCTGATTCCCGTCGCTGTGCTGCACGGGGCATTCCCTACCCGCCCGGCCCCACCTTCACCGCCTTCACCACGCGACCGTGGCAGCATCGGCGCCATGCTGCACCGGCCGCCCCTCCGCGTCGTCCTGGCGCTGTCGGCCCTCCTGGGGCTCCTGCTGACCGGCTGCTCGTCCGGCTCCCCCACGCCTGACCGGGCGCCCACCGGGACCGCCACCAGGACCGCCCTCCCGACCGTCCGCGTCGCCGACCTGCCGCCCGAAGCCCGCGAGACCCTGCGTCTGATCGACCGGGGCGGGCCGTTCCCGTACGAGAAGGACGGCGCCACGTTCGGCAACTTCGAGGGGATCCTGCCGAAGCAGCGACGCGGCTACTACCGCGAGTACACCGTTCGCACGCCCGGCGAGGGCGACCGCGGGGCCCGCCGGATTGTCACCGGGCAGGGCGGTGAGATCTACTACACCGACGATCACTACGAGACGTTCAGGGAGGTGCTCCGATGAGGAACGGCCCCCTCGCGGCGCTGTTCGGCGCCACCGCCGGCCGGAACATCACCGTGCTCGACCTCCATGGGGTCACGGACAAGGCCGCCTTCATGGAGCGCTGCGCAAGCGACCTGGAGCTTCCCGCCTGGTTCGGCAGGAACTGGGACGCGCTCGCCGACTGCCTCACCGACCTGCCGGGGGACGAGGGCACGCTCGTACTCGTCCGCCGCTGGCAGGAGTACGCCGCGGCTCGGCCCCATGAGTGGGAGACCGCACAGGAGGTCTTCGCGCAGGCGGTCGACACCATGCCGGGGCGGCTCGCCGTACTCGTGGCGCTTGGAGGTTCCGACCAGAGGTCGACGCCGGGTCCTGGATGATCAGCCCGGGCGGTTCATTCCCCCGGTCATGGGACAATGAAGTACGTGCGTTTTCCCCCGGATGAACTTCCGGGACCCCTCCGATCGACTGGGATGTTCAGCACGTGCGTTTCCTCAATGACATCAAGCCGCCGTACGACCTGACGTACGACGATGTGTTCATGGTGCCGAGCCGCTCGGCCGTGGGCTCCCGCCAGGGGGTCGACCTCTCGTCTCCCGACGGCACGGGTACCACCATCCCGCTGGTCGTCGCCAACATGACCGCGATCGCCGGCCGCCGGATGGCCGAGACCGTGGCCCGCCGCGGCGGCCTGGTCGTCATCCCGCAGGACATCCCGATCGAGGTCGTCACCGACGTCATCTCCTGGGTGAAGACGCGCCACCTCGTGCTCGACACCCCGATCGTGCTGACCCCGCACCAGACCGTCGCCGACGCGCTGTCCCTGCTGCCCAAGCGGGCGCACAACGCCGGTGTCGTCGTCGACGAGGAGCAGCGCCCGGTCGGCGTCGTCACCGAGCACGACCTGTCCGGCGTGGACCGCTTCACGCAGCTGTCCGAGGTCATGTCCAAGGACCTGCTGCTCATCGACGCGGACATCGACCCGCGCGAGGCGTTCACGACCCTCGACAACGCCAACCGCAAGATCGCGCCGGCCGTCGACAAGGACGGCAAGCTCGTCGGCATCCTCACCCGCAAGGGCGCGCTGCGCGCGACCCTGTACACCCCGGCGACCGACGCCGACGGCAAGCTGCGCATCGCGGCCGCCGTCGGCATCAACGGCGACTTCGTGGCCAAGGCCAAGCAGTTGCTCGACGCGGGCGTGGACACGCTCGTCATCGACACGGCCCACGGCCACCAGGAGTCGATGATCGCCGCGATCAAGGCCGTGCGCGGCCTCGACCCGAAGGTCCCGATCGTCGCGGGCAACATCGTGGCCGCCGAGGGCGTCAAGGACCTGATCGACGCCGGCGCGGACATCATCAAGGTCGGTGTGGGCCCGGGCGCCATGTGCACCACCCGCATGATGACCGGTGTGGGTCGCCCGCAGTTCTCCGCCGTCCTGGAGTGCGCCGCCGAGGCGAAGAAGTACGGCAAGCACGTGTGGGCCGACGGCGGTGTCCGGCACCCGCGCGACGTCGCCATGGCGCTCGCCGCCGGCGCGTCCAACGTGATGATCGGTTCCTGGTTCGCGGGCACGTTCGAGTCCCCGGGTGACCTCCAGCACACCGCCGACGGGCGTCCGTACAAGGAGTCGTTCGGCATGGCCTCCGCGCGCGCCGTGCAGAACCGTACGAGCGAGGAGTCGGCGTACGACCGGGCCCGCAAGGCGCTGTTCGAGGAGGGCATCTCCACCTCGCGGATGTTCCTCGACCAGGCCCGCCCGGGCGTCGAGGACCTGATCGACTCGATCATCGCGGGCGTCCGGTCCTCCTGCACCTACGCGGGCGCCGGCTCGCTCGAGGAGTTCGCCGAGAAGGCGATCGTCGGCATCCAGAGCGCCGCCGGTTACGCCGAGGGCAAGCCGCTGCACGCCAGCTGGAACTAGGTCCTGTCCGGTCGATCAGGCCGGATCAGTGAGCGGCACAGCCGCCGACGGCCGCCCACAGCAGGCCGTTGACGACGGCCCCCGGGATCGCTCCCGGGGGCCGTCGCCGTTCCCGTACCTTCGGCGCATGGAGATCACACCCTGCCGGGCCGACGACGTCCCGCTGCTCGACCTGCACATGCCCTCCAGCAGCGCGGATTCCCACCATGCCGCCCGCTATGCCCGCCAGGAGGCGGGCGAGAGCACCTACCTGGTCGCCCGGCGCGACGGCGTGCCCGTCGGACACGGGGAGGTGCGCTGGACCGGCTGTGCGGCGCCGGAGGTGCGGGCCGTGCACGGCGACTGCCCGGAGCTCAACGGGCTGGCCGTCTGGCCCGAGGAGCTCCAGGGGCAGGGCATAGGCACGGCCCTGGTCCACGCCGCCGAATCCCTCGCGCGCGCACGCGGCCGGTCGGAGCTCGGCCTCGGCGTGGACCTCGACAACGCGCGGGCGGCGGCGCTGTACGCCCGGCTCGGATACGAGCCCACCGTGTCGTACACCGACCACTGGGCGTACCTCGACGAGGAGGGCGGGCGGCACGAATGTGCCGACCCGTGCACCTTTCTCGTCAAGCGCCTGGGCTGACGAACCCGGCGCCGCGCAGGGCGTCCGCGACCGCCGAGGCCATCAGGGCATGGCCCGCGTCGTTCGGATGCAGCCCGTCCGCCAGATGGTCCGCCGTCAGCAGACCGAGGCCGGGGAGCAGTGCCAGCCGCTCGTCGCCCGCCGAGACGAGGTCCCGGGCCGCGGACTCCATCGCCGTTCGCAGCTCGGCGAGCGTGGCTCCGCAGGCGTTGGGCGTCGACTCGGCCTCGGGGTGCAGCACCGGGGAGAGCATGAGCAGGGGCGTGTCCGGGTGACCCTGGCGTACGAGGGCGACGAAGGCGCGCACCGTCTCGTACAGCAGGGGAGCGGTGTACGGGATCCGGGACCAGCAGTTGGTGCCGAACGCGAGGGTCAGGACATCGGCGGGGAGCGCCGCGAGCTGCTGTGCGACGGGGAGTTCGCCGCGGGCCGCGCCCGCGTACCCGAGGTTGACCGTGTCCAGGTTGAGGGCCCGGCCCGCGGTCGCGGGCCAGGAGTGGGCGGGGCGGGTCGACCACCAGCCCTCGGTGATCGAGTCGCCGTGCACGACCCAGCGCGGGCGCCCGGGCGCGGGAAGCAGCGTGCCGCCCACGCCGCGCAGACCGTGGATCACGGGCGACTGGGACTCGGGCGGATGGACCGTGAACGGCCCCCCGCCGGAGGGGAGTTCGATCGTGACGGTCGCTTCCGCCGCGGGCTCGGTGAACGAGTCCTGCACCCAGCGGTCGCCCTGCCAGAGCGAGAAGCAGTGGGCGAGGTCGCGCAGCACCTCCGTCGCGCCGGGCACCTGCGCGCGATAGCGCACCTGGACCGCCCGTGCCCCGTCCGGCACGGTGAACTCCAGCCGTACGCCGATGGGGAGCGCGGCCCGCTCGCGGATGTCCCACGGCAGCCGGGCCAGATCGCCGGGGTCGGCCCGCACCACCCGCTCACCGTCCCGCCAGGCCACACCGCGCAGAAAGGGGCCTGGATCGAGCCAGGCCGGGTCCTCCGTCGCGGGGGGCCTGGCGCCGGACTGCGTACAGGGCGTCCTGCCGGGTGTCGTCTCACGCATCAAGTCGGGCCTCCGATCGTCGGATACGGGAGCGGACACACGTTTCAACGGGCCGGCCACCCAAAGGGCACACGACCGATATGACCGTGTACCCGGGCAGGGGGGAGTCACCGTGCAGCGGACCTGACGAAGTGTCAATGCAGACGAGGAATCCCGGCGACCGCTGTTACCGCAGGGAGCATTGCGCCCTGTGCGCCGGATCGCGTACCTTGACTGCCCCTACCGGACGGTAACCACCGCTGGTCCGTCGTCCCGAACGTTCTGGGGAGTCCATGCGCCGGCGACTGCGCCGTCCCACGATCCGCGGCCGGATCGTCGCCCTCACCGTGCTGCCGATCATCGCGCTGATGACGCTGTGGAGCTTCGCGATGGTGTCCGTGACCGGCGATCTGCGCGCCCTGATCCGGTTGCAGGGCGTCTACGAGAGCTTCGGCACTCCGGTCGACACGGCGGTCGGGCAGATCCAGATCGAGCGCAGGCTCGCCGCCGCCTATCTGGGGGCGGGCGAGCGCGCCGACGCCGGTGCGGGTGATGCCACCGCGTATCTGGAGCAGCAGCGCTCGACCGACCGCACCGTGCAGGCGATGCACGACGCCATCGGTGACGAGGACCGGCGCGAGGACCTCTCGGCGCGCCAGCGCCAGTCGCTGGACGTGATGGCCGACGCGGCCTCGCGGCTGGAGTCCCTGCGGAAGCAGGTGATCGACCGGAAGCTCTCCTGGAGCGGGGCCGTCGACGCGTACACCGCGCTCGTCGAGCCGACCTTCGACGTCCAGTCCATGCTGACGGCGCTGCAGGCCGGGCAGCTCGCACGCGAGGCGCAGGTCGTGGTGGAGCTCGTACGGGTGCGGGAGTTCGTGTCCCGGGAGGACGCGCTGGTCGCCGGTGCGCGGGCGGCGGGCAGCCTCAGCGACCGCCAGTACGACGCGCTCACGGCCACGATCGAGGACCGGCGGGTCTTCCACCGTACGTACGTGGCCGATCTGCCGGCCGACTCGCGCGAGCTGTTCACGGACTTCGAGCAGGGCGCCGAGTACCGGGCACTGATCTCCGGAGAGGACGCGCTGCTGCGGGCAGGGGCGTCCGGCGCGGGCGAGGCGATCGCCGCCGACTCCTGGCGGACGACGACGGACCGGGCGGTCAAGCGGTACATGCTGCTGTGCACCGAGTCCGCGCTCAACGCGGCGGACCGCGGGCGGGCCTTCGCCTACCGCGAGATGGTCAAGGCCGCGGTGGTCGGCGGCGTCGGGCTCGTCGCCGTCGTGGTCTCCATCTGGCTGTCGGTGTCGGCGGGGCGGCGCATCGCGCGGCGACTGGAGGAGCTACGGGACGCGGCCGACCTGCTGGCGACGCGCCAGTTGCCCGAGGTCATGGAGCGGCTGTCGGCGGGCGACGACGTGGACGCGGCCGTGGTCGCCCCGCCGCTCGACTTCGGCGACGACGAGCGCGGTGCCGACGAGATCGCGCAGGTCGGACGGGCGCTCAACGTGGCGCGGCGGGCGGCTGTCGAGGCGGCCGTCAAGCAGGCGACGCTGCGGCGCGGGGTGTTCGCTGTGCTGCTGAACATCGCACGGCGCAACCAGGCGCTGGTGCACCGGCAGTCCAAGCTGGTCGACACCCTGGAACGCCGCACGAGCGACCCGGACACGCTGGAGGACCTCTTCCGCATCGACCACCTGACGACGCGGATGCGGCGCCACGCGGAGGGCCTGATCATCCTCTCGGGAGCGGCGCCGGGGCGGAGGTGGCGCAAGCCGGTGCCGTTGGTCGACGTCGTGGCCGCGGCGGTCGGGGAGATCGAGGACTACACGCGGGTCGTCGTGCCGCCGATGCCGGCCGTCGGGATCAGCGCGGACGCGGTGGCGGACGTGGTGCACCTCGTGGCCGAGCTCGTCGAGAACGCGGCTGCCTTCTCGCCGCCCCACACCCAGGTGACGATGCGCACGGGCGCCGCCCGCAACGGATTCGTCCTCGAGATCGACGACCGCGGCCTCGGCATGGACCGCGAGGAACTCGCCCAGGCCCACCGGACCCTGGCCCGCCCCGGGGACTTCGACCCGGTCGAGGACGAGCGCCTCGGCCTGTACATCGTCGGTCGCCTCGCCGCCCGCCACGGCATCACGGTCACCCTCACCCGGTCGCCGTACGGCGGTACGACCGCGGTGGTCCTGCTCCCGAACAGCATCACGACCCCGGTGGACCCCGAGCCCACTCCAGGGCCCGCCCCCGCCCCCTCTGCCACCCCTGAGCCGGCGCCCCCGTCTCACGACCGCGCCCCGGAGCCCGCCACCGGCGCCGTCGTACGCGCCCTGCCCACGCGCGTGCGGCGGACGGCACCCGCGGAGGCCGCACCCGCTGGGGCGGGCACGGAGGCCGCACCCACTGCGCCCGAGGCCGGCCCGGCGCCGACGGTGGCCGACGACAGCGGATCCGGGCCGGCCCTGCTGCCCAGGCGCGTACGGCAGGCGTCCATCGCCGCGCCGCTGCTGGAGGGGCCGGGCCACGCGGAGCCGGAGGAGCCTGCCCAGGAAGTCAGCGCGGAGGAGATGCGGGCGATCTTCGGGGCGTTTCAGCGAGGGCTCGACCGGGGGCGCAAGGGCGAGCCGGCCGGGCCGGAGAGTACGAGCGAAGGGCGGGGCCACGATGGGTGACCCGAGCAACCGTGACGATCGCGAGCAGACCGAGCAGACCGAGCAGACCGAGCAGACCGAGCAAGCCGAGCAGGCCGAGCAGACCGGCGCGGGCGATCTCGGATGGCTGCTCGACGAGCTGGTGGCCAGGACCGACCACGTCCGGCAGGCCGTACTGCTGACCGCCGACGGGCTCGTCACCAGCGCCTCCCGCGGAATGCCGGCGCGTGACATCGAGCACCTGTCCGCCGTGTGCGCCGGGTTCCACAGCCTCGCCAAGGAGACCGGGTCCCGATTCGAGGCCGGGAAGGTGCGGCAGACCATGGTCATGCTCGACGGCGCCTATCTCTTCATCACCCCCGCCGGCGACGGCAGCCGGCTCGCCGTGCTGTCCGACATCGAGACCGACGTCGGACAGCTCGCGCACGAGATGACCCTGCTGGTCAGGCGCGTCGGCCGGCACATGGCCGTACCCGCGCGCACGCTCCCCGAGGCACCCGGCGCCTGAGTCCGTGAGCGAGCACTGGTACGAGGACGAAACCGGGTCCATGGTGCGGCCGTACACCGTGACCCGGGGCCGGACCCGTCCCGCCGCCGAGCACCGCATCGACCTGATGTCGCGGGTCACGGCGCTGGACGTGGCGGGGGACCGGCCCGAGCAGCGGCTCGACCATGCCCGCAGTTCACTGCTGGAGCTGGTGCGCCGCAGTGCGCGCCCGGTCGCCGAGGTCGCGGCCGACGCGGATCTGCCGCTCACCGTCGTCCGCGTCCTGCTCGTCGACCTCGTCGAGGCGGGGCTCGTCCGGATCTCCGCTCCGCCCGCTCACCGGGGTTCCCACGACCCGTCGCTGCTCCGCGAAATAGTCGACCGTCTGCGTGAGATCTGAACGCTTTTGCGCAGCTGTGCAACGTTCCTCCGTTGCCGCCGGAACCACGCAACGATCTTGCACGGATGCGCAAGGCTCATGCATTACGAGCAGGACGGCCCGCCTCGTAAGGTCCTCGCTGTACGTGGAGTGGCGGGGACCGCCTGCTCGGCGAATCCCCCCGCTCAGGGCTGCTCGGTCATGCCCGCATCCCCGGGGATCCGCCGCGGTCGCCGCCTCCCGATAGGCAGCGATAAGGAGCCTCCTTCAGTGTTGGATCACGGCGCAGCGCCACCCGTCACTCCCCAGCCGGGCCCCGTGGGCCCGCAGAGCGGCCTCGGCAGCCGTCTCATGCGCCGCAAGCCCGTCGAGACTCTCGTCGCCGAGGGCGGCCAGGGTGAGGGCGGCACGCTCCGGCGCTCGCTCACCATGTGGCAGCTGACCATGATCAGCATCGGTGCGACGCTCGGCACCGGCATCTTCGTCGTGCTCGGCGAGGCCACCCCGCTGGCCGGTCCCGCCGTCGCGATCTCGTTCGTCGTCGCCGGCCTCACCGCCCTGTTCTCGGCGCTGTCGTACGCCGAGCTCGCCGGATCCATCCCGGTGTCCGGCTCCTCGTACTCGTACTCGTACGCGACCATGGGCGAGCTCATCGCCTGGGTCTGCGGCTGGTGCCTCGTGCTGGAGTACGGCGTCTCGGTCGCGGCTGTCGCGGTCGGCTGGGGCGAGTACCTCAACGAGCTGCTCGACGGCACGATCGGCGTCACCATCCCCGCCTCGGTCTCGGCACCGCTCGGCGAGGGCGGCTACATCAACCTCCCGGCCCTCGTCGTCGTGCTCCTCGCCATGGTCTTCCTGATGGGCGGCGCCAAGGAGAGCGCCCGCGTCAACACGATCATGGTCGCGGTGAAGATCGTCACGCTGGTGCTCTTCATCGGCATCGGCTTCATGGGCATCAAGGCCGGCAACTACGCCCCGCTCGCGCCGCTCGGCGTCACCGGGATCAGCGCCGCCGCGGCCACGCTCTTCTTCTCGTACATCGGCTTCGACGCCGCCTCCACCGCCGGTGAAGAGGCCAAGAACCCGAAGAAGGACCTGCCGCGCGCGATCATGCTGTCGCTGCTCATCGTCACGGTGCTCTACTGCCTGGTCGCGCTGGTCGCCGTCGGCGCCATGCCGTGGCAGGACTTCGAGGGCACCGAGGCGGCGCTCGCCCAGATCATGAAGGACGTCACCGGCCAGAGCTTCTGGGGCGTGGTGCTCGCCGCGGGCGCGGTCGTCGCCATCGCGTCGGTCGTCTTCGCCGTGCTGTACGGCCAGACCCGCATCCTGTTCGCGATGTCCCGCGACGGTCTGGTGCCGAAGGTGTTCGCCAAGGTGAACCCGCGCACCGGCGCCCCGCGCGCCAACACGGTGATCGTCTCGCTCTTCTGCGGTGCCCTCGCGGCCTTCATCCCGCTGGGTGAGCTGGCCAACGCCACCAGCATCGGCACGCTCTTCGCGTTCGCCCTGGTCAACGTGGCCGTGATCATCCTGCGTTACAAGCGCCCGGAGATGAATCGCACCTTCAGGGTGATGCTCTTCCCGGTCACCCCGATCCTGGGCTTCCTGTTCTGCGCGTACATGATGTGGAGCCTCCCGGCCATCACGTGGGTCTGGTTCGGTGGCTGGATGGTCGCGGGGCTCGTGTTCTACTTCCTGTACGGCCTGCGCCGTTCCCGGTTGGCAACTGCAGAGAAGTGATCCACCCCCTGTGCGACTGAACGATCTCGACGAACGCATCGTCCACGCCCTCGCCGAGGACGCCCGTCGTTCCTACGCCGACATCGGCTCGCTCGTCGGCCTGTCCGCGCCCGCTGTGAAGCGGCGCGTGGACAGGCTGCGGGCCGAGGGAGCCATCACCGGCTTCACCGTCCGCGTCGACCCGGCCGCGCTCGGCTGGGAGACCGAGGGCTTCATCGAGATCTACGCACGCAGCAACACCTCGCCCGAGACCATCAAGCGCGGCCTCGAGCGCTACCCGGAAGTCGCGTCCGCCTCCACCGTCACCGGTGAGGCGGACGCGATCGTCCAGGTCTTCGCCTCCGACATGCGTCACTTCGAGCGCGTGCTGGAGCGCATCGCGGGCGAACCGTACGTCGAGCGGACCAAGTCCGTGCTGGTGCTGTCCCCGCTGCTCAGGCGCTTCTCGTCGGGTTCACCCGGCTAGCGGGTGTGCGGCGGATCCTGCTGGGCCCGCGACGCCCTGCGACTCCGTCTCCTGCGTTGTCGTCGGTCACCGACTCCCCCGTAGCCCTTCGGGCACGGGAGGTGCCCCCACCGCGTCGATTTCTCCCCCTGCCTTCGGCGGGGGGACCCCCGACCTCCGCCTGGATCCGAAGCTGCAGCAGTGGCATCGGCCGCTCCGCGGCGGGCGCTCGCGGATCCAGCCTGATCCACCGGACACCCCTGGGGCGCCGGGGCCCGCGGGGCACGCGCAACGAATCGCCGCCGACCCCGGCATTCGCGCAACGGATCGACACTCGGTCCGCAACGGTCGCGCCTTGTCCGGGCAGAGCGCCGGAACGTACCGTTTCTGACGTCGCCCTGACGCCCTCACCCACCCCCTTCCCGAGGTAGGTCCATGCCGCCGCTGCGCACCGCCCTGCTCCAGAGCTCCGGGACCCCCGGCGACATCGTGAAGAACCTCGAGATCCTCGACGCGCACGCCGCCCGCGCCGCGGCCGCGGGCGCCGGGCTGCTGATCTGCCCGGAGATGTTCCTCACCGGGTACGCGATCGGCGCGGATGTGCACCGCCTCGCGGAGCCCGCCGACGGCGCCTCCGCGCAGGCCGTCGCCGAGATCGCCGTACGCCACGGGATCGCCGTCCTCTACGGCTACCCGGAGCGCGGCAGCGGTGAGCAGACGGAGCTCGTGTACAACGCGGCGCAGCTGATCGGCCCCGACGGCACGCGCCTCGCGAACTACCGCAAGACCCATCTCTTCGGCTGCTTCGAGCAGGAGTGGTTCACGCCCGGCGACGAGCCCGTCGTCCAGGCCGAGCTCGGCGGCCTCCGGATCGGCATCCTGATCTGCTACGACGTCGAGTTCCCGGAGAACGTACGCGCCCACGCCCTCGCCGGGACCGATCTGCTGGTGGTGCCGACCGCACAGATGCACCCCTTCCAGTTCGTCGCCGAGAAGCTCGTCCCGGTGCGCGCCTTCGAGAGCCAGATGTACGTCGCGTACGTCAACAGGACCGGACCCGAGGGCGAGTTCGACTTCGTCGGCCTCAGCTGCCTCGCGGGCCCCGACGGCATCGCCCGGGCCCGCGCCGGCCACGGCGAGGAGCTGGTGATCGGCGACGCCGACCCGGACTTCCTGGCCGCCTCGCGCGCCACCAATCCGTATCTGCGCGACCGCCGCCCCGGCCTGTACGCGCCGCTCGCCCGCTAAGACCTCTCGTCCCGCCGCCCGACCAGGAGCAACACCCCATGACGTCCACGGTGCCCACCGCCGTCCCGCACACCGACGCGCAGCCGCCCATCACCATGTTCGGGCCGGACTTCCCGTACGCGTACGACGACTTCCTCGCCCACCCGGCGGGTCTCGGCCAGATACCCGCGACCGAGCACGGCACCGAGGTCGCCGTGATCGGCGGCGGGCTCTCCGGCATCATCGCCGCGTACGAGCTGATGAAGATGGGCCTCAAGCCGGTCGTCTACGAGGCGGACCAGATCGGCGGACGGCTGCGCACGGTCGGCTTCGACGGCTGCACCCCCGGTGGAGAGCAGCTGACCGCCGAGATGGGCGCCATGCGCTTCCCGCCGTCGTCGACGGCGCTGCAGCACTACATCGACCTGGTGGGCCTGGAGACCAGGCCGTTCCCCAACCCGCTCGCCGAGTCCACCCCTTCGACGGTCGTCGACCTCAAGGGTGAGTCGCACTACGCGGAGACCATCGACGACCTGCCGCAGGTCTACCGCGACGTGATGAACGCGTGGAACGCCTGCCTGGAGGAGGGCGCGGACTTCTCCGACATGAACCGCGCCATGCGCGAGCGCGACGTCCCGCGCATCCGCGAGATCTGGGCGAAGCTCGTCGAGAAGCTCGACAACCAGACCTTCTACGGCTTCCTCTGCGACTCCGAGGCCTTCAAGTCCTTCCGGCACCGCGAGATCTTCGGCCAGGTCGGCTTCGGCACCGGCGGCTGGGACACCGACTTCCCCAACTCCATCCTGGAGATCCTCCGCGTCGTCTACACCGAGGCCGACGACCACCACCGCGGCATCGTCGGCGGCTCGCAGCAGCTGCCGCTGCGGCTGTGGGAGCGCGAGCCCGAGAAGATCGTGCACTGGGCGCAGGGCACGTCGCTGAAGTCGCTGCACGTGGACGGCGAGCCGCGCCCGGCCGTGACCCGCCTGCACCGCACCGCCGGCAACCGGATCACGGTCACGGACGCGTCCGGCGACATCCGCACGTACCAGTCGGCGATCTTCACGGCGCAGTCCTGGATGCTGCTGTCCAAGATCGCCTGTGACGACTCCCTCTTCCCCATCGACCACTGGACGGCGATGGAGCGGACCCACTACATGGAGTCCAGCAAGCTCTTCGTCCCGGTCGACCGGCCGTTCTGGCTGGACAAGGACGAGGAGACCGGCCGTGACGTCATGTCGATGACGCTGACGGACCGGATGACGCGTGGCACGTACCTCCTGGACGACGGCCCCGACAAGCCGGCCGTCATCTGCCTCTCGTACACGTGGTGCGACGACAGCCTCAAGTGGCTGCCGCTGTCCGCGAACGAGCGGATGGAGGTCATGCTCAAGTCGCTCGGCGAGATCTACCCGAAGGTCGACATCCGCAAGCACATCATCGGCAACCCGGTGACCGTGTCCTGGGAGAACGAGCCCTACTTCATGGGCGCCTTCAAGGCCAATCTGCCGGGTCACTACCGCTACCAGCGGCGCCTGTTCACGCACTTCATGCAGGACCGGCTGCCCGCCGACAAGCGCGGCATCTTCCTCGCCGGCGACGACATCTCGTGGACGGCCGGCTGGGCCGAGGGTGCGGTGCAGACCGCGCTCAACGCCGTGTGGGGTGTGATGCACCACCTCGGCGGTGCCACCGACGCGAGCAACCCCGGCCCGGGCGACGTGTTCGACGAGATCGCCCCGGTGGAGCTCCCGGAAGACTGAGCAGTCTCCTCGAGGAGCCCGAACGGACCCGTGATCGCGGGTCCCCGTGAACGAACCCCCGCCGCCGACCGCGACCCGGTCGGCCCCGGGTGGTCGCATCAGCCGCCGTCGGCCGGAGACCCCGGCCGACGGCGGCTCCGTTCGTCCGCCGGATCCGCGTGCCCTCAGATCCCCGCGGCCCGCACGCCCTCGTACACCGCCGCCGCGACGTCCTTCAGCTCCTCCGCGTCCCGCGTGGTGCCCTGCAGATCGACGAGGAACTCGTCCGGACCGGGCGCGGAATGGGCCGCGAGGTCCTCGACGATCTGGTCGACGCTGCCGTGGAACGGCTGACGGTCGCTGCCTTCCAGCGGCTTCGCGCGGTAGGCCGCATTGGCCCGTACGACGACCTCCAGGGGTCGTTCGCGGCCGCGCTCGGCGGCCATGTCCTGAACGCGCCGCCAGTCGTCGGCCAGCTGCCGCGGGCCCCTCGCGACCGGCATCCAGCCGTCCGCCCGGTCGACGAGCCGGCGCCTGGACCGCGGACTGAACGCGGGCAGCAGGACGGGAATGGGCCGGGCCGGCTTGGGGCCGACCACGGAGGGCGCGACGGTGGTGAGCTCGCCCTCGTACGCGACCGGGTCCGGCCCCCACACCGCCCGGCACACGTCCAGCAGCTCGTCGAGGACCGCGCCGCGCTTCTCGAACGGGGCGACCGCCGCAGCGGCGTACTCGTCGAGGGACCAGCCGGTGCCGAAACCGGCGACGACCCGGCCGCCGCTCGCCGCGTCGAGCGTGGCGAGCGTACGCGCCAGCTGGAAGGGGATGTGCAGCGGCGCGATCAGCACACTCGTACCCAGCCGCGCCCGGCCGGTCGCGGCGGCGGCCAGGGTCAGCGACACCGTCGGTTCGGCGACATTGCGGTACTGGTCGGGCCAGGGGAGGCCGGGCACGCCGTACAGTCCCTGGGTCGCGGGCTCGGGGAACAGGATCCGCTCGAACGCCCACAGGCTCGCGTAGCCCATCTCCTCGGCCGCCCTGGCCACCGCGGGGATGTCGCGGCCGATGTCGTACTGCCTCATCTGCGGGAGCCCGAGCCCGAGCCGGATCGCCATGTCCACTCCTTCACGTCAGGGTGCGTCAGGGCCAGGGGGTGAGCAGGCAGCGCCCGACGAGCCCGACACCCGTGTCCAGCCTCTCGGTGAACTCATCGGCCAGTCCGGGGACTTCCTGGATGCGCCAGAGCAGCCGCGCCGCCGACCAGGCGCCGTCCCGGGCCCGCTCCAGGCTCCATGAGCCCAGCAGATGGGTGAGCGGATCGGCGACCTCGAGCAGATCGGGCCCCGGCATCAGGTCCTCGCGGATGCGCTCCTCCAGCATCGTGAGGATGTCACCCACGCGGTCGAACTCCCCCTCCAGCTCCGGTGGTTCGCAGCCGAGCGTACGACAGGTGTCCACGACGGCCAGCGCGAGATCGTGCCCGATGTGCGCGTTGATCCCGGCCATCGCGAACTGCAGCGGGCGTACGCCGGGATGACGGCGGTACTGGAACAGCGGCCGCCAGCAGGCGGGCGGCCGACCACCCGCGGCGACCGTGCCGACGGCGGAGAGATAGCGCTCGGCGAAGAGAACGGCCAGCGTGACGGCCGCCCGCCGGTCGGGGAACTCGCCGCGGCCGATGCGCCGGCCGACCTCCTCCGTGACCGTCAGGTACATCCCGTTGAAGACCGCGACCCCGTCCTTCGCCGGCCAGCCCGAGCGGAGCGCCCGCATGCGCGCCAGCACCGAGCCGACCGAAGGGCTGCCGGAATCGGTCCGGGCCGCGGAGTCTGTTCCGAAATGGTCGATCTGCGCCATGGGAGCAGCGTCCCAGTCGTAGGCTCGGGCAGGTGCCGCCCGGCCCGGGGCTTCCCCGGAACGGGGGAAGGACCGGACGACGGGCGGCCACCAGGAGAGGCTCAGGAGGCTCAGGGGGAGCCTCGGTGCGAGGGGGGAATGCAACGGTGTCAGGCGTACGCACACAGCGCCGGACGGAACGGATCGAGCGGCGCCGCGTGGCGCGCCACGGAGTCATGGCCGTCGCGGCCTCGGCCGTGGTGGCCGTGGGCACCGTCACCGGACTGGTGTCCGCGGCGGGCGGCGACGACGCGAACGACGCGGCACGGCCGGAGGCGAGCAGTTCACCGCTGACCGTTCCGCTGCCCGCCCGTCCCAGCCCGTCGCCCTCCCCGCCCACGGCTCCGCCGTCCTCGCCCGCCGCATCGCCGAAGACGCCCGCGAAGTCCCCGCCCCGCCGGTCCGCGGATACGGAGACATCGACCGCGGGCGCCCGGCTGTACCGCCATCCGCAGTCGCAGGCCCTCGACTGGGTACGGGCCAACCCGGGCGATCCGCGCAGGCCGGTGATCGAGTCACGGATCGCCGCCCAGCCGGCCGCGGTCTGGTTCGTCGCCCACAACCCCGGCGAGATCGCCGGCCAGGTGCGCTCGGTGACGGCGGGCGCGGCGGCAGCGGGCCGCGTCCCGGTCCTCGTGCCGTACGCGATCCCCGACCGGGACTGCGGCGGCGCGTCGCAGGGCGGGGCGCCCGACCTCGCCGCCTACGACCGCTGGATACGTGAGTTCGCAGGGGGACTTGGCGGCGCACCGGTCATCGTGATCCTCGAACCCGACTCGATCGCCCTCGCCGACTGTCTGTCCGACAGCGAACGGGCCGCGCGCTACGCCTCGCTCGCGCGCGCCGGACGCACCCTCAAGGCCGCGAACCCGAAGGCGAAGGTCTACTTCGACGCCGGCCACTCCGGCTGGAACTCCGCCCCGGAACAGGCCGCCCAGCTGCGCGCGGCCGGCGTCGCCAACAGCGGCGACGGCATCTTTACCAACGTGTCCAACTTCCACCGCACCGCCGACGAGGCGCGGTACGCCCGCGAGGTGCTCGCCGCGCTCGGCGGCCCGGCGCGTCTGGGCGCCGTCATCGACACCAGCCGTAACGGCAACGGCCCGCCGGAGCCGGGGACGTGGTGCGACCCGGAGGGCCGGGCGCTCGGGCGGACGCCGACCACCGAGACCGGCGAGTCCCGGATCGACGCCTACCTGTGGATCAAGCTTCCGGGGGAGTCGGACGGCTGCAAGGGCGAGGCGGGCACCTTCACTCCGGACTACGCCTACGACTTGGCGACCGGCTGACTGCCGCCGCCCATTCACCTCGTAGGTGGCGAACTGCTCGGCGGTGATCCGTTCGTACGGGGCCTGCTCTCGGGTGCCGTCGCCCGGTGCCACGAACGACGCGCCGAACCGTCGGGGCGAACCACGGCTCCGGGTGCGGGGTTTTGTCCGTCGCCGTGCAGGCTCCAGCGCACGCCGAGGTTCATACGGGCTCCGCTTCCAAGGGTTCCTGGATCCTCGCAATCGTCGGGATCCTCGCAATCGTACGGGGAGCGTGAGGCTCCGGTTCCGTTCGTGAACGGTGCGCGACCGGGGACGGGTGGGGTTGTGCAGATCGGCATCTCGGTTGCGTACAGGTGCGATTGCACCATGATCACAGTCAGGGCGAGGCGGGTCCTTCACCGATCTCCGGAGGGGGCGCGGACATAGGTTTGAGCAGCTCACAACAACTCCGCCGGAGCACTGCACGGTGAACTGCGCGCGGGGGGAACGTTGTTCACTGATCCAGAAGGAAGCAGCTCTATGCGCCGCACCATTGTCCGCCGCACCGCCGTCTCCGCGTCCGCCGTATCGCTGGCCCTGCTCGTCGGTGCCTGCGGCTCCGGGGACCCGGCCGCGAAGGACGAGCCGAAGGGCGGCGCGCCCGCCGCGTCGGCTGCGAAGGCCTTGTCCCAGGCAGAGCTGGACGAGCTGATCCTGGCCGAGGGCGACCTCCAGGGCCACAAGTTCTCCAAGGCCACTGCAGCGGACATCGCCGCGGCGAAGACCGTCACCAGCGACAAGGCCGAGTGCAAGCCCCTGGTCGACGTCATGGCGCTGCGCGCCGCCGGGACGCCCGGCGCGACCGCGACGCGCAAGATCGTCGCCGTCCCCAAGGCGCCGGACGCCGACGCCTCGCCCGAGGAGAAGGCGCTGGCCGGCCTCGGGGCACTCGGTGCGACGGTCACGGCCGACACCCTTGGCTCGTACGACGGTGAGGGCGCGGCGGACGCGTTCGCGGCCATCAAGAAGGCGGGAGCGGACTGCGCCGACGGGTTCGCCCTGGTCGCCGGCGCCGAGAAGACGAACTTCACCAAGGTCGAGCCCGCTGCCTACACCGCCGGGGACGAAGCCGTCGCCTTCACCATCACCGTGGACCTGGACGGGGAGACCGGTGTGACGCATCTCGTCGCGGTCCGCAAGGGGGGAACCCTCGCGACCTTCCACGCTCAGAGCCTCGCCGGCAAGGCGGAGCAGCCGAAGACCGTCATCGACGCCCAGGTGAAGAAGCTGGGCTGACGAGCACACTCCGCAGGGCCCGCGACCGGGCCCCGTGCCGCCGCCGCACGGGCCCGGTCGCACAGTCCTCAGGGAGTGCGCCGCAGCAGACACATCGCGTCCCCGGCCTGTTCCCGGTCTTTCGCTGACCGGGCGACAGCCAGGCGCAGAGCAGGTCGGGCGGCCACCGTCAGGCCCGGATCTCCGGCGCCGCCGCCTTCGGGGCCAACGCGGACGTGGCGGGATCCGCCCCCCGCGCGCTGCCCCGCAGCACCCCCGCCCCCAGCACCAGCCCGAACGCCAGCACGGTCACCAGCCCGAACGACACCACCAGCGACGTCATATCCGCGATTCCCCCGATGGCGGACGGCGCGATCAGCCCCGAGGTGTACGTGATCGTCGCGACGCCCGCGATCGACTGGCTCGGGTTCGTCCCGCTGCGCCCCGCCGCGGCGAAGGCCAGCGGCACGACGACCGCGATGCCGAGCCCGATGCACCCGAAGCCCGCCATCGCGGCCACCGGGTGCGGCGCCAGGACGACCAGGACCCCGCCGGCCGTCGCCAGGACGCCGCCGACGCGCACGGTACGGACCGGGCCGAAGCGGTCCACCACCCGGTCGCCGAGCAGCCGGGCCACCGCCATCGTCAGCGCGAACGCGGTGGTGGACGCCGCCGCGAGCCCCGCCGACGTCCCCAGCTCGTCCCGCAGGTACACCGCCGACCAGTCCAGGCTCGCACCCTCCGCGAACACCCCGCAGAACCCGATCGCCCCGATGAGCACCGCGGAGCGCGGCGGCAGCGCGAAGCGTGGCGGAGGCTCCTCGTCCGGGGTGCTGCGCAGGTCCAGGACGCCCTGACAGGCCAGCAGTCCCAGGGCGGTGAGCACGGCGGACGCGGCGAAGTGGTGGAACCGGGCGTCGCTGCCGAGGTGCGCGGCGAGCGTGCCGGCCGCCGAGCCGATCAGGGCGCCCACGCTCCACATGCCGTGCAGGCTGGACATGATCGAGCGGTCCAGGCGGTTCTCGACCTCGACACCGAGGGCGTTCATCGCGACGTCGGACATGCCGGCGGTGGCGCCGAAGACGAAGAGTGCTGCACAGAGGGCGTACACAGTGGGGGCGAGCGCGGGGAGGGCGAGGGCGAGCGTCCACAGCGCGAGCAGCCCGCGCAGCGCGGTGCGCGCGCCGAACCGGTGGCTGATCGCCCCGGCGAGCGGCATCGCGAGGGACGCCCCGATCGCCGGGAATGCGAGCGCCAGGCCGAGCTGGCCCGCCCCGACCCCGGCATGGTCCTGGATCCAGGGGATACGGGTGGCGAAGCTGCCGGTCACGGCACCGTGCACACAGAAGACGGCGGCCACGGCGTAGCGCGCCCGCCTGAGCCGCTGGGCGCTGTACGCGGGTTCGGTCGACATGCGACGTAAACTATCAGGAACCCTGCCTGATAAATAGAGTGGCAGCGCGGATCTGGAAGGATTCCCGGCATGCCCGCATCCCCGAGCACCGCACGGGCCATCAACGACCGGCTCGCCCTGCGACTGCTGCAGGACGAGGGCCCGTTGACGGCAGGTCAGCTGAAGACCCTGACCGGACTCTCCCGCCCCACCGTCGCCGACCTCGTGGAGCGGCTGCAGGGGTCGGGGCTGGTCCACGTGGTGGGCGAGGCCGGCGAGCAGCGCCGCGGTCCGAACGCCAGGCTGTACGGGATCGTCGCCGACCGGGCGCATCTGGCGGCCCTCGATGTGCGTACCCACGGCGTCTCGGTGGTGGTCGCCGACCTCCTCGGTGGCACGCTCGCCGATGCGACCCTCCCGATCGGCCACGACACCGGCACCGACCCCGCGGTCGAGCAGGCCGTCGCGCTGCTGGAGCGCACGGCGCGCGAGGCGGGCGTGGCGCAGCTGCACAGCGTCGGGATCGGGGCGCCGGGTCTCATCGACCCCGCCACGGGCGAGCTGCGGGACTCCACCGGCCTGCCCGCCTGGCACCGCAGACTCGTCGCCGCCCTGCAGGAACGGCTTCCCGCCACCGTGCTCGTCGAGAACGAGACCAACCTCGCCGCAGTCGCCGAACAGCGCCTCGGCGCCGCCCGCGACCGCGACACCTTCATCCTCCTCTGGCTCGGCCAGGGCATCGGCGCCGCGCTCTTCCTCGACGGCCGCCTGCGCCGCGGCGCCTCGGGCGGCGCGGGCGAGATCGGCTTCCTCCCGGTCCCGGGCACGGGCGGCCTCCCCAGCGCCGACGGATGCGACGGCGGCTTCCACTCCCTGGCGGGCGGCGCGGCGGTGGCCCGACTCGCCGAGCGGTACGGCCTGCGCGGCGACGCCGAACAGGCCGTGCGGGCGGCGACAGCCGCCGTGCCGGACCGCTCGGGTGCGCCGCTCCCCGAGCCCGCGCCCGCGGAGGCCTTCCTCGACGCGCTGGCGGAGCGCGTCGCGATCGGCGTCGCCGCGACCGTCGCCGTGCTCGACCCGGGCTGCGTCGTCCTCGGCGGCGAGATCGGGCACGCCGGCGGGGCCGCGCTCGCGACCCGGGTCGAGCGGCGGCTGAACGAGATGTCTCCGCTCAGGACCGAGGTCCGCCCCGGTGCACTCGGCGGCGCGGGCGTCCTCCGAGGCGCCCTGCTCACCGCCCGCGAGGCGGCGCAGGACGACCTCTACACGACGGTGCGCTAGGCGGGACTCACGCGCTCCGGCGTGCGAGCCCGGCAGGATCGGCCGGACGGGGCGCCCCGGTTCGCCGGCAGGGCGGCGCAGGGCGATCCGCCCGCCCCGGTGCGACAGGGCTCGGGTGCCTAGTCCGCCGTGCGGGCCCGCTCGCGCAGGAAGTCCTCGAAGGTGCGCTTGCCCACGGCCTGGTCCGGCGCCAGGTTCAAGCCGCGCTGCAGCGCACGGAACGTCCGGCCCGGGACCCACAGCGGCACCAGCACGCGGCGGCGTCCGGTCGCCCGCAGATACAGCCGCGCCAGCTCGCTCAGCGTGCGCACCTCGGGCCCGCCCATGTCCGCCACACGGCCCGCCGGGGTACCCGCGGCCAGTTCCGCGAGCCGGGCCGCGACCTCGGCGGTCTCGACCGGCTGGATCCGTACGCCGGACGCCACCGGCATCAGCGGCAGCTTCGCCGCACTGTGCAGGATCGTGAACACCAGGTCGTGGAACTGGGTGGTGCGCAGCACCGTCCAGCCGATCCCGGACCCTTCGATGATCTTCTCGACCCTCAGCTTCGTCGCGTAGTAGCCGAGCGGCACGCGATCCACCCCGACGATCGAGATGAGCACGAGATGCCCGACCCCCGCCCGCTTCGCCGCCGCGACGAGATTGGTCGCGGCCTGCTCGTCCCCGCCGGTCCGCGTCGACGCGCAGTGGACGACCACGTCCACACCCGCCACCGCGGCGTCGAGCCCGGCCCCGTCGCGCAGATCGACGGGGTACGCGGCCGAATGCCGGCTCAGTACGCGGACGTCGTGGCCCAGCTCGCCGAGCCGGGCGACGACATGCCTGCCCAGCGTTCCCGTACCGCCGGTCACCAGCATCGTGGTCATGGAACCAGCCTGACAGACGACGGACAGGCGTGCCGGGGCCGGGCGTGGCCCTTGGGGCCGGGGACCCGGCGGCGGCAAGGGCCGGGAACCGCCGCCGGGCGTTCTCGCGGGCGCATGTGTCACCCGCCGAGGGCCAACAGGCGGGGGAATGCGTCGTGTTGGGTCCCGGTGTGTACGCACCGGCCGGTCCTCTCCGGGAGGTGACGGTGAGAGTAAGAGGACTAGACCACTCCGGTCAATAGGTCTGGATCAATCCCATGGCGCCTGGCTTGAACTGGCCGAAAGCGGTTGCCCATTGACGGGTGGCGCGCGCGAGGCCTGATCGTCGCGAGGGCGCGGCGATAGGTTGTCGATCACCGGTCGGAGTGAGTGGGGGAGCGGGATGTCTGTGGTGCTGTCGGCGGAGGGAACTGCTTCCGCTCCGCCGTTGCGGCTGCGTCCGTGGTGTGCCGACGACGCGGAAGCAGTCGCTGCCGCGCATCAGGACCCGGTCCTTCGGCGCTGGTTGAAGACGCGGATCGACGGCGAGCCGGACGCTCGCCGATGGATCGACGAGCAGATGAGCCAGTGGTCCGCAGGCGCCCGGTTCAGCTTCGCCGTCCTGGAACGGAGTCCGGGGCGGAGCCCGGAACGGACCGGCGGGGACGAGGACTTCGGCAGACCGGTCGGCCAGGTCGTGGTGAAGGAATTGGACCCGGACAAGAACTCGGCCGAGGTCGGCTACTGGGTCGCGGCGCAGGCGCGAGGGCGTGGGGTCGCGCCACGTGCCCTGTCGGCCGTCTCGCAGTGGGCCTTCGGTCTGCGCCGGACGACGCCGCTGGAGCGGCTCGATCTGATCCACGCCGTGGGCAACCCGGCGTCGTGCCGCGTCGCGGAGAAATCCCGGTTCGCCCTGCGTTCCGCACTGCCGGCGCTGCCGCCCGCGTTCCCCGCAGAAGGCCACCTCCACTCCCAGTGGGCGGATCCTCGGTGATGTGCCCATGCCCGGAGTGACGGTCCCGTCGCCGTCGGTTGTGAGCCACCCCACACCGGTTCGCCTGCATAGGTCACGACCAGCCGTGGCACACTGGCCCTGTATCAGCAGCAGCGCACTCCGGGGTCGGTGTAATTCCGAACCGGCGGTTACAGTCCGCGACCCGTCCGCATCCAGCGGACGGTTGACCAGGTGAAATTCCTGGACCGACGGTGAAAGTCCGGATGGGAGGCAGTGCGCGGCGGGCGACCCTCGTGGTCTGCCGGCCGTCTGTGGCTGATCGTCCTCGCGGGAGTTCCCGAGGACGGTCGGTTCCGTCGGGCTCGGCGTTCCCGTGAGGCGTTGTCCCGCTTTCTCTGTCGTCATCGACAGCCCCGGAGTCCGTGCCCGAAGAGGCAGGAGGACCCGGTGGCCACCACAGCCGACGCAGACGCGATGCACCGAGCCGTTGAGCTCGCCGCCCGCGGACTCGGCTCCACCAGCCCCAACCCGGTCGTCGGGTGCGTCATCACCGACGCGTCCGGACAGCCCGTGGGCGAGGGGTTCCACCAGCGCGCCGGCGGCCCGCACGCCGAGATCCACGCCCTCCGTGCCGCGGGCGGACGCGCCCGCGGCGGCACGGCATACATCACCCTCGAACCCTGCAACCACACCGGCCGCACCGGTCCTTGCGCCCAGGCACTCGTCGAAGCCGGCGTCGCGCGGGTCGTGTACGCAGTCGCCGACCCGAACCCGCAGGCCACCGGCGGCGCCGACACCCTGCGGGCGGCCGGGATCGACGTCGAGTCCGGGCTCCTCGAGGACGAGGCCGAAGCGGGCAACATCGCCTGGCTCACCTCCGTACGCCTCGGCCGGCCCTACGTCCTGTGGAAGTACGCCGCCACCCTCGACGGCCGCATCGCCGCCGCCGACGGCACCAGCCGCTGGATCAGCTCGCCCGAGTCCCGCGCCGACGTGCACCGGCTGCGCGCCGAGGCCGACGCCGTCGTCGTCGGATCCGGCACCGCCCTCGCCGACGACCCGCACCTCGCGGTCCGCGGGGTCGACGGTGCGGTACAGCCGCTGCGCGTCGTCGTCGACACCGACGCCACCGCCGTCAAGCCCGGCGCCCGCATCCTCGACGATGCCGCGCCGACCCTGATCGCGGTCGCCGAGGACGCCAAGACCGACCTGCCCGACGTCGTACGGATCCCCAGGGACGGCAGCGGTCTCTCCGTGCCCGCCCTGCTGGCCGCCCTGCACGAGCGCGGCGTCCGTTCCGTACTCCTCGAAGGCGGCCCGACCCTCGCCGGGGCCTTCGTCTCCGCGGGAGCCGTCGACAAGGTCGTCGGCTATCTCGCCCCCGTACTCCTCGGCGCGGGCCGCGCGGCCCTCGCCGACGCCGGAATCTCCACCATCACCGAGGCGTTGCGGCTCGACGTGACCGAGACCGTACGCATCGGCCCCGATCTGCGCATCACCGCGGCTGTTCAGCCCGTCCCCAAGGGAGCTTGAGTGTTCACCGGAATCGTCGAAGAGCTGGGTGAGGTCACCGCCGTCGAGAATCTCGGCGACGCCTCCCGCTTCCGCCTGCGCGGCCCCGTCGTCACCGAAGGGGCCAAGCACGGCGACTCCATCGCCGTCAACGGCGTCTGCCTCACCGTCGTCGAGACGGGCGACGGCGAGTTCACGGCCGATGTGATGGCCGAGACGCTGAAGCGCTCCAGCCTCGGCGCGCTCGCCGTCGGCTCCCGGGTCAACCTGGAGCGCCCCATGGCGGTCGGCGGCCGGCTCGGCGGGCACATCGTCCAGGGCCACGTCGACGGCACCGGCACCGTCGTCGAGCGCACGCCGTCCGAGAACTGGGAGATCGTCAAGATCTCGCTGCCCGCGGACCTCACCCGGTACGTCGTCGAGAAGGGCTCCATCACCGTCGACGGAGTCAGCCTCACCGTCGTCGACGCGGGTCCGGACCACTTCACGATCAGCCTCATCCCCACCACGCTCGCCCTGACCACGCTCGGCATCAAGCAGCCGGGCGACCCGGTCAACCTCGAGGTCGACGTCATCGCCAAGTACGTCGAGCGGCTGCTCGGCTCCAAGACCGAGGAGAGCGCCAAGTGAGCGCCGTGACCTGGCTCAACTCCGAGGCGTTCACGGCCTTCGGGCAGCACGTCATCTGGTCCGACATGATCGGCAACAGCATCGGCCTGATCGCCCTCGCGCTCGGCTGGCGGCGCTCCATATGGACCTGGCCCGCCCAGTTCGTGTCCGGTGCCATCCTCTTCGTCGCGTTCGCCACGACGCTGACCGGCAGCGCAGGCAAGCAGGTTGTCGTCATGGCCGTTGCGGCATGGGGGTTCTGGCAGTGGAGCCGCGGTCGGCAGCAGGCCCAGGACGGCGAGATCGCCGTCCGCTTCGCCTCCTGGCGTGAGCGCGGAGTCATGCTCGGCGCAGCCGCGCTCGGCACCGTCGCCGTGGCCGGCCTGTTCCTCGCGTTTCCGAAGCTGTCCTGGGATCCCTGGCCGGATGCGTACATCTTCGTCGGCACGCTCGTCGCGATGTACGCCCAGGCCCGCGGCATGGTCGAGTTCTGGTTCGCCTGGCTGCTGGTCGACCTCGTCGGCGTACCGCTGAGCTTCGCCAACGGCTACGCCTTCTCCGGATTCGTCTACGTCATCTACGGCGTGCTCGTCCTGTCGGGCATGCGCGACTGGTGGCTCCGGTCCCGTACGACCCCTGCCCTGGAAGGAGCGGCGGCATGACTGCTCTGCCGACCTGGTACCCGGCCGACGACAACGCAGAGGACTTCGCCCTCGACCCCGTCGAGCAGGCCATCCGTGACATCGCCGCTGGCCGGCCCGTCGTGGTCGTCGACGACGAGGACCGCGAGAACGAGGGCGACCTCGTCATCGCCGCCGAGAAGGCCACGCCCGAGATCGTCGCCTTCATGATGAGCGAGTGCCGCGGACTGATCTGCGCGCCCATGGAGAGCGACGAGCTGGAGCGGCTGCAGCTCCCGCAGATGGTCGAGCACAACACCGAGTCGATGAGCACGGCCTTCACCGTCTCCGTCGACGCGGCCCCCCGGTACGGCGTGACCACCGGCATCTCCGCCGCCGACCGGGCCACCACCCTCCAGCTGCTGGCGAACGGCAGCGCCGAGCCGTCCGACTTCGTGCGCCCCGGCCATGTCTTCCCGCTGCGGGCCAAGCCCGGCGGCGTGCTCGTGCGGAACGGTCACACCGAGGCAGCCGTCGACCTCGCCCGGCTCGCGGGTCTGCGACCCGCCGGCGCGATCGTCGAGATCGCCGGCGAGGACGGTGTGATGCTGCGGCTGCCCGAGTTGATCCCGTTCGCGCGCAAGCACGGGCTTACGATCATCTCCATCGAAGACCTGATCGCGTACCGCCGCAGCTCCGAGCCCACCGTCCGCCGCGAGGCCGAGGTCAACCTGCCGACGGCGCACGGCGCGTTCACGGCGTTCGGCTACCGCTCCACCGTCGACGGCGTCGAGCATGTCGCGCTCGTCCACGGCGACATCGGCGACGGCGACGACGTCCTGGTCAGGGTCCACTCCGAGTGCCTGACCGGCGACATCTTCCACTCGCTGCGGTGCGACTGCGGGCCCCAGCTGCAGGCGTCGATGGAGCGCATCACCGAGGTCGGCCGCGGCGTGGTCGTCTATCTCCGCGGCCACGAGGGCCGCGGCATCGGCCTGATGTCCAAGCTGCGGGCGTACGAGCTCCAGGAGCGCGGCCGCGACACGCTGGACGCCAACCTGGAACTCGGCCTGCCCGCCGACGCCCGGGACTACGCGGCGGGCGCGCAGATCCTCGACGATCTCGGCGTACGCAGCCTCCGGCTGATGACCAACAACCCCGACAAGATCACCGCTCTGGTCCGGCACGGCCTGAAGGTCGAGGGCCGCGAGCCGATGCCGGTACAGGCGGGCGAGCACAATCTTCGGTATCTGCGGACCAAGCGGGACCGGATGGGGCACGACCTGCCCGGGCTGGACGCCTCCACTGCGTCCACCTGCGGCAACCAGTAGGACCAGTAGGGCCAGCAAGAGCAGCAAGACCAGCAAGACAGCAGGACCAGTAAGAACAGGGATTCGAGGAGACACGTGAGCGGCAAGGGCGCACCCGAACTGTCCGTACGAAACTGCGGAGACCTCCGCGTGGCCGTCATCGCGGCCCAGTGGCACGAGAAGATCATGGACGGCCTCGTCGACGGCGCCCTGCGCGCCCTGCACGAGCTCGGCATCGACGAGCCGACCCTGCTGCGGGTCCCCGGCAGCTTCGAGCTCCCCGTCGTCGCCAAGGTGCTGGCGGGCCGCGGCTACGACGCGATCGTCGCGCTCGGCGTCGTCATCCGCGGTGGCACCCCCCACTTCGAGTACGTGTGCCAGGGCGTCACCCAGGGCCTCACCCAGGTCTCCATCGACACGGGCGTCCCCGTCGGCTTCGGCGTACTCACCTGCGACACCGAGGAGCAGGCCCTGGACCGGGCCGGCCTCGAGGGCTCCAACGAGGACAAGGGACACGAGGCGGTCACCGCCGCCGTCGCCACCGCGGCCATCCTGCGTTCAGTATCTGAACCCTGGCGCTGAGGAGAGCCCACTTCCGCGTAGGGTGGGACCACCATGTCCAAGAAGACGTTCGAGGAGCTCTTCGCCGAGCTCCAGCACAAGGCCGCCAACGGCGATCCCGCCACCTCCCGCACCGCCGAACTGGTGGACAAGGGCGTCCATGCCATCGGCAAGAAGGTCGTCGAGGAGGCCGCAGAGGTCTGGATGGCCGCCGAGTACGAGGGCAAGGAAGCCGCGGCCGAGGAGATCTCGCAGCTGCTGTACCACGTACAGGTGATGATGGTCGCCCGGGGGATCTCCTTGGACGATGTCTACGCCCATCTCTGAGCACACTGCTCCGAGCAGGTTCGCCCTCTCCCGATCAGGTTCACCCACTCCGATTCCCGAGCAAAGGAAGCCCACCTCATGCTGCGCATCGCCGTCCCCAACAAGGGTTCACTCTCCGGACCTGCGGGGGAGATGCTCCATGAGGCGGGCTACCTCCAGCGCAAGGACTCCAAGGAGCTCGTGCTGGTCGACCCGGAGAACGAGGTCGAGTTCTTCTATCTGCGCCCCCGCGACATCGCGATCTACGTCAGCTCGGGCCGCCTCGACATCGGCATCACCGGCCGCGATCTGCTCCTCGACTCCGGAGCCAACGCCGAGGAGATCCTCCAGCTCGGCTTCGCCCGCTCCACCTTCCGCTACGCCACCAAGCCCGGCACCGCCGCGGGCGTCGAGGACTTCGGCGGGCTGACGATCGCCACCTCGTACGAGGGCATCGTCGCCAAGCACCTCGCCGACAACGGCATCGACGCGTCCGTCGTCCACCTCGACGGTGCCGTCGAGACGGCGATCGAGCTGGGCGTCGCCCAGATCATCGCCGATGTCGTGGAGACCGGCACCAGCCTGCGCAACGCCGGCCTCGGCGTCATCGGCGAGCCGATCCTCACCTCCGAGGCCGTCGTCATCCGCCGCACCGGCGCGAAGGCCGACGACCCCAAGGTCCAGCAGTTCCTGCGGCGCCTCCAGGGCGTCCTCGTGGCCCGCAGCTACGTGATGATGGACTACGACTGCCGGGTCGAGAACCTGGAGCAGGCGGTCGCCCTGACCCCGGGCCTGGAATCGCCGACCGTCTCCCCGCTGCACAACGAGGGCTGGGTCGCCGTCCGCGCGATGGTCCCGGCCAAGGAGGCGCAGCGGATCATGGACGATCTGTACGAGCTGGGCGCCCGCGCGATCCTGACCACGGCGATCCACGCCTGCCGCCTCTGAAAGCGGCCCGATTCATGTCTGCGGAACAAGTGGAACAAGTGGAACAACAGGAACTCCCCGCCCTCCCCACGACCTTCAGGCCGACCCGCACCCGGGTCGTCCTGCTGTCCGTCGGGACGGTGATGTTCGCCGTGATCACCGCCGTCGCCTTCGCACTGGAGAAGCTCACCGCGGGCGAGCGCATCAGCTTCGTCCTCACCGCGCTGCTCTTCTTCGGCGTACTGGCCCTGCTCAGCCGCCCCAAGGTCGTCGCCGACGACCAGGGTGTCACCGTGGTCAACCTGACCCGCAGCCGTCGGCTCGAGTGGGCGGAGATCCTCCGTGTCAACCTCCGTCCGGGTGACCCCTGGGTCTTCCTCGATCTGAGTGACGGAACCAGCCTGCCGGCCCTCGGTATCCAGCCGGGAATCGCACGCGAGCACGCCATCCGGGACGCACGGGCCCTGCGCGCCCTCGCGGAAGCCCGCGGCACCGGCACCGACAACGGCTGAGACCCTGCCCAGTGGGGCAGGGTCGTGATTACTCTTGATGCGGAGGCGCCGAGTGCGCCTCCGCCTCACACCCACGTGGCCAACGGTGGCCCGTGAGGCACCTGCGACCCGAGGAGTGACTCCCTCCAGCAATGGACGGATCGTCCGGTAGTACCTGCGCCGCCCCCTTCTGCGAGGCGGCGGCATGATCATCCCGCTACTGCTGCTCTGCGCGGCCTTCCTTCTCATCCTCGCGAACGGTTTCTTCGTGGCTGCCGAGTTCAGCCTCGTGACCGTGGAGCGCGCGGACGCCGAGCGCGCCGCCGCCGAAGGTGACGTCCGCGCCAGGAGCGTCGTACGAGCCCTGCGCGAGCTGTCGTTCCAGCTGTCCGGCACACAGCTCGGCATCACCATCACCTCCCTCGTCGTCGGCATGCTCGCCGAGCCCGCGCTCGCACAGCTGCTCGACGCACCGCTCACGGCGGTCGGGATACCCGACGGGGTCGTCCCCGGCGTCGCGGTGGTGATCGGCATGCTGCTCGCGTCCGCCGTCCAGATGGTGGTCGGCGAGCTCGTCCCGAAGAACTGGGCGGTGTCACGGCCGCTGCAGGTCGCCCGTTTCGTGGCCGGCCCGCAGCACGGCTTCGCGACCGCCTTCCGGCCCGTCATCGCGCTGCTCAACGCCGTCGCCAACCGCCTGGTGCGGGCGCTCGGCGTGGAGCCCGCCGAGGAGCTGGCGTCCGCCCGTACCCCCGGCGAACTGGTCTCCCTCGCCCGCCATTCGGCCCGCGCCGGTGCGCTGGAGCAGGACACGGCGGATCTGTTCGTACGGACCCTGTCGCTGGGCCATCTCACCACCCAGCACGTGATGACCCCCCGCGTGAAGATGAGCGCGCTCCAGTCCGACGCGACCGCGGCGGACGTCCTCAACCTCACCCGGGCCACCGGCCTTTCGCGCTTCCCCGTCTACCAGGAACGCATCGACGAGGTCGTCGGCATGGTCCATCTGAAGGACGCGCTGGCCGTCCAGGCGCACCAGCGACAGCGCACCCCGGTCGGCCGCATCGCGGTCCCCCCGCTGCTGGTGCCCGAGACCCTTCCGGTGCGGCAGCTGCTGGAGCGGCTGCGCAGCGAGCAGCCGATCGCCGTCGTCGTCGACGAGTACGGTGGCACGGCCGGGGTCGTCACCCTGGAGGACATCGTCGAGGAGCTCGTCGGCGAGGTCCGCGACGAGCACGACGCCGAGGGCGACGGGCGGCCCGAGCTGGCCCCGGTCGCGCCGGAGGACGGCAATCCGGCGTGGGAGGCCGACGGCAGCTGCCGGGTCCTCACCCTGCGGCGGATAGGCCTCGACGTGCCCGACGGCCCCTACGAGACCGTCGCAGGGCTCGTCGCCGATCTGCTCGGCCGGATCCCGGCCCCGGGCGACAGGGCGGAGCTTCCCGGCTGGCGGCTGTCCGTTCGCCAGGTGGACCGGTACCGGGCGGAGCGCGTCAAGCTGGTGCGCACCGCGGATGTGGCGGAGGCAGTCCGATGAGCGTCCTCCAACTGCTGTTCGCGGTGCTGCTCGTGCTCGCGAACGGCTTCTTCGTCGGCGCCGAGTTCGCCCTCGTGTCCGTACGGCGCAGCCAGATCGAACCTCTCGCCGTAGAAGGGTCCTCGCGGGCCCGGCAGGTGCTGTTCGGTCTGGAGAACCTGCCGCAGATGATGGCCGCCGCGCAGTTCGGCATCACCGTCTGCTCGCTGACGCTGGGCGCGGTGGCCGAGCCGACCGTGGCCCATCTCCTGGAGCCCGTCTTCCACGCCGTCCACGTCCCCGAGGCGCTGATCCATCCGCTCGGCTATGTCATCGCCCTCGCCGTCGTCGTCTTCCTCCATCTCGTCATCGGCGAGATGCTCCCGAAGAACCTGGCCATGGCCGCCCCGGAGAAGACCGCGCTCTGGCTCAGCCCGGGGCTGGTCGGCTTCGCCCGGCTGTGCCGCCCGGTGACGGCGGGACTCGGGGCGTGTGCCCGGCTGGTGCTGAAGCTGTTCCGGGTCGAGCCGAAGGACGAGGTCGAGGCGGTCTTCACCAGTGACCAGCTGGGCCAGCTGGTCGAGGACGCGGGCCAGGCGGGTCTGCTCGACCCGGAGGAGCAGGAGCGGCTCGAGGACGCGCTGGAGCTGGGCAGCCGCCCGGTGACGGACGTCCTCATCGCCCGCTCGGCCCTGGTGACCGTGCCGCCGTCGGTGACGCCCCGCCAGATCGAGGAGCTGACCGTACGCACCGGCTACTCCCGCTTCCCGGTGCGCGGCGAGGGCAACGGGCCGTTCATGGGCTACCTCCACGTCAAGGACGTCCTCGACCTGGAGGACGGCGAGCGGGCCGTACCGCAGCACATCTGGCGGCCGATGGCCACGCTGCGGGCCGAGCTGCCGCTGGACGACGCCCTGACGGTGATGCGCCGCGCGGCGACGCATCTGGCGCAGGTCGCCGACGCGTCGGGGCGGGTGCTGGGTCTTGTCGCCCTGGAGGACGTGCTGGAAATGCTGGTCGGCGAGGTCCGCGACCCCGCCCACCGGGCGGTCGTGCCGGTCCCCTCCGCCCCGGCGCCGGGTCCGGAACGCGCGCTGGCCGGCTGACCGGGGGGCGGGGCGGGGGTTTCTCTTCCCCACCCCGCCCCTTCCAGCCACAATCCAGCCCGTCCGGCGTCCGAGGACGGGCACTCCGGCTCACCGCGCGGGGGGCGGTGCTCCCTGCCCCAGGGCCGGGTAGCCAGAGGCGAGGGCGGCGCGTCACATCGGCGTCGGGTCCTGTGGGCCCCGGTCCGCGGGGCCGCGGCCCGAGAGGACCTCACCGTAAGCCTGCATCAGATCCGGAAGGCGCAGCGTCGCCAGGTCCTCGCGGGTCGGCGTGCCGGCGTACCCGGAGAGCCGCAGGTCCCGGTACGCGCAGCTCTTCTCGTACAGCGTGCGCAGAAAGCGGCCGTTGCCGAGCTCGTCGATCCAGCCCTGGTCCACCACATGGCCGCTGATCGAGCGCAGCTCGTCCAGGGCCTCCTCGTCCCACAGATCGCCGTTGGCCGCGGCGAGCACCTCGCCGATCGCGGTGAGCTCCAAGGGGCGGTACGAGGGGAAGTCGACCCGGGTCGTGAAGCGGGAGGACAGCCCGGGATTGGCGGCGAGGAGCCGGTCCATGCCCTCCGGGTAGCCGGCCAGGATGACCACGAGGTGGTCCCGGTTGTCCTCGGCACGCTTCAGCAGCACCTGCAGCGCCTCGTCGCCGTACGCGTCGCCCTTGCTGTAGCCCGTGTTGGAGAGGGAGTACGCCTCGTCCACGAAGAGCACCCCGCCGAGCGCGGAATCGATCAGCTCGTTCGCCTTCACCGCCGTCTGGCCGAGGAACTCGCCGACCAGGTCGGACCGCTGCGCCTCCACCAGATGGTCCCCGCCGAGCAGCCCGAGGGCGTAGAAGACCCGGCCGAGGATGCGTGCCACGGTCGTCTTGCCGGTGCCGGAGGGACCGGAGAAGACGAAGTGGCGCTTCGGCGGCTGCACCGGCAGCCCCTGGCCGGCTCGCAGCCGAGCCATGTTCAGCTGCGCGGACAGCGCCTTCACCTGCCGCTTCACCGGCTCCAGACCCACCATCCGCTCCAGCTCCGCCAGCGCGTCGGCGAGCAGCACCGGGTCGGTGGGGCCCCCAGGGAACTGGGGCGGGGCCGACGGGGACGGTACGGCCGCCTTCTCCCGTACGCCGTCGGCGGGCGATGCCGGGGCGGCGGAGCCGAACTGCGTCGCCTGCGGGTCGGCGCCGAACCGCGGCTCGGGCACGAGCGGGGGCTCGGCCTCGGACTGCGCATCCACGGCGTCCTGCCCGAGGCCCGCCCCGCCCGCCAGCGACACCGCGGCAAGCCCGGCCGGCTCGTCGGCCCCGTCGATCCCGTCGTACTCGGCGATCGCCGCAAGCCGAGCCGAGGTGTCCATGAACGCCGGGTCGACCCGGTGCACCGCCCGGTACAGCGGCAGCGCCGCGGCACTGCGCCCGGTGCCCTCATGGGCGCGCGCCAGCCAGTAGCGCAGCTCCTTGCGCTGCGGCTGCTCGCTGCGGCAGCGCATCAGCGCCGCGGACAGCATCGGCTCGGCCTGCCCGTACATCTCCAGGCGGACCCGCGCCATGCCGCCGAAGAGCCCGGCCTCGATGCCGAGCAGCGGATCGTTCACGAGCGGCTCGGTGTGCCGGACGAGCTGCTCCCAGTCCTTGACCAGATACGCGCGGCAGGCGTGCAGGAAGCGCACCTGCGGGTCGGTGTCGACGGGCGGCAGCCCGGCGAGCGCCCGGTCGAGCTCCGGCACATGGCGGCCGTCGAGCCAGTGCGAGGCATGGGCGAGTAACAGATCGCGCGGACTCTCCAGGACCGGCTGCACCCACCAGCCCAGCCAGTACCAGGAGTTCAGCGTGCGCCGGTAGCGGGCCCGCTGCTCGCCGAAGCGCTCCCTGTTGCGGTACATACGCAGCAGCGCGGTCGTCGTGTCCACGCGCAGCGCATGCAGACCGAGCCAGCCGTCCGCCATTGCGGGGTCGAGCCGCACCGCGGTCCTGAATTCCTCCTCCGCCTGCGGATACGCGCCCATGGTGTAGGCGTCCACACCGCGCACCCAGGCGAGGTCGGCCGGGGCCAGCGCGCCCTGCGTGCCGATGTCCATCGGGTCCCCCACATACCGTGCCCCGTGCCATCCCGCCGGGCGGGCGCCCGTCGGAGCGTGCTGAACCACCTTCTCGCGGACGGGAATTGACCGCACCGAGAGGCATCGTACCTGCGCAGGGGCGGGTGATTAAGGGTGCGCGAGCGTCCCGCAGATCGTGACCCAGGGTGAGCACCGGGTGGGGGAGAGGACGCCGGGGAAGGGGAGCGAGGGCAGAACGAAGCCCCCGATCACGGGGGAACAACCGGGGGCCTCGCGTCTGGGTGGCTTCAAAGCCACACATTGAGAACGTAAGACCTGTATGGCCCTTGGGTCAAGCAGAGTTGGGGCACTCGGCGGGGCGGATTTCCGACTGCTCAGTACGGAGCTCGGAGCCGGTCACGTTCCGTGACGAAATGACTCGCTCCCGCTGTCGTACCTGGTCCCGGGAGCCACTCGTACCCCTCTGGCCACTCCCGTACCAGGGTGTCCGCGAAGGGGCGTGACGGATCACCGGCGAAATGGCGTGTCTCCGCCTCGATCCATCCGTCCCAGAACCCGGAGAGCGCGGGACCGTCGCGGTGCCGACCGCGCACCCAGGACTCCCGCGGGCCCCGGTCCATCCAGAGCAGCCGGGCGAGATGCGGCCGCAGCGCACGGCGGCCCGCCCCCACGCCCTCGACGAGGACGACCGGCTCGGCAGGCAGCGGACGAGGCGCGCCGAAGCGGCGCAGGTTCCAGTCGTACGGGTCGTAGCGCGCGCGCTCGCCCCGCGACAGCGGTTCGATCACCTGGTCGAGCAGGCGGCCGGTCCATTCGAACAGTTCGTCGTGCGTGGCGAGATCGTCGAGATGGAGTACGGGAGCGCCACCGAGCGCATCGGCGAGCAGGGCCGCGAAGGTGCTCTTCCCCGAACCCGCGTGCCCGTCCACCGCGATCAGCCGGACCGGGCCGCAGGATGGCGCCAGCGCGCGAAGTCCGGCGGCGGCACGGTCGGGATCGAGGAGGGGGGCGGGGTTCACAGAGCCCACCCTAAGGGGCCCTTACCCCGGACGGCCCAGGCCGCCGCAGGTCACTCCACTGGTCGAGACCAATATTGGTCGCGCGGCACGGCGCGAATCTCTGGCAGAAGCCGCACGGGAACCGGGATAGTTGCCGGGAGTCGTCCCGCTGTCACGACCCGTGCGCGCCTGCCCTGCGCGCCGCCCCGAGCGCCCCATCGCGCCTGTGCGCACCGCGAGACTGTCGCGCACCGAGACGGAGGTCCCATGACCAGACCCGCTTCGCGCAGAACCGTCCTCACCGCGGCACTCGCCGCCGCGGCCGGAGCGGCCTCGGTGGCCCGGGCCGCTCCGACGACGGCCGCCACCCCTTCCGGAGCGGGCCGGGCCGGGGCATCTGCCACGGCTGCGGCCGGCCCGCTCGTCGACAACCGCTTCTGGACCTCGTACGCCGACTGGCGGCAGGGCGAGCGGAACGGCACCCAGCCCCTCGCCGGGCCCCGGCCCGCCCTGGTCATCGCGACCCCCGCCGGCCGCGTCGACTACGCCGACCCGCACACCGGGAGGACCAAGGCCTGGGAGTACGCCACCTGGACCTCGCCCGTGCACCGCCCCTCGGTGCCCGCGACCGAGGTCATCGCCTCCTGGAACGCCCGCACCCCGGCGGGCACCTGGCTGCAGGTGGAGCTGGCGGGTACGTACTCGGACGGCACGGCGACCCCCTGGTTCGTCATGGGCCGCTGGACCTCGGGCGACGGCGACACCGACATCCGCCGTACCTCCCTCGACGACCAGACCGACGGCCGAGGCACCATCTGGACCGACACCTTCTCCGTGGACGACCCGGCGACCGGCCTCCGGCTCAGCTCCTACCGGATGCGCCTCACCCTCTGCCGCACGCCCGGGACGAAGCTCAGCCCAACCGTCTGGCGGGTGGGCGCCATGGCGTCCGACATCCCGGACCGCTTCACCGTGCCCGCGTCCACTCCCCGCCTCGCACGGGAGCTGGCCGTGCCCCGGTACTCGCAGAACACGCACGTCGGCCAGTACCCGGAGTACGACAACGGCGGCGAGGCGTGGTGCAGCCCCACCTCGTCGCAGATGATCATCGAGTACTGGGGACGGAAGCCGACCGCCGGTGATCTCGCCTGGGTCAACCCGGACTTCGCCGACCCCCAGGTCTGCCACGCGGCCCGGCACACCTTCGACTACCAGTACGAAGGCTGCGGCAACTGGCCCTTCAACGCCGCCTACGCGGCCACCTACCGGGACATGAACGCCGTCGTGACCCGGCTGCGGACGCTCGGCGAGCTGGAGAACCTCGTACGGGCCGGCATCCCGGCCATCACGTCGCAGTCCTTCCTCAAGGAGGAACTGACGGGCGCCGGGTACGGCACCTCCGGCCATCTGATGACCGTCATCGGCTTCACCGCCGACGGCGACGTGATCGCGAACGATCCGGCCTCGCCGAGCAACGACGCCGTACGCCGGGTCTACCGTCGCCGCGAGTGGGAGAACATCTGGCTCCGTACCAAGCGGTACAACGCGAGCGGGAAGGTGGTGTCCGGCACAGGCGGCGTCTGCTACCTCTACTGGCCCGAGCGCCCGACAGCCGCCCAGCGCAAGGCTCTTGCCGCCCTCGGTATCCACTGACGCGCGCGCCCCGGCCCGCGGGTGGGTGACCGGTGTCACTGCCCGCGAGCCGTGCGCCTGGCACTGTGGACCGGTATGTCAGTGGGGGGACGTCCATGACCACGACGACGACCGAGCGAGCAGCCATGACCGCGACCACCGCCACCGCCGCCCGGGCCCGCACCGGCGGTCCCAAGGAAGACGGCCCCAAGATCCTCGAACACATCCTGGGCTGGACCCTCGTGGTCGTCTTCGCGATGCTCGTCACCCAGGCCGGACTGCTGTGACAGCCGGACCGCTGTGACAGAGGGGGCGAGGAACCGACCCGTTCCCCGCCCCCTCCGGTCCGTCCCGGTTCAGCTGATCGACTTGATCAGCTCCCCGTTCGCCGTGTCACCGCTCAGCTCCCAGAAGAACGTGCCTCCCAGGCCCTGCTGGTTCTTGTACGTCATCTTCCCGGCGACGGTCGCGGGCGTGTCGTAGCTCCACCACTGCGTCCCGCAGTGCGCGTACGCCGTCCCCGCGACGGTGCCGTTGGCCGGGCATTTGGTCTTGAGCACCTTGTAGTCGTCGATGCCCTGCTCGTACGTGCCCGGGGCCGGCCCGGTCGCCGTGCCGCCCGGGGCCTTCTGGGTCACACCGGTCCAGCCGCGCCCGTAGAAGCCGATGCCCAGCAGCAGCTTGCCCGACGGGATCCCGAGGCCCTTGAGCTTCTTGATCGCCGCGTCCGTGGTGAAGCCCTGCTGCGGGATGCCGGGGTAGGAGGTGAGCGGGGAGTGCGGGGCGGTCGGACCCTGGGCGGCCCAGGCGCCGAAGAAGTCGTACGTCATCGGGTTGTACCAGTCGACGTACCGGGCGGCGCCCGCATAGTCCGTGGCGTCGATCTTGCCGCCGCTGCTCGCGTCGGCCGTGATGGCCGCGGTGACGAGGTTCGACGTGCCGAACTTCGCACGGAGCGCCGACATCAGCTTCTTGAAGGCGTCGCGGCCGCTGGTGTCGCAGGACAGCCCGCAGGCGTTGGGGTACTCCCAGTCGATGTCGATGCCGTCGAAGACGTCGGCCCAGCGCGGGTCCTCGACGAGGCTGTAGCAGGACTGGGCGAAGGCCGCCGGGTTCTTCGCCGCTTCGGTGAAGCCGCCCGACCAGGTCCAGCCGCCGAAGGACCAGATGACCTTGAGATTCGGGTGCAGCTTCTTCAGCTTGCGCAGCTGGTTGAAGCTGCCGCGCAGCGGCTGGTCCCAGGTGTCGGCGACGCCGTCCACGGACTGGTCGGCGGTGTACGCCTTCTCGTGGTCCGCGAAGGAATCACCGATCACGCACTTGCCGCCCGTGACATTGCCGAAGGCGTAGTTGATGTGCGTGAGCTTGTTCGCCGAGCCGGAGGTCCGGATGTTCTTGACATGGTAATTGCGGCCGTAGACACCCCAGTTGGTGAAGTAGCCGACCACCTTGGACCCGGCCATGGGCGCTGCGGCGGGCCTCGCGGCCGCGGTCGTCGTGCGTGCGGTGCCGGCGGTTCCGCCCGCCGTGGCGGTGCCCGCGCCGCCGAGCAGGCCCGCGGCCAGCACGGCCGCACAGACACCGGTGATCAGCGCCCGCAGGCGCGTGTGTGGGGGTGGGGATCCGAGCATCGTGTGTCTCCTCGTGGGGGGAGGGAGAGCGTGTGGGGGACGGTGCTTCGGCAGACATGGCATGAACGGGTCATGTCTCCAGGGGGACGGTAGAAGGACTAGACCACTGAGTCAATGGTTCGGACCAATTTCGAGGCGTGTTCGAGAAGAGGCCGAAGAGTGCCTCGGCAAAGCGGAACGGAAAATTCCACCCCGTGACGGACGCCCCCGGATCGGGCATACTCAACCCGCCACAGCCGCTGGTCAGCCACTTCCGTGATCCGGGAGGGCAGCATCGGCGCACCAGGTGACATCCGGCGGCGCCGCCCTACCCTTCGCGCGCGACCGCCGCAGCGCCCGACAGGGAGGAGAGCGCCGTAATGCCCGACCGCGCCCCGCAGCCGGTGGACCGCATGCTGCCCACCGAGGAGTCCAGGGATCTCATCGCCCTGGTCCGAGAGATCGCCCAGCGGGAGATCGCACCCCGCGCGGCCGAGGAGGAGGACGCGGGCCACTTCCCGCGCGACATGTTCGCCCTGCTCTCCGAATCCGGTCTGCTCGGCCTGCCGTACGACTCCGCGTACGGCGGCGGCGACCAGCCGTACGAGGTGTACCTCCAGGTACTCGAAGAGCTCGCCGCCGCCCGCCTCACCGTCGGACTCGGGGTCAGCGTCCACACCCTCGCCTGCCATGCCCTGGCCAACTACGGCACCAAGGAGCAGCAGGCCGAGCACCTTCCCGCGATGCTCGGCGGCGGACTCCTGGGCGCCTACTGCCTCTCCGAGCCGTCCTCCGGCTCGGACGCCGCCTCCCTGCGTACAAAGGCGGTGCGCGACGGGAACGACTGGGTGCTCACCGGCACCAAGGCCTGGATCACCCACGGCGGCGTCGCCGACTTCTACACCGTCCTCGCCCGCTCGGGCGGCGAGGGTGCGCGCGGCATCACGGCGTACCTGGTGCCGGGTGACGCGGAGGGCCTGAGCGCCGCCGCGCCCGAGAAGAAGATGGGGATGAAGGGCTCGCCCACGGCCCAGCTGCACTTCGACGGCGTGCGCATCCCGGACTCCCGTCGCATCGGCGACGAGGGGCAGGGCTTCGCGATCGCGCTCTCGGCGCTGGACTCCGGGCGCCTCGGCATCGCCGCCTGCGCCATCGGCGTCGCCCAGGCGGCGCTCGACGAGGCGGTCTCGTACGCCACCGGCAGGCAGCAGTTCGGCCACCCCATCGCGGACTTCCAGGGGCTGCGCTTCATGCTCGCCGACATGGCGACGAAGATCGAGGCGGGCCGTGCGCTGTATCTCGCCGCCGCCCGGCTGCGGGACGCGGGCAGGCCGTTCTCCCAGCAGGCCGCCATGGCCAAGCTGTTCTGCACGGACGCGGCGATGCAGGTGACCACGGACGCGGTCCAGATCCTCGGCGGGTACGGCTACACCGCGGACTTCCCGGTCGAGCGGCTCATGCGCGAGGCCAAGGTGCTCCAGATCGTCGAGGGCACCAATCAGATCCAGCGCATGGTCATCGCCCGTCACCTCGCTGGGCCAGAGTCCCGCTGACCCATCCCGTCCGCGGGGACCACGCCGGCGCCGCCGTGAGCCTGTTCCACTCCTGGTCACGGCGGCCCGGCAGGGTCCGGCCCGCGCTCGCCCAGTGGCGAAGGAGATCGAGGTAGATGGGCGGGTCCGCGGAGTGCGGAACCGATTCTTCCTGACGTGGCGTCGTCAGGCGCCGGCGGCCCGGGCCGCCCGAGGGGTACTGCGGGGTCATGTCCGTCAAAACGCCCGCCGGCCGCGCGGGGTCACCGGCACGTCAATTCGAGCGGCAGTTCGTGATGTACCCGTCGTGGGGTCCCGCGAGCGGTGGCCGGCGCAACGGGGCTCTGAAGTGGGCCCGAATCTGTCTCACGGTGGTCCACGGGTGACCTCGGCGGCGGCCCCGGAGCGGCCTGGATCGAACGCACTCGCGTGCTCCGGGGCGCGCGCAGTCTCGTGGTGGTGACACGAGTATGGCCCTCGGCAGGGCATCTGACGTACCGTCAATTTCCCTGCCGACCAGGAGGCCGCCGTGCCAGAGGACCGTCCGATCGCGCTCGACGAGTACCCGATCCACCAGGCTCCGCTCTCGATGAAGCACGTCGTCACGGGTGACCGCAACGCCTACGACCGGTGCATCTTCCACGTCCTCGACCACGAGGGCCGAGCGCTGCTCATCGCGGGCCTGGGCGTCTACCCCAACACCGGGATCATCGACGCCTACGCGACCCTGCGCATCGGCGACCGACTGCACGCCGTACGGGCATCCGACGCGCTCGGTGACGACCGGATGAGGCTGTCCGTCGGACCGCTGCACATCACGGTCGACGAGCCGCTGCGGCGGATCCGGCTGCGCTGCGAGGCCGATCCCTGCGACCCCGGGTCGCTCTCGTACGACATCGCCTGGCAGGCCGACTTCCCGGCCGTCTGGGAGCCCCACCACGTCCAGCGGCGCGGCGAGCGGCTGATCCTCGAAGGGCGCCGCTTCGTGCAGGCCGGTCGCTGCACCGGCACGATCCGGGCAGGCGGCGACGAGTTCGCCGTGACGGCGGGGGAGTGGACCGGCACGCGCGACCGCAGCTGGGGGGTGCGGCCCATACCCGGCGAAGAGCCGGGCCGCGCCGACGAGTTCCGCCCCGAGGGCTTCCACTGGCTCTGGGTGCCGGCCCGTTTCGACGACCGCTTCCTGATGGTCATCGCCCAGGAGGACGCCGACGGCTACCGCACACTCGGCGAAGCCGTGCTCGTGCGCGACGGCGAGCCCGACGTCCAGCTCGGTTGGCCCCACACCGACGTCACCTACCGCCCCGGCACGCGCCACCCCGAGCGCGCGGTCATCCACCTGACCGACCGGGCCCGCAAGCCGCTGGAGCTCGGCGTGGAGACCCTCTGCTCGTCCCCGCTCGCCGTCGGCGCCGGCTACCCGCCCGCGGGCGACTGGCAGCACGGCACATGGCGGGGCCGCGGCTGGACCGACCGCCGGACGTACGACCTCTCGGACCCCGGGGCCCACCCCATGGCCGCGTACGGCGTCACCGACCACGCCGCTCGCTTCACCCTCGAAGGCCGCACCGGCTACGGGATCTTCGAACACGGCACCTTCGGCCGCCACGACCCGAGCGGCTTCACCGGCTACGACTCGGTCGCGTAGGGCGTCCGCGAGGGCGACGCCTGCGGCGGGCCTCCCCACCCCCGCCGAAGGCGCCCCCCGGCGCCCCGCCCGGACGACCCACCCACCGCCCGCCCACCACCCCGCGAGGAGCACCCGCCATGCCCACGGCACCCCGCCCCCGCACCACCACCCGCGATCCGGAGGCCCTCGCCCTCCGGCTGACTGCCTGGCTGGACGCGCGGCTGCCCGGAGCCAAGGTCGCGAACATCCGCGTACCCGAGTCCAACGGCATGTCCAGCGAGACGCTGCTGTTCGACATCGACCACCCGGAGCCGCCCCTGCACGCCTGCGCGTTGCGTCTCGCCGCCGACCCGGACGCGTACACGATCTTCCCCGTCTACGATCTGCGCGCGCAGTACGAGACCATGCGCGGCGTCGCCCGGCACACCGATCTGCCCGTGCCGCGCGTGCTGTGGCTGGAGGAGGATCCGGGGCCGCTGGGCGCGCCGTTCTTCGTCATGGAGCGGGTCGACGGCCGTGTACCGCCGGACATCATGCCCTATACGTACGAGGGCAATTGGCTGCACGCGGCGACCGACGCCGAACGCGCCGCGCTGGAGGAGTCCACCATCTCCCTCATCGCCCGGCTTCACGACCAGTACCCGGTCGCGGCCGGCGAGGGCAGCCCGCTGAGACGCCACGTCGACGCCCAACGCGACTACTACGCCTGGGTCGTGGACGGACTGCCGCGCTCACCGCTCATCGAGCGGGCCTTCGACCGGCTGGAGGAACACTGGCCCGCCGACGAGGGCCCCGCCGTACAGAACTGGGGCGACGCCCGCATCGGCAACATCATCTATGACGGCTTCGCGCCCGCAGCCGTACTCGACTGGGAGATGGCCGCGCTCGCCCCGCGCGAGGTCGACCTCGGCTGGACGATCTACCTGCACCGCTTCTTCCAGGACCTGACCGTCGGCTTCGGCCAGGCCGGACTGCCGGACTTCCTGCGCCGGGACCGCATCGAGCGGCGCTATGCCCAACTGACCGGCCACACACCGCGCGACATGGACTTCTACACCCTCTACGCCGCCCTCCGGCACGCCGTCGTGATGCTGCGCGTGGCCTACCGCCAGGTGCACTTCAAAGAGGTGGAGGTGCCGGAGAACCCGGACCGGATGATCCTGCACCACGACAGCCTCGCCGCCATGGTGCAGGGCACGTACTGGTAGAGACGGAGACGAGTGGCCCTCAGGCGGCCCGCCGCATCCCGGGCACCTTGATGGGGCGCGAGCCCGGACCGCCGACGTGGGAGAAGGGCTGCGTGCGCCAGTCGAGCCCCTGCGGGAGCGTCAACAGGAGCGCGGTGTCCTGCTCCTGGACCTCCAGGGACTCGTCGGCGGGCCGCGCGTCCGCGGCCGGCCGGCCGGTCCCTGCACACACAGACAGCACGAACGGATTCCACGGCGTCGGGCACAGTGCGTGCTCCGGCAGCGCGTCCTCGTCGGCGAGCAGCGCGATCGGCTGCGCGCAGTCCGGGCAGATCACCCGGTACATCTCGAACGTGTCATAGGCGTCGAGCTCGTCGTCCTCGTGGGATGCGACGGAATCAAGAGGCTCCGGTTCAGTACGTCCGGTGCGCTTCACACTCTGCATGGAGATTCTCCCCCTCGGGTGGGCCGACCAGGCAATCGTGGCCTCGACCACACCAAGCACTTCCCTCCGGGCCCGGTGGGTAACCGTGAGGTCCCGACGGACACGGTCCTCGGCCTGTGGTGTTCGTCACATGCCTGCCGCAGGTGCCGGTCCACGGGGCATCCGGCCGTGCACCCGACTGTGCCGGAAGCGACCCGGGGCAATAGGTTGATCCGCATGGAGGAGCTGGATCGTCAGATCGTCGAGTTGCTCGTCAAGGACGGGCGCATGAGCTACACCGACCTGGGCAAGGCCACGGGCCTGTCCACCTCGGCGGTGCATCAGCGCGTCCGGCGGCTCGAACAGCGCGGCGTCATCCGCGGGTACGCCGCCGTCGTGGACCCGGAAGAGGTCGGGCTGCCGCTCACGGCGTTCATCTCGGTGAAACCCTTCGACCCCAGTGCCCCCGACGACATCGCCGAGCGGCTCGCCGGCGTGCCCGAGATCGAGGCCTGCCACAGCGTCGCCGGGGACGAGAACTACATCCTCAAGGTCCGTGTCGCCACCCCGCTGGAGCTGGAGGAGCTGCTCGGGCAGATCCGCTCGCTGGCCGGTGTGTCCACCCGGACGACCGTGGTGCTCTCCACCCCGTACGAGGCACGGCCGCCGCGAATCTAGGCTGTTCCCCATGAGTGAGAGCGCGCCCCCGGCCGAACACCGCACCGTGCTGCTGCGCGGTGGTGACGTACACAGCCCCGCCGATCCGTTCGCCACCGCCATGGTCGTGGAGCGCGGGCACATCGCCTGGGTGGGCTCCGAGGGGGCTGCCGACGCCTTCGCGTCCGGCGTCGACGAGGTCATCGACCTGGAAGGCGCCCTGGTCACCCCCGCGTTCGTGGACGCGCACGTGCACACCACGGCCACCGGGCTCGCGCTCACCGGCCTCGACCTGTCCGGCGCCGCCTCGCTCGCCGAGGCCGCGGACCGCATCCGCGCGTACGCGTCGGCGCGGCCCACCGACCGCATCCTCATCGGGCACGGCTGGGACGCCTCGCGGTGGCCCGAGCAGCGGCCGCCCCGGCGCGACGAGCTGGACGAGCTCACCGGAGGCCGTCCGCTCTATCTCACCCGTGTCGACGTCCACTCGGCCGTCGTCACCACCGCACTGCTGGACCTGGTGCCGGGGGTCCGGAGCATGCCCGGCTTCCGCGACGGTGAGCCGCTGACCGCAGACGCCCACCACGCCGTGCGCTCCGCCGCGTACGCCGCCGTCTCCCCCGAGCAGCGGGCCGCGGCCCAGCGCGCCGCACTCCGGCACGCCGCATCCCTGGGCATCGGCACCGTCCATGAGTGCGCGGGGCCGGACATCTCGTCCGAGGACGACTTCGTCGGCCTCCTCAAGACGGCCTCCGACGAGCCGGGTCCGCGCGTCGTCGGCTACTGGGCCGACAGGGACGTGGAGCGGGCACGCGCCCTCGGGGCCGTCGGCGCGGCTGGCGACCTCTTCGCCGACGGCTCGCTCGGCTCGCACACCGCCTGCCTCCACGAGCCCTACGCCGACGCCCCGCACTCCGGAGTCGCCCACCTCGACGCGGCGGCCGTCGCCGCCCATGTCACGGCCTGCACCGAGGCCGGGATCCAGGCCGGCTTCCACGCCATCGGCGACCACGCGATCAGCAACGTCATCGAGGGAATGCGCGCCGCCGTGTCCGCCCTGGGACTCGCCCGGATCCGGGCCGCCAGGCACCGCGTCGAGCACGCCGAGATGCTCACCCCCGAGACCATCGCCGCCTTCGCCGAGTACGGACTCACCGCCTCCGTGCAGCCCGCCTTCGACGCGGCCTGGGGCGGCGACACCGGGATGTACGCCCAGCGCCTGGGCATCGAACGCGCCCGCACCCTCAACCCGTACGCCGCGCTGCTGCGCGCCGGTGTGCCGCTGGCCTTCGGCTCGGACAGCCCGGTGACCCCGCTCGACCCCTGGGGCACGGTCCGCGCCGCCGCCTTCCATCGCACGCCCGAGCACCGGATCTCCGTGCGCGCCGCGTTCACCGCCCACACCCGGGGCGGCTGGCGGGCGATCGGGCGGGACGACGCGGGCACGCTGGTGCCCGGAGCGCCCGCCGACTACGCGATCTGGCGCACCGGCGAACTCGTCGTCCAGGCCCCCGACGACCGGGTCGCCCGCTGGTCGACCGACCCCCGTTCCGGCACCCCTGGCCTGCCCGATCTCACCCCGGGCACGGCGCTCCCGGTCTGCCTGCGCACCGTGGTCTTCGGACAAACGGTCTACGTAAGACCGAACGAGTGACATCGGGATATTTCGCACCGTCGATCGACGCGCCGACGGCTCGGTCGCGACCTGCGGATCTTCGTCGCTGACCAGCCGATTCGGCCAATCGCCGCAGATCACACGACTGTTGACAGACCGCAGCCGGGGGCCGGTAGGTTCGGCCGAGTCCACCACAGGACGTCCGACCGGTCGAACCTCCACGCAGTCGTCGAACGCCGCTGGGTCATGGGGTGGTGCGCCGCACCGGCGCACCACCACTGGGAGCCAGGTTCAGCGCCCGCGCCTCGGGGGCGAGGGAAGGTTTCGGCCGGTGGGGGTCCCCCCTGCTCCGCAGGAGCTCGGGGGAAGGTGCGACCCGGGTGGGGCCCGGCGTTCAGTAGACAACGGCTCTCGGTCGACCCGCAGCCAGCGGGTCCCGGGCCGGCCCGAAGGACGCCGGGCCCCGATCCGTTCTCCCGTATGTCCGTGCCGTGGTGGCGCCGTCACGGGCGCTCGCTATGGTGGGGCTCTGCGTACGGACGTTAGGGGCAGCAGTGAACGACGGTGGTCAGAGGCGGTACGGCCCGCTCGGCAGAGCCTTGGTGATCATCCCCACCTACAACGAGGCGGAGAACATCGAGCCGATCGTCTCGCGGGTGCGCTCCGCGGTGCCGGAGGCCGACATCCTGGTCGCCGACGACAACAGCCCCGACGGGACCGGCAAGATCGCCGACGAGATCGCCTGCGAGGACGCACAGGTGCACGTCCTGCACCGCAAGGGCAAGGAAGGGCTCGGTGCCGCGTATCTCGCGGGCTTCCGCTGGGGCATCGAGCACGGCTACGGCGTCCTCGTGGAAATGGACGCCGACGGCTCCCACCAGCCCGAGGAGCTGCCCCGGCTCCTCACGGCGCTCAAGGGCGCCGACCTCGTCCTCGGATCCCGCTGGGTCCCCGGCGGCCGGATCGTCAACTGGCCCAAGTCCCGCGAGTTCATCTCCCGGGGCGGCAGCCTCTACTCCCGCGTGCTGCTGGACGTCCCGATCCGCGATGTCACCGGCGGCTTCCGCGCCTTCCGCAAGGAGACCCTGGAGGGTCTCGGCCTGGACGACGTGGCCTCCGCGGGCTACTGCTTCCAGGTCGATCTGGCCCGTCGCGCCGTCGGCGCCGGCTTCCATGTCGTGGAGGTCCCGATCACGTTCGTGGAGCGCGAGCGCGGGGACTCCAAGATGAGCAAGGACATCCTCGTCGAGGCGCTCTGGCGGGTCACCGCCTGGGGCATCGCCTCGCGGGCCGGCCGTCTGCTGGGCCGGGGCTCTTCCAGGCGCCCGTCCTGATCTCACCTTTACGCCACTCCGTCGGGCGCCCAGGCACACTGGGGGCATGACGACCGGCGTACCGACACCGACCGCCCCCAAGCGCTCACGCGCCCGTACCCTTCTTCCGCTCGGCATCGCCGCCTGGCTGGTGCTGGAGATCTGGCTGCTGACGGTCGTGGCCGGAGCGGCCGGCGGGTTCACCGTGTTCGCCCTGCTCGTGGGCGGCGGGGTGCTCGGCGCCGTGGTCATCAAGCGGGCCGGCCGCCGCGCCTTCCGCAGCCTCACCGAAACCCTTCAGCAGCAGCAGTCGGGCGCTGTGCCCACGGCTGCGCCCGGGGAGCGCTCGAGCAGCGGCAACGGTTTCCTGATGCTGGGCGGACTGCTGCTGATGCTGCCCGGTCTCATCTCCGACACCGCGGGACTGCTGCTGCTCGTTCCGCAGGTCCGTGCGGCTCTGGGGCGCTACGCGGAGAAGTCGCTGGAGCGCAGGATGCGGCAGGCCGCTCCCGGTTCCCTCGGCGATGCCTTTCGGCAGGCCCGTATTCACCGCCCGGACGGAAAGATCGTGCAGGGTGAGGTCATCCGCGAGGACGTGCCGCCCACGCCGCCCCGCCAGGACGAGGGCCTGCGCCCTCCGCTGACCCCGTAGTCCGCCTGTGCGGCCTGTCCCGGTACCCGGACAGGCCGCACAGGCGGCGAGTCGTCCGAGCCACCGAGGCGTGGAAAAGCCGCGGGAGGCGTGGAAAAGCCGCGGGCTGCGGCACACATTCCGTGTGCGGCAGCCCGCGGCTCTTTGTTCTCTATGGGTGGTGCGTCGTTACGCGGACTTCCGGCTGTCGCGCGGGTGCACCGCAATGTTCATGGCGCCGGAGCGCAGGACCGCCAGCCTCTCGGCCAGCACCTCCTCGAGCTCCTCGCGGGTGCGCCGCTCCATGAGCATGTCCCAGTGCGTACGCGCGGGCTTGCCCTTCTTCTCCTCGGGGCCGTCCCCGTCCACCAGGAGTGCCTGGGCGCCGCACGCCTTGCACTCCCACTCCGGCGGAATTTCCGCCTCTACCGAGAACGGCATCTCGAAACGATGTCCGTTCTGGCATGCGTACTCCACCGCCTGGCGCGGGGCCAGATCGATGCCGCGGTCGGTCTCGTAGCTGGTCACCACGAGGCGCGTGCCGCGAAGAGCTCGCTCACTCATGAATCGTGCCTCCCGGGCTTGTCGCCCACAGGACAGGTGTCGCTGTCGTCGTCATCCGGTCAACGTCCGGTCGGCGGTAAAGATTCCCGTTGCATTCCCGTTGCGGGTCATGCGTCGTCGCCCGTCGTGCCGCCCCTTGTTGTACCCACCAATGCCCGGTTTGTCACATCTGGCAGAAAGTGTCACCCAGCGTTTTGACGTATTCAGCACGCAGTAACGGTCCGCCTGGCAGGCCAAAGGCGTACACTACCGGCCTTTCACTTCAACGTCTAAATCCGTTCCGGTACGGGGTTCCCCGCGGCCGCCACCGCACGCCGCACCGGAACCCGTGCGAGCAGCACGAATCCCAGTCCGAAGAAGATCACCAACGAGATGATCGCATCCCGATAGCTGCCCGTCAGCTGGAACGCCAGACCGAACACCAGCGGCCCCAGCCAGCTCAGCCCGCGATCGCTCATCTCGTACGCGGAGAAGTACTCGGCCTCCTTGCCGCGCGGCACCAGATGCGAGAACAGCGACCGCGAGAGCGCCTGGCTGCCGCCGAGCACCAGCCCGATCGCGGCGGCGAGTGCGTAGAACCACACCGGCGTCCGCGCCGGCAGGAAGTACCCGGCCCCCAGGATCAGCGTCCACACCGCCAGCGAGCCGAGGATCGTCCGCTTCGCGCCGTACGTCCCGGCCAGCCGGCCCATCCCCAGCGCACCCACCACCGCCAGCACCTGCACCAGCAACACCGCCGTGATCAGTGTCGTCTGATCCAGCTCCAGCTCCTCGGAGCCGTACACGGACGCCTGCGAAATCACCGTCTGCACACCGTCGTTGTAGACGAGGTACGCGAGCAGGAACGACAGCGTCAGCGGATACCGGCGCATGTCCCGCAGCGTCGCGACGAGCTGCCGCCAGCCCGCTCCGACCGCACCCTCGCCACGCGGAAGCCCGTCGCCCGCCGCCAGGCGCCGGTCGCGCAGCCGCCGCAGCGGTACCAGCGTGAACGCACCCCACCACACTCCGGCCGACGCGAGACAGATGCGTACCGCCTCCGACTCGGACAGCCCGAAGGACTCGTGCCCCGTGTACAGCACCAGATCGAGTACGAGCACGAAGGCACCCGATGTGTAGCCGAAGGCCCAGCCCCGCGAGGACACCGCGTCCCGCTCGTCGGGCTCGGCGATCTGCGGCAGGTACGCGTTGTAGAGCACCATCGACACGGACAGCGACGCGTTCGCGACGATGAGCAGGAACGCGCCCAGCAGATAGCGGTCGCCGTCCAGGAAGAACATGCCCGCCGTGGCGGTGGCCCCCAGATACGCAGAGACGGCGAGCAGCGGCTTCTTCCGGCCCGTGCGGTCCGCCACGGCGCCCGCCAGCGGCATCACCAGCACCGCCAGCACCACCGAGACGGACACCGCGTAGGCGAAGACCGAACCGGCCCGGACCGGGATGCCGAGCGGATGGACAAAGCCCTCTGCGTCCGCCGCGGCCTTGGCGACCGACGTCAGATAGGGGCCGAGGAAGACCGTGAGCACGCTCGTGGAATAGACGGAGCAGGCGAAGTCGTAGAAGTACCACCCGCGTTGCTGCCGCCGGCGTTCGCCGTCGTCCGGCCCGGTGGTCCGGTCCGCGGTATCGGCGGTCATGCGGCCCCCTCGATCGTCCCCGTGGAGAAGACGCGCGGCGCCCGGACCGTACCGACCGTTCAGACCCAGACTCCCCGGTCGGTCAGCACCGTGCGCAGCGTCTCCAGATGATCGGTCATGATGCCATCCACTCCCAGGTCCAGGAGGGCGGCCATCCGATCCGCGTCGTTCACGGTCCACACATGCACCTGGAGCCCCCGCGCGTGAGCCTCCCGTACGAAGCGCCGGTCCACGACCTTGATGCCGTTCTGCGACTCGGGGACCTGCGCGCAGACCACGCCCGCGCGCACCGCCGCCGGAATGCCGAGGGAGCGCAGCCGCAGCCCCAGCACCCCGCGCACGCCGTACGAGGTCGCCAGCCGCGGGCCCGCGAGCCGGTGCGCCCGCGACACCCGGCTCTCCGAGAACGAGCCGATGCAGACCCGGTCCCAGGCCGCCATGCGCCGCACCAGGTCGACGAGCGGCTCGAGCGCGCCCTCGGCCTTGATGTCCACGTTCCAGCGGGCCTCCGGGAACTCCTCCAGCAGCTCCTCGAAGAGCGGCAGCGGCTCCTTGCCCGCGACCCGGGCCCGGCTCACCTCGCTCCACGGCAGGTCCGCGATCCGGCCACGGGCGTCCGTGACCCGGTCGAGCGTCGAGTCGTGGAAAGCGACCAGCTTCCCGTCGGCACTGGTGTGCACATCCGTCTCGAAGTAGCGGTAGCCGGTCGCCGCCGCGCGGCGGAAGGCGGCGGCCGTGTTCTCCAGTCCGTCGGCCGTGCCGCCGCGATGCGCGAACGGTATGGGGGAGGGGTGGTCGAGATACGGATGCCGGGGGTGGGGTACGCGATTCACCGGGGCAGTATGGCCTGCTCCGATGACGCCCCGGCGACCACCCGGCTTCCTTCGTCCGCAGACGGGATGGCGAAAACGCGCAGGAAGAGCTGGGCCAGCGGGCCGATGGACAGGGCGTACGCCACCGTGCCGACGCCGACCGATCCGCCGAGGACGAAACCGGTGGCCACGACCGCGACCTCGATCGCGGTGCGGACCAGGCGTATCGAGCGGCCCGTGACGCGGTGGAGGCCCGTCATCAGGCCGTCGCGCGGACCGGGGCCGAAGCGGGCGGAGATGTAGAGGCCCGTCGCCGCACCGTTGAGCACGATCCCGGCGGCCATCACCGGGATCTGGGTGGCGAGGCCGTGCGCACCGGGCACGAGCGCGAGGGTGCCGTCCATCGCGATGCCGATGACGAAGACGTTGGAGACGGTGCCGAGGCCCGGCTTCTGGCGGATCGGGATCCACAGGAGCAGGACGACGGCGCCGACGATGATCGAGACCACGCCGATGGTCAGTCCGGTCCGCTCGGCGAGGCCCTGGTGCAGCACGCCCCACGGCTCGAGGCCGAGACCGCCGCGGACGAGGAGGGCGGAGCTCACGCCGTACAGCGCGAGGCCGAGGTAGAGCTGCAGCAGCCGACGAAACAGCGTGGACAAAATTCTGCCCCCCAGTGGTGAGAGTGGACTGATGCGTGACACTCTGTGGCTGGGAAAGCAGTGTCAACCATGGCCAATCCGGGGAAGGTGGACTGACTTCCATGGCGCAGTGGACTTCAGCGGTGGGGGCAGCGCAACTCGCCCGCCAGCTCAACGGGCAGCAGCCCCGCCCGGCCGGCCCCGGTACGCGCAAGCCACCCGCCTACCGTGCGCTCGCCGACGGCATCCGGCTGCTCGTCCTCGAGGGCCGGGTGCCGGTCGCCGCTCGGCTGCCCGCCGAGCGCGAGCTCGCGGTGGCCCTCGCCGTGAGCCGTACGACGGTGGCGGCGGCGTACGAGGCCCTGCGGGCGGAAGGGTTCCTCGAGTCCCGCAGGGGCGCGGGCAGCTGGACCGCGGTCCCCGCCGGGAACCCCCTGCCCGCGCGGGGTCTCGAGCCCCTGCCGCCGGAGTCGCTGGGCTCGATGATCGACCTCGGCTGTGCGGCCCTGCCGGCTCCCGAGCCGTGGCTGACCCGTGCCGTCCAGGGCGCGCTGGAGGAGCTGCCGCCGTACGCGCACACCCACGGCGACTATCCGGCGGGCCTGCCCGCCCTGCGTCAGATGCTCGCGGAGCGGTACACGGAGCGCGGGATCCCTACGATGCCCGAGCAGATCATGGTCACCACGGGTGCGATGGGCGCGATGGACGCGATCTGCCATCTCTTCGCGGGGCGTGGTGAGCGCATAGCGGTCGAGTCGCCTTCGTACGCGAACATCCTGCAGCTCATGCGGGAGGCCGGGGCCCGGCTCGTGCCGGTGGCCATGGCGGAGGGGCTGGCGGGCTGGGACCTGCCGCGCTGGCGCCAGGTCCTGCGCGACGCGGCCCCCCGTCTCGCGTACGTCGTCGCCGACTTCCACAACCCGACGGGGGCGCTGGCCGACGAGGACCAGCGGCGGTCGCTCGTGGACGCCGCGCGGTCGGCCGGGACCGTGCTCGTCGTCGACGAGACGATGTCCGAGCTCTGCCTCGAGCCGGACCTGGAGATGCCCCGCCCCGTCTGTTCCTTCGACGCGGCGGGTTCGACGGTCATCACGGTCGGCTCCGCCAGCAAGGCGTTCTGGGCGGGCATGCGCATCGGCTGGGTCCGGGCCGCCCCGGACGTCATCCGCTCCCTGGTCGCGGCCCGTGCCTACGCCGACCTCGGCACCCCGGTCCTGGAGCAGCTGGCCGTCAACTGGCTGATGAGCACGGGCGGCTGGGAGAAGGCGGTCGCGGTCCGGCGGGCCCAGGCCCGCGAGAACCGCGACGCTCTGGTGGCGGCCGTCCGCCGGGAGCTGCCCGGCTGGGAGTTCGTCGTTCCGCAGGGCGGCCTGACCCTCTGGGTCCGCGCCGGCGGCCTGTCGGGCTCCCGCCTGGCCGAGGTGGGCGAACGCGTCGGAGTCCGCGTCCCCTCGGGCCCGCGCTTCGGGGTCGACGGCGCCTTCGAGGGCTACGTCCGCCTTCCCTTCACGGTCGGCGGCCCGGTCGCCGACGAGGCGGCGATGCGGCTTGCGGCGGCGGCACGGCTGGTGGAGACGGGGGCGACGACGGGCACGGAGGCACCGCGGACGTTCGTGGCCTGACGGCCACGCCGTCCGCGGTGCGGGTGGTTGGGGTGCGAGGGTCGTCGGGGCGTAGCCGGTGCCATGAAGTCGGGGCCGCCCGGGGCGCGGGGGTGTGCCGCGCGGCCTGTGCCGTGGGTGTGGGTGGTGCCGGTGCGCGTGGGCGAATGCCCGAACCCCTGTCTGTGGGGCGCTTCTACGCGTCCCCTTCCTACCGGCGGCAGGCGGTCGCCGACGGCGCGGCCCGAGGCCGACCGCCGTCAGCCCTCGGCCGGGACCGGGGTTCCGGTCGCGTGGGGGGCCGGGACCGGATCCGGGACCGGGTCCGGGATTTCCTCGGCGGAGGGAGCCGTGCGTTCCGGGAGGAGCGCGAGGACCGCCTGGCGGTGGGGCTCGCTCGTGGCCTCGTCGTACGGGTCCGGGGTCGCCGGGACCTGGAGGCGCAGCACCGCGGCGGTGCCGAGCCGCGCGTAGCCGCGGCCCGGCGGCACGTCGGACGTCGGGGTCGTGTGCGGCGGCACGCCGAGCACCGTCCGGACCTGTTCGAGTGTGCTGGGCCCCAGGACCACGCGGGCGCGCGTGTGGCTCCGTACCGTCTCGGACAGGAACTCCAGGCTGTCGTACTGGTCCGCCACGACCACCGTCACCGACGCCGCCCGCCCGTGCCTCAGCGGCACCTGCAGCAGCTGCTGCGGGTCGGTGCGCCCGTCCGCCGCCGCGAGGTGGCTGAACACACTGGGCCGGTCCACGAGGATCCACAGCGGCCTGCGGGTGTCCTCGGGTGCGGGATGCCCCGCCTGCCGGGCCCGGTTCGCCGCGATGAGCCGCCGTTCCGTCTCGTGCGCCGCCCACTCCAGGCTCGCCAGTGCCCCGGCGAGCCCGCATTCGACGGCCAGTACGCCCGTCCGCCCCGTCAGACACGCGTACTCACCGGTGCCGCTGCCCTCCACGATCAGCACATCGCCGTGGGCAAGCGCCTGGAGGGCGATCGAGCGCAGCAGCGTGGTCGTACCGCTCCCGGGCTGGCCGACCGCCAGCAGATGCGGCTCCGTCGAGCGGGGGCCGGTGCGCCACACCACCGGCGGGGCGTCCTTGGTCTCGCCGCCGATGACGACCGGCACCGTCCGCTGCACGGCGCCCGGGTCGGTGAAGCCCAGCACCGTTTCCCCGGGAGCAGTGACGAACGGCTGGGCGGCGATCGTGGTGGGGAGCGCGGGCAGCACGCGCATGACGAGCTGGTTGCTCTCCTCGTCCCAGTCGAAGAGGTACTCGCGGCCACGTCCCGATTTGGCGTGCAGCAACTGCTCGATGCGGGTACGCGCCTCGGCCTCGCCGTCGGTGAAGTAGGCCGGGTAGCGCACCCGCAGCCGCGTCAGCCGGCCGGCGCCGTCGAACTCGTGGTCGCTGAACGCCTTCGCCCACTCCCCGCCGTGGGCGAACAGCGGACTCGGGTCCTCCGCTACGGAGAAGTACGGCACGAGCGCTTCGTAGAGCGCCTGCAGCCGCGCCACCGCCGCCTCGTCGGGCCCGGTCCTCACAGGCGTACGCTCCCGCCCCATCCAACCCGCCAGCCCCATCGTCGTGATCAGGCCGAGCAGCGGCCCGTACGGGACGAGAGCGACCACCAGCACGCAGGCCGCCGCCAGGAAGAGCGTGGGGCCGCGTCGTTCCTTCGGCGTTTCGGCCCATTTGCGCCGTCCGGCGGCGGCCAGCAGCCGCAGTCCGCGGCTGATTGTGATGAGCGGCTGGAGTACGTCCGTGGCGTTGTCGGCGGCTGTCCGCGCGAGCTCTCGGCTGCGAGCGATCCGTTCGGTGCCGTTGCTCAGAATGCGGGGGAGTGGTCGCCGGGCCACGTGGTTCTCCTGCTCCTTGAGTTGTGGAAGGGGCGGTGCGGGGGCGTCAGAACTTGATCCCGCCCAGCAGGCTGGCGAGGCTGGCGCCTCCTGCTGTGATGCTCGGGGCGATGGCCGTCCCCGCGAGGTAGAAGCCGAAGAGGGCGCTGACCAGGGCGTGCGACGCCTTCAGCCCGTCCTTCTTGAAGAACAGGAAGACGATGATTCCCAGCAGCACGACGCCTGAGATGGACAGGATCATGAGTTGTTCTCCTGGTTGAGGGGACAGTCACCATGAGTTCTTCCAGTCTCACAGAAAGTATCTATGCGATAAAAGGTGCAAACGGGTGAATATCAGGACTTTTCACCCGAGTGGCGTACGCCGGTTGGTTGCCCGGGGCGCGTTGATCTTTGCCGTGGAGGGGCGCCGTCATGTCGCGCCACGGGCAGTACCCTGTCGATTCACTCGTACGTGCTGCCCGACCGCACTCGGCACCCGTACCAGCACCACCCAGCACCAGGTCAACGCAGCGGAAGGTAGTCCGTCCCATGAGCGAAACCCCGGATCCCGAGGTGATCGAGCTCGCGACCAGGATCTTCGATCTGGCGCGTCAGGGCGACGCCGAGGCGCTCGCCGCCTACGTCGACGCCGGTGTCCCGGCGAACCTCACCAATGACAAGGGCGACTCGCTCGTCATGCTCGCCGCCTACCACGGCCACGACCGGGCGGTGCGGGCCCTCCTCGACCGCGGGGCCGACGCGGACCGGGCCAACGACCGGGGCCAGACCCCGCTCGCCGGTGCCGTCTTCAAGGGCGAGGACGCGGTGATCCGCGCCCTCCTCGACGGCGGAGCCGATCCGGAAGCAGGAACTCCGTCCGCGGTGGATACCGCGAGGATGTTTGGGAAGACAGACCTCCTGGAGCTGTTCGGCAAGCAGTGAACGGGTGTTGAACGCCAGGTGAGAGCGGCGCCGTAAATGTGGTCGCGGCGGCGAAACGGCTGGGTCATCATGACGTCGGGCCCGCAACGGGCCACCGACGAGAGGCAGAGGAAGATGGTCTACACCAAGCGGAAGACGACGGGCAGCCGATCATGTTGTTGCGCGGCCTAGGCGAACACACTCCCGGTTGCGTCGACAGCTTGATGTGAGGCATTTTCCATGTTCGAACCAGTCATAGCGCCGAGCGGCACCTTGCTCGGCCTGCTGCAGAGGGGCCGCGGCGACGGCACGCTCCACGCGCTCGCCGCACCCCGTGCCGAAGCCCTCGCGGCCCTCAACCACTGCGTGCTGAGCGACCCCCGCCACGACTGGCAGGTGGAGAACCGCTCCCTCTACTACGCACGCCTCTACCTGGATCTCCACGGTGGGCTCGACGAGATCGAGGCCCATCTCTTCGGGGTCGACGACCACATCGACGCGGACGAGACGAGGACCGGGCTCGCGCTCGCGGTGCTCGGCCACCTCGCCTCGTACGGACGTGATGACGCCCTGTCCCTGCTGCGGCGCTACGCCGCGGCCGGATCCAACTGGGCCTGGGCCCTCGACGAGCTCGCCCTGCGCGACGACGACAACGGACTGCGCCTGCTCGCCGGGCCCGTACTGGCCCGCTTCCCGGCCACCCCGGAGGGCGACGCCGAGCTGGCCACCGCCGTGCGCGACGCCTTCGAACCGCGGCCGTGGCGGCTGTGGGCCGAGGACCAGCGGGATGCGGTGGGCGCGCGGGTGCGGGCCGCTCAGGAACGCGGCTCCTTCGACCGTTGGCAGCGGCAGCTGCGGCCCAGCGGGCCGCGGCCCGGCTGGAGCGTGCGAGCCGTCTTCGAGTGGGCCCAGCAAGGGCACGAGCGCGGCAGCGTGCTGCATGTGCCGGCCGCCCGCTGTCTCACCGCCGTCGCCGGACCCGACGACCGCACCATGATCATCGAGGCGGCGCGCAGCGGACCCGACGGCGCCAGGTGCGCTGCCCTGCACTACCTGGCCCAGGCACAGGATCCCGCCGTGCTGGATCTCATCGAGGCCGCCGTGCTCGACGGGTCCCGCGTGGTCGCCGATGCCGCCGTGTCGGCCTTCGAGCGGATGTGCGGCGAGGCCGCGGTCGACCGGGCCCGCGGCTGGGCCCGTCGGCCCGACGCCCTTGGCGCCTCCGCCGCCGGTGTCCTGGCCTGCCGAGGGGGCACCCAGGACACCGAGCTGGTCCTCGGCGCCCTCCGCGAGACCGTCCGCGCGGACGGACCCGACGCCCCGCTCCTGTGGACCCTCGTCGACGGCACGGGCAGGCTCGGCATCGAATGCGCGGCACCCGTCCTGCGCCACATCTACCGCGAGACCGCGTCCTCGCACCTGCGCGGCCGCACGGCACGCGCCCTCGCCGCGACCGACCCCTCCTTCGCCACCGGCTTCGCCGTCGAATGCCTGTGGGACTGCGAGGAGACCACGAGAGAAGTCGCCGCCCTCCACGCCGAAACCGGCGACGCACGCGTCGCCGATCGTCTCCGCCGCCTCGCCGCCGACCCGGCCGAGGAGGCCGAGGTCCAGACGGCGGCCCACAGCCGCATCGGCCCGGACACGCCTCCGCACTGAGCCGGCGCGGGCGGCGCGACCATGGCCGCGGCGGCCGAGCGCGCACCGCGTCCACGCCGAGGGCGGGGCGCCGACCGCGCGCTGACCGGGTGCTGTCCGGGCGTTGCGGCGCGCCGCGCGACGACGGCCGCGGGCCGAGGCACGGGCAGATGGCGCGCGATGAGTACCGCCGGCCGCGCGCCGAGTGCACGGGCCGGCCGCGCGCGCCGACGGAAGCGGCGCGGCGCGAGCGCTGCGGGGTGCTGTCTGCGACCGGTGGTGCTTTTCCCTCCTCGCCCCATCCCGCCGTGTCGATGTGCGGCTCCGCCCCCGGCTCCGTTTGCGGGCGCGGCGGCGTGAGGGACCCCCGGTGGAGGCTCATCATGAGCCCGCCCGGTCGGTACCGGACACGTCCAGGGGGTCTGGGGTTGTCCCCGGTTCGGGGAAGGGGCGGCGGGGGGAAGGAGCCCGCCGCAGGCGGCCACGATCCGCCGGGGACACCCCATTGGCGCCACAGGCCGACGCACACCCCTCGGCCCATGCGCACCGCGACCGAAACGCCGTCGGTGAGTGGCCGAAACGGGCAGGGTAGGACATCGCGGGGCAGGCTCGGGCCTGAACAGCGGTCCAGGCGGGGGCGTAGGACAAACGCTCATAGGACGTTCCCCGCACGGAAAGATCCACGTTGGCCGCACCACCCCCGGCGCGACGACAACACCCCTATGCGTGTCGTCATCGTCACCGAATCCTTCCCGCCAGACGTCAATGGTGTGGCGCACTGCGCCCTGCAGACCGCCCGGCACCTCGCCGACCGCGGTCATGATCCGCTTGTCATCGCCCCGGCCGTCGCCGGGCACGGGGCAGACATCGAAGCGCCGTGCCCCGTGGTGCGCGTGCCGTCCCTGCCGCTGCCCGGCTATCCGCAGGTCCGCGTGGCCCTGCCCAGCCGACGGCTGGCCGCGGCACTCACCGCGCACCGCGCCGATGTCGTCCACCTCGCCAGCCCCTTCGTGCTCGGGGTGCGGGGGATGGGGGTGGCGGCGAAGCTCGGGCTGCCCGCCGTCGCCGTCTACCAGACCGATCTCGCCGGTTACGCCCGTACGTACATGGGTGCCGGTGAGGCCACGGCATGGCGACGCATCCGCACCGTGCACACCGCCGCCGACCGGACCCTCGCGCCGTCCAGCGCCGCGCTGCGCGACCTCGAGGAGCACGGAGTGCCCCGGGTGCGGCTCTGGCCGCGCGGCGTGGACACCGTGCGGTTCCGGCCCGAGCTGCGGGACGAGGCCCTGCGGCGCGAACTCGCCCCGAACGGCGAGACGATCGTCGGATACGTCGGCCGCCTCGCCCCCGAGAAGTGCGTCGAGCTGCTCGCCGGCGCCTGCGGGCTTCCGGGGGTGAAGGTCGTGGTCGTCGGCGACGGGCCGAGCGGAGCGTCCCTGCGCGACGCGCTGCCCGGCGCCGTGTTCATGGGCCGTCGCACCGGAGACGACCTCGCGCGGATCTTCGCCTCGCTCGACGTGTTCGCGCACACGGGCCCCTACGAGACCTTCTGCCAGACCGTGCAGGAGGCCATGGCCAGCGGCGTGCCCGTGATCGCCCCGGCGGCCGGCGGGCCACTGGACCTCGTCGACCACGGGCGTACGGGACTCCTCGTCCCGCCCCGCGACACCGCGGCGGTGACGCAGGCGGTGGCGGCCCTCGTCGCCGACCCCGCGCGCCGGGAGGCGTACGGGCGCGCAGGGCGCGAAACGGTCGAGGGCCGCACCTGGGCCGCAGTCGGTGACCAGCTCCTCGGGCACTATGCCGAGGTGCTGCGGGAGCGGACGGCGGTGGCGGCATGAGCAGCACCAACGGGCTGCGCATCGTGCGGCTGGCGAACTTCGTGACACCCGCGTCGGGCGGGCTGCGAACCGCACTGCGCGAGCTGGGCCGCGGCTATCTCGCGGCCGGGCACGAGCCGGTTCTGGTCGTGCCCGGCGATGCCGAGAGCGACACGACGACCCCCCAGGGGCGGGTCATCACGCTCCCTGGACCGGTGCTTCCCGGCACCGGCGGCTACCGCGTACTCGCCGGGCGGTCGCGGCTCGGCCGGCTCCTCGAGGAGCTCGCGCCCGACCGGCTGGAGGTCTCCGACCGGACCACGCTGCGGTGGACGGGGGAGTGGGCACGGCGGCGCCGGATCCCCTCGGTGATGGTGTCCCACGAGACGGCGGACGGGGTGCTCCGCACGTGGGGTGTGCCGGGCGCGTTCGCCGAGCGCACCGCGGACCGGCTCAACCGGCGCAGCGCCTGGTCGTACTCGCGGATCGTGTGCACCACGGAGTGGGCGGAACGGGAGTTCATCCGGATAGGCGCGAGCAACGTGGTCCGCGCGCCGCTGGGTGTGGAGCTGGAGCGGTGCCGGCCGGGGCGGCGCAGCAAGGTGCTGCGGGCCCGTTACGCCGAAGGCGCCGAGGTCCTGCTGCTGATGTGCTCCCGGCTGTCCGTGGAGAAGCGTCCGGGTATGGCGCTCGACGCGCTGGCCGCACTGCGCGGGAGCGGCGTGCGCGCGGCGCTGGTCGTCGCCGGTGAGGGTCCGCTGCGGAGCGGGCTGAGCCGGCGTGCACAGGACGCGCGGCTACCCGTTCACTTCCTGGGGCACGTCGCCGACCGCGAGGCACTCGCGGACCTGCAGGCGGCGGCGGACATCTGCCTGGCGCCGGGACCGGCCGAGACCTTCGGGCTGTCAGCCCTGGAGGCCCTGGCTTGCGGAACCCCGGTCGTCGCCAGCGCGTCGTCCGCCCTCCCGGAGGTCATAGGCGACGCCGGCATCGCTGCCCCCGACACTCCGGAAGCCTTCGCGGACGCGGTACGGGAGCTCCTCTCCCGCCCCGAATCCGCCCGCCGCGAGGCCGCCCGCGCCCGCGCGGAACTCTTCGGCTGGGACCGCGCGGTCTCCGCCTTCCTCTCCGCCCACGACGCCCCCGCCCGCATACCCGGCCACCCGGAGGTCGCGGCATGACCACGGACCTGAGCCCGCCGGGCCCCGCGTCCGGCGCGGTGGCCGAACTGGCCGGCCCCGCGTCCGAGTCCACGTCACGGCCCATGGCCGCGGCAGACGCGGCGCCGTGCACGGACGGCGGTCCCGGGCCTGTGCTCGTCGGACCGGGCGCCACGACCCGCACGTCTCCTGCGGGCGCCGCGTCCGGTGCGGTGGCCGCGTCCGCGCCGACCCGCGGACTTCCGTCGGACGCCCTCAGGGCGCTGTCCACGACGCTCGTCGGCGCTCCCGCCGGCAGCGCGGGATCCGGACCGGTCAGCGCCGGCCCGGCCGTGGCGTCCGATGGCGTCGCAGGCCCTGGGCGTATCCAGGACGATCCGTCGGCCACGGGCACCGAGAAGGCCCATCGCCGCGCGTCCGATGCGCCGGGCGCGCCGGCCGCCGCCGGGAGCGGCGAGCGGTCCGGAGTCGCGTCGCCGCAGCCGCCGGAGACGGCCGCCACGTCCCTTCGTATCCCGGCCGAAAGCAAGGCTGTCGGCCCCACCGGCCCCACCGGCCCCACCGGCGTCGGCCCCACCGGCCTTGTTGGCCTCACCGCACCCGAGGCCCCGCCCACCACCCCCGCGCCGACGCCCGACCCGGTGTCGCTCGCGACCGTGCCCTCGCCGAGGCCCGGGGGCCCGGGTCCCGCCGCACAAGGCAGCACCGTGGCCGGGCTCGCCGGCACCGGGCCCGCACCCGCCACCGCGCCGCCACGCACAACGCGCACACCGCGCCCGACACGCCCCCCGCGCTTCGCGGCGCTCGGCGACTCCCTCACCGAGGGCGTCGGTGACCGGGTCGACGGAGCCTGGCGCGGCTGGGCCGCGTTGCTCGCGCAGGGCCTGGGCGAGGCCGTAAGGCCCGCGGAGTTCCGGAACTTCGCCGTCAGCGGGGCGCTCACCCGCGACGTCCACGAGAACCAGACGCCCGAGGTCCTCGCGTACACGCCCGACATCGCCTCGGTCGTCGTCGGGGTGAACGACACGCTGCGCCACACCTTCGACATCCACGACCTCGCCTTCCGGCTCAACAAGGTCTGCGCCGCGCTCAGCGAACAGGGCACCAGGATCCTGACCGCCTGTCTGCCCGACCCGGGCGCGATGCTCGCGCTGCCCGCCCCGCTCGCCCGCCCGCTCGCCCGCCGGCAGCGGGCCGTCAACACCGTCGTCCACGCGCTCTCCGAACGCTACGGGGCCGTCCACCTGCACATCGCCGACGCGACCTGGGTCGAGGACCGCACCATGTGGAGCGCGGACCGGCTCCACCCCGGCGAACGCGGGCACCGCATGATCGCCCGTCGCTTCCACGAGCTGCTCGCCGCGGAGGGTCTCGCCCTCGGAACGGCCCCCGGAGCCGAACCCGAGCAGCCCGCGCCGAGCCGTGCCGCCAAGGTGCTGTGGCTGGCCACCGCCGGCACCGCCTGGGTGGCGCGCCGGTGCACCGATCTCCTGCCCCAGCTGGTCGGTCTCGCCGGCGCCGAGGTACGCCACTGGGCCCGCGGCACCAGCACCCGCCTCGACCACGTCGCAGAAAACGCCCTCTCCTCCGCGCTCGCCTCACTGTCCCTCGACGCCCCCCTTGCCAGAATGGGGGAATGAGCGGGCGCTGGGAATTCTGGATCGACCGTGGCGGGACGTTCACCGACATCGTCGGGCGACGCCCCGACGGACACCTCGTCACCCGCAAACTGCTCTCCCACAACCCCGGGCACTATCGCGACGCGGCCGTCGCCGGCATCAGGCTGCTCCTCGGGCTCGGCCCCGACGACACCGTTCCGGCGGACCGGATCGCCGTCGTCAAAATGGGCACCACCGTCGCCACCAACGCCCTCCTGGAGCGGCGCGGAGAGCCGACCGTCCTCGTCATCACCCAGGGCTTCCGGGACGCGCTGCGCATCGCGTACCAGAACCGCCCCCGCCTCTTCGACCGTCACATCGTCCTCCCCGAAGCCGTGTACGACCGAGTGATCGAAGTCCCCGAGCGCGTCGACGCCCACGGCGACATCGTCCAGCCGCTCGAACTGGACACGGTCGCCCAGCAGCTCGAAGCCGCCCGTCACGACGGTTTCTCCAGCGTCGCCGTCGTCCTGATGCACGGCTACCGCCACCCCGCCCACGAGACGGCCGTCGCCGACGCCGCCCGAGAGCTCGGCTTCACCCAGGTCAGCTGCTCCCACGAGGTCAGCCCGCTGATCAAGCTCGTACCGCGCGGGGACACCACCGTCGTGGACGCGTACCTCTCGCCGATCCTGCGGCGCTACGTCGACGAGGTCGCCGAAGAACTCCGCTCCATCCGCCTGATGTTCATGCAGTCCAACGGCGGTCTGCGGGAAGCCGCCCATTTCCGGGGCAAGGACGCCGTCCTGTCCGGCCCGGCCGGCGGTGTCGTCGGCATGGCCCGCACCTCCGAACAGGCGGGCCACGGCCGCGTGATCGGCTTCGACATGGGCGGTACGTCCACCGATGTGTCGCACTACGCGGGGGAGTTCGAACGCGAGCTCGGCACCCAGGTCGCCGGCGTACGGATGCGTGCGCCGATGATGAACATCCACACCGTCGCGGCCGGCGGCGGCTCGATCCTCCACTTCGACGGCCAGCGCTACCGCGTGGGACCCGACTCGGCCGGCGCCGTGCCCGGCCCCGCCTGCTACCGGCGCGGCGGCCCGCTCACGATCACCGACGCCAATGTGATGCTCGGCCGCGTCCAGCCCGACCACTTCCCCGCAGTCTTCGGGCCGGAGGGCGATCAGCCGCTCGACGCCGAGGTCGTACGGGAATGCTTCACCGAGCTCGCCGATGAGATCCGGAAGGCCACGGGCACCGAACGCAGCCCCGAGGAAGTCGCCGCCGGCTTCCTCGAGATCGCCGTACTCAACATGGCCAACGCCGTCAAGAAGATCTCCGTCCAGCGTGGCCACGACGTCACCCGCTACGCGCTGACCAGCTTCGGCGGCGCGGGCGGCCAGCACGCCTGTGCCGTGGCCGACGCCCTCGGCGTCGACACCGTCATCGTCCCGCCACTCGCCGGGGTCCTCTCCGCGTACGGCATCGGCCTCGCCGACGCGACCGCCATGCGTGAGCAGTCGGTCGAGGCCGAGCTGAGCGACAGCACCCTGCGGCGCGTCCAGGACCTGTGCGGCGAACTGGCCGAACGCACCCGCGCGGAACTCCGCGCCGACGCCGTCCCCGACGACGCGATCACCACCCGCGCCCGCGTACTGATCCGCTACGCCGGTACGGATGCCGGCCTGCCCGTGGCGCTCGACACGCTCGACGGGATGCGGGAGGCGTTCGAGTCGACGCATCGCGCACGGTACGCGTTCACGATGGACAAGCCGCTGGTCGTGGAGGCGGTGTCGGTCGAGGCGGTGGGGGCGGCGGGACCGCACGGGTCGGTGGTCGTCGAGGAGGCCGCCCGGGGCGTCGGGCCCCAGCTGCGGGCGACCGTGCGGATGTTCGTGGACGGCGACCGGACGGACACACCGCTGTACCGGCGGGAGGATCTGTCCCCGGGCGACACCGTCGACGGCCCGGCGATCATCGCCGAGGCCGACGCGACGACCGTCGTCGATCCGGGCTGGCGGGCGACCGTGGGGGAGGGCGGGCATCTGCTGCTCGCACGCGCCACGCCACGGCCCGGCCGGGCCGCCGTCGGCACGGACGTCGACCCCGTGCTGCTGGAGGTCTTCAACAACCTCTTCATGGCGATCGCCGAGCAGATGGGTGTGCGCCTGGAGAACACCGCCCACTCCGTCAACATCAAAGAGCGGCTGGACTTCTCCTGCGCCCTCTTCGACGCCGACGGCAATCTCATCGCCAACGCCCCCCACATCCCTGTGCATCTCGGCTCGATGGGCGAGTCCATCAAGGAGGTGCTGCGACGGAACGCCGGTGATCTGCGGCCGGGCGATGTCTACGCCATCAACGACCCCTACCACGGTGGTACGCACCTGCCCGATGTGACCGTCGTGACGCCCGTCTTCGACGACGACGACGACGGCGGCGGCGGTGAACTGCGGTTCCTGGTGGCCTCGCGCGGCCACCACGCCGAGATCGGCGGTATCACCCCCGGCTCCATGCCCGCCTTCAGCCGGACGATCCACGAGGAGGGCGTCCTCTTCGACAACTGGCTGCTCGTACGGGGCGGCCGGCTGCGCGAGACCGAGACCAGGGAGCTCCTCACGGGCGCGCCCCACCCGTCCCGCGATCCCGACACCAATCTCGCCGACCTGCGCGCCCAGATCGCCGCCAACGAGAAGGGCATCAGTGAACTCGGCCGCATGGTGGACGAGTTCGGTCTCGATGTCGTCCAGGCCTATATGCGCCATGTACGGAACAACGCCGAGGAGTCCGTGCGCCGCATCCTCGCCGAGCTGAGCGACGGCTCGTACCGCTACGAGACCGACGGTGGCGCGACCATCGAGGTCGCACTCAGCGTGAACCGGGAGGCCCGGAGCGCGGTCCTCGACTTCACCGGTACGTCGCCGCAGCAGCCCGGCAACTTCAACGCCCCCAAGTCGGTGGTGATGGCAGCGGTCCTGTACGTCTTCCGCACGCTCGTCGCCGACGACATCCCCCTGAACAGCGGCTGCCTGGAACCGCTGGACGTGCGGGTACCGGAAGGGTCGATGCTCGCGCCGACCTACCCGGCCGCGACGGTGGCCGGCAACGTGGAGACCTCGCAGGCCGTCACCGGCGCGCTGTACGCCGCGCTCGGCGTCCAGGCGGAGGGCTCCGGCACGATGAACAACGTCACCTTCGGCAACGACCGCGTGCAGTACTACGAGACCGTGGCGAGCGGCTCCGGGGCGGGCGACGGCTTCGACGGCGCCGATGCCGTGCAGACCCATATGACCAACTCGCGGCTGACCGACCCGGAGGTGCTGGAGTGGCGCTATCCGGTGCGTGTGGACGCGTTCTCGGTACGCGACGGCAGCGGGGGCGCGGGGCAGTGGCGGGGCGGGCACGGTGTGGTGCGGCGGATCCGCTTCCTGGAGCCGATGACGGTGGCCCTGCTCACCGGCCACCGACGCGTGCGGCCGTACGGGATGGCCGGTGGCGACCCGGGCGCGCTGGGCGCGAACGCGGTGGAGCGTGCGGACGGCACCGTCGAGGACCTCCGGGGCGTGGACGCGGTGGAGGTCGGGCCCGGTGACGTCCTGGTGGTCAGGACGCCCGGCGGGGGCGGTTACGGCAAGCCGGAGGACTGACCGGGCGGCCCGGCCGGAACGAACCGCACCGGCGTACCCGGCACCGCCTGTGCCGCCGCTGCGAGGTCCGTCTCCCGGACCACGGCGACCACCGGGTATCCGCCGGTCGTCGGGTGATCGGCGAGAAACACCACGGGCCGCCCGTCCGGTGGTACCTGTACCGCGCCCAGGACCATGCCTTCGCTGGGCAGTTCGGCCCGGACGGCCCGCTGCAGGGGTGGGCCGTCGGTGCGCAGGCCGATGCGGTTGCTCGCCGCCGACACCCGGTAGGCGCCGGTGGCCAGGGCGCGCAGGGCCGCAGCCGTGAACCAGTCGTCGCGCGGCCCGAACCGCACCCTCAGCACGAGCTCCGACGGCGGGCCCGGCCAGGGCGGGCCGTCCACCCGCCCGGACGGCCCGCTGGGATCACCCAGCGGCACCACCGTGCCGTCGACCAGCGGCGCGGGCCCGAGCCCGGAGAGCAGGTCCGTCGAGCGGCTGCCCAGCACGGGCTCGGCAGCAATGCCTCCACCGAACGCCACATAGCTCCGGACGCCGCGCACCGCCGCTCCCACCTCCAGCAGCGCCCCCGCCGCGACCCGCACGGGGGCGCCCCAGGCCACCGCGCGGTCGTCGACGCGCACTGGACACGGCGCCCCGCCGATGGCCACGGTCACCGCGGAACGTGGCCGCACCGCGCACCCGGTGAGCGTGGTCTCCAGCGCCGCCGCCTGCTCCGGATTGCCGACGAGCCGGTTGACCAGCCGCAGCGCACGCGGATCGAGGGCTCCGGAGCGCGGCACACCGAGATGCGCGTGCCCGGGCCGCCCCAGGTCCTGGACCGTGGTCAGCGCGCCTGCCCGTACGACCACGAGGGCCCGGTCGGTCATCCACGCTCTCCCGCGTCCGGTATGAACGCATCGGACGGGAACGCATCGGACGGGAGCGCCTCGGGCACGAAGCGCACCCGGACACCCGGCGAAAGCAGTGCGGCGGGCTCGCGCGCCGGGTCCCACAGAGTGGCGTCCGTCGTCCCGATGAGCTGCCAGCCGCCGGGGGAGGAGCGTGGGTACACGCCCGTGTACGGTCCGGCCAGCGCGACCGAACCCGCCGGTACGGACGTGCGGGGCGTGGCCCTGCGCGGGACCGCGAACCGCTCGCCGAGCCCGGTCAGATAGCCGAACCCGGGCGCGAACCCGCAGAAGGCGACATGGAATTCGGCCGCCGAGTGGATCCCTGCGACCTCGTCCACTCCGACCCCCCAGAGGACCGCGACGTCCGCCAGATCGGGCCCGTCGTAGCGCACGGGTATCTCGACCACTGCTCCGGTGTCCGCTGCGCGCGGAGGTATGTCCCAGCCGGGCAGCTCGGCGGCCAGCCGGGCCGGCTCCTCCACCCCGTCGAGGAGCACCGTCCGCGCCGCGGGCACGATCTCCCGCACCTGGGGCAGTGACCCGGCGGCGCGGCGCCGCAGCAGCTCGGCGTGGAGCGACTCCACCTCCTCGCCACTGCCCAGCTCCACAAGGAGCGCCCGGTCACCAACGGGCAGGAGCCTCATACGAACGCCTCCACACGGACCCCCGACTCCTCCAGCTGCGCCCGGACCCGGCGCGCCAGACCGACGGCTCCCGGGGTGTCGCCGTGCAGACAGAGCGAGCGGGCCCGGACGCCGACCGTCTGGCCGCACTGCGAGGTGACGACCCCGAACCTGGCCAACGACACCGACCGTTCCACCACGGCCCCCGGGTCGGTGACGACGGCGCCCTCCTGCCCCCGTGGCACGAGGGTGCCGTCCGCCGCGTAGGCCCGGTCCGCGAACGCTTCGGTGACGACGGGGAGTCCGGCCTTCTCCGCCATGGTGTGCAGCCGGGAGCCGGGCAGCCCCAGCAACGGCAGCCGCTCGCCGGTGAGCATGACACCCTCGACGACGGCTTCCGCCTGCTCCTCGTCGCGGACGACGCGGTTGTAGAGCGCCCCGTGCGGCTTGACGTACGAGACGCGCGTACCGGCCGCGCGGGCGAACACCTCCAGCGCACCTATCTGGTACGCGACTTCGGCGGCCAGCTCGTCGGGCGGGACGTCCATCGAGCGGCGGCCGAACCCGGCCAGATCGCGGTACGAGACCTGGGCACCGATCCGCACCTTGCGCTCGGCGGCCATGTCGCAGACCCGCCGCATGGTCGCCGCGTCCCCGGCGTGGAAGCCACAGGCCACATTGGCGCTGGTGACGACCGACAGCAGCTGTTCGTCGTCGGTCAGGCGCCAGCGGCCGAAGCCCTCGCCGAGGTCGGCGTTGAGGTCGATCGAAGCCCAGGTCATGAGAGATGGTCCTTTCACCAGGGTGCCCGTGTCACACGAGCTCTCGGCCACGCGTCTCCGGCAGACCGAGCAGCGCAACAACGGCGAGGCCGTAGCCGACGGCGCCGAAGACCAGGGCGCCCCCGACTCCCCAGCTGTCCGCCAGGAATCCGACAAGCGTGGGGAAGAACGCCCCCACCGCCCGCCCCGTGTTGTAGGTGAAGCCCTGCCCCGTGCCGCGCACCGCCGTCGGATACAGCTCGGCGAGGAACGAACCGAAGCCACTGAATATCGCCGACATACAGAATCCGAGCGGGAATCCGAGCACGAGCAGCAGCCCGTCCGCCCCCGACGGAATGTTCGTGTACGCCAGAATGCAGGCGGCGGAGAGCACGGCGAACAGGGCGATGTTCTTCTTCCGGCCGAGCACATCGGTCAGATATCCGCCCGTGAGGTAGCCGATGAAGGCGCCGGATATGAGGAACGTCAGGTAGCCGCCCGTGCCGACGACCGTGAGTCCGCGCTCCGTCTTGAGATAGGTCGGCACCCACGTCGCGAGCGTGTAGTAGCCGCCCTGGACTCCCGTGGAGAGCAGCACCGCGAAGAGTGTCGTGCGCGCCAGGTCCTTCCTGAATATCGCCGAGAAGGAGCCGCGGTCGCTGCTCGCACGGCGCCGTTCGGCCGCCTCCGGCGCGTCCGCCACGTTGCGTCGGACGTAGATGACGAGCAGGGCGGGCAGGGCGCCGGTCCAGAACATGACCCGCCACGCGGTATCCGCGTCGAGAAACTGGAACACCAGCGTGTAGACGATGACCGCAAGCGCCCAGCCTGCGGCCCAGGCGCTCTGGATCCCGCCGAGCGTGCGGCCGCGGTGCCTGGCCGTGGCGTACTCGGCGACCAGAATCGCACCGACCGCCCACTCCCCGCCGAAGCCGAGGCCCTGCAGGGCACGGAAGACCAGCAGGGTCTCGTAGTTGGGCGCGAAGCCGCACAGCACCGTGAACAGCGCGTACGTGATGACCGTGATCATCAGTGCGCGGACCCGGCCGATGCGGTCCGCAAGTATCCCGGCGAGCGCGCCCCCGACGGCCGACACGACGAGGGTGACCGTCGTCAGGAGCCCGGTCTGGCCGCTGTCGAGACCGAAGAACGCGGCGATCGCCACCATGCTCAGCGGCAGCGTGAAGAAGTCGTAGGAGTCCAGGGCGTAGCCGCCGAACGCGCCGGCGAAGGCGCGGCGCCCGCGCGGGCCGAGCGCGCGAAGAAAGGCGAACGCGCCCGTGTCCTCGGGCAGTTCGCCCTGCTTCGGCTGGGTCTGGGTCGTACTCATCTGCACCTCGCAGGAGGGGAGGGGTGCTGCTGAGACATGCGGAAGGCGTGCCGCGGTCGCGCGAAGGCGTGCGGCAGGTCATGCGCCGGTCACGCGGCATTGGTGCCGTGCTGTGACGCCGACCACACGTAGCGTAGAGGATTGTTGAACGATCCGACAAGAGTCATGTTGTCTCGTTCCTGCTTCTACGATTGAATCCGCACGGCACCGGTGGGACCGGCGGCCATGGAGACCGAATAGAGGGCGCTGTGGGGACGACGGGGTCCGAGCTGGGCCAACTGGCGGACGATCGCCCGCTGCTGGGCCGCACGAGCACGGCCGAACGGGTCGCGGACATCCTGCGCACCCGGATCGCGGAGGGTTTCTTCCTGCCGGGGGCACGGCTCTCGGAGGAGAGCATCGGCAACGCGCTGGGCGTCTCGCGCAACACGCTGCGCGAGGCGTTCCGGCTGCTGACCCATGAGCGGCTGCTGGTCCATCAGCTCAACCGGGGTGTGTTCGTCAGGGTCCTGGCCGTCGAGGACGTCGAGGACATCTACCGCACCCGCCGGCTGGTCGAATGCGCGGTCGTCCGCGGCCTCGGCGAGCCGCCGTTCACGCTCGACGGCCTGCGCGACGCCGTCATCGCCGGAGAGCAGGCGGCACGCGAGGAGAACTGGAAGGGCGTCTCCACCGCCAACATCCACTTCCACCGGGAACTCGTCGCACTCGCGCGCAGCGTCCGCACGGACGAGCTGATGCGCGGCGTCCTCGCCGAACTCCGCCTCGCCTTCCACGTCGTGGACGACCCCCGCGGGCTCCACGAGCCCTATCTCGTACGAAATCGGGAGATTCTGGAAGCGCTCAAGGCCGGAGAGCGGGACGGCGCGGAGCGACTGCTCGCCGAGTACCTGGACGACTCGCGCAGCCGGCTCGTGCAGGTGTACGCGGGGCTGGTGCAGGACGGGGATGCGGCGGATCGCTGAGGGAACCCGCCGCCGCGGTGCGCGGGGCAGGTAGCTCCGGGCGCCGGCCGCCGGGCGGGCAGTGCCGGGGACGGGGTTTCTGCGCCGTTTCGACCGTTGTCAGTGCGAGGACCTAGTCTGTGCACCGTGACTTCGCCTGCCTCGACGGAATTCGTTCCGCCCCAGCTCAGCGCGGGGCCGCGCCCCGCTCAGGGCCCGGCCGCCGACGAAGGGCTCGCGCGGCGGCTCCGTGCGCTCGCATGCACCGCTCCGCTGCACGATCTGGACACCCGCAAGGCGAATCTGGCCGGGGAGTACTCGATCTATGCGATGGCCGAAGTCGCCCTCGCCGCCATCGATCTCGTCACGCTCAACATGGACTTCGACACCGGCGCCGACCATGAGCAGATAGTGGCGAGACTGCTGCCGCGCATCGCGGCGCAGGCCCCGCAGCGTCCGGTTGCGGAGCATGAGCGCGTCGCCCGCTGGGTGCTCGAGAACCTGATCAATGTAGGCAGCGTCGATCGCGGCTTCCGTGCGGTTTACGGCATTTTTGGCCCTGATGGGGTGTATGTCCGACGCGACTACGACTTCAAACTCATCGAGGAAGTGCCGGGTTACGGCGGCAGCGTCTATCTCCGCACGACGGACGAAGCGGTCAACGTCCTCGTCGGCGCCCTCGACACGGACGTCACCAGTGCACAGATCGCGGCCGAGGTGAAGCTCGAGGTCCTGATCAGCCGCGGCCGGCTCGCGGACGCCCAGCTCGCCGCCGAGCAGGCCCGCTACCGGACCGTGCAGTACGCGGAGACCCTCCGCAGGACCCTCGAGGCGACCCGGCGCAACGTCCGCGCCGTCGACTGGCTCAACGCGGTGCCCGACATGATCGCCGAGGCGCTCGACCATGTCGCCGACCGCTACCGCCACGAGAACGCGATCCTGACGAACATCCGCAAGGCCCGCGACGAGGCCGAGGACCCCGAGCACAAGCGGCGCGCCGCCGAGCTCGTCGACATCGTCAAGGACTGCATCCGCCGCCACACACAGCTCCAGTCCCGCCTCCTGGAAGCGGGCCCGCTGTTCCGCGCGGAGCAGGACCGGCAGGCCTTCGCGGCGCCCGCCCCCCGCTCCGGGACGGACCTCTACGGGCACCTCGTCGCACCGCTGCTGCCGCTGCCCGTCGGGCAGGCCATCCGTGTCACGGACGCGTTCTTCGCACACGGCACCGGACTGCGCACCCCCGTGTCCGTGCGCGTCGGCGACCTCGTCGACATGCTGCTGACCCCGCCGGTCGAGCGCGAGCACCTGGGCGCGGAAATGCCCGAGCCCGACCTGATCGCGACCCCCGACGACAGCCGCTTCAGCGAGGAACAGCTCGCGAGCGCGATGGATCTGCTCGACCTCGAGCACGACGCGCCCCGTCGCCTCTCCGGCCTCCTCGCCGAGGCCCGCCGCCGTGATCCGGACCTTCCCTACCTGGTCGCGCTCCTCGCCGTCCACGCGGCGAGCCCTCCGGTCGGCACGGCCTACCGCCAGGGCGAGCAGCGCCTGCTCTTCGCCGTCGACGACGGCACCCAGCTGGACGACCCCGAGTTCGGCGGCGCGGACCTGATCGTCGGCACAGCCCTCCTGGACGCGGCGGGTATGGCGGCGGACCGTACGGAGGCGGCGTGAGCGCGCGCCACGGCCCCGGCGTCGCCGACGGCCGCACCGCGCCGACGTCCCGACGCACACGGCGGTCCGCCCTCGCCCCCGCGGCGACCATGCGGCGGAAAGCCGAGTCTGCTGCCCGAGAGCGGGGCCGTCACAGCACATGCCGCCGGCGAACGAGTCCGGTCTGCGGCGGCCGCTTCGCCCTGATGAACGGTGCCACGGTCCAGGGCCCGATGCCGGCACGTCCGTCCGTCTCCGTGCCTGCGGCCGACGGCATGCCGCGGCCAGGCTCAGCGGTCCGCCGTCCCCACTGCCACGCGCGCTCCTGGGAGCCCCACCGCGCAACGGAGCCGACCGTCGCATCCGCGCGCGTACCCGTACTCCTACTCGTACCCGAACTCCTACTCGTACCCGAACAGAACCACCGCAAGGAGCCGCAGCCGTGAGCGACCAGCACGCAGAGCACGCCGGGGCGTGGAGCGAGCCGGGCGCGCCGCAGGGGCCGCCGGCCGGGCCGATGTCCGCGTCCGGCGGTGTCACCCCCGCGGACGCCGCCGACGCCGCCCGGCTCGTGTCCTTCGGGCTGCAGCCCAAGCTGCTGCCCGCGCGGGACGCCGAATACGCCGACCTCCTGCGGCGGTACCGGGAAGAGCCCGCCTTCGCGCGGCTCGCCGACGCCGTGGCCACCGGACTCGGACTCGTCGTCCTCGAGGTCTCCCCGCGCGCGGGCATGGCCGTGACCGCCGGCGAGGACTCGGTCTTCGCCGTACGCATGGGCGACTACGCCCGCCGTGCCTCCGCCGACTCCGCGGACCGGTTCCTGCACGGTCTCGCCCATCTCGCCGTCGCCGCCCTGGCGTTCCCGCGCCCCGAGGACCTCGCCGACGACGGCTACATCGGCCGTATCACCGTCAACGGGGTCGACGCGTTCGTACGCCAGGCCTGTCGCCGCCTCGAAGAGCGCGCCGATGAGCAGGGCGAGAACACCGACCCGGCGTCCGACGCCCCCGGGCTGGAGGCCGCCTGGCGGATCTACGCGCGCCGCAGCGCCACGGGCGCGACGAAGGACGCCCGCAGGCTCGCCGGCTCCACCACCGGCATCGTCGGCAAGGCCGTCGCCTTCCTCACCGACTCCGGATTCCTGCAGCGCACCGGCGACGACGCCGGAGGCGCGTACCGCACCACCGCCCGCTATCAGCTTCAGGTACGTGACATGGCGGGCAGCGCCGCCATGGCCGAGCTGCTGGAGCTCGGCGTCGTCCCCGTCACCGACGGCACCGCCACGCTGGTGCCCGCGCCCGACGCCGACGACCTGGAGCTGGCCGCCGACGCCGGCCTCCCCTTCCACGCCTGACGCGCCGAACCCCGCCGACCCCGCCGAACCCTGCCGAGAACGACGAGAGCCCCCCGCCATGTACGAGCTGTCCCGGGTCCGCCTCTACTCCATCGGGCCTGCCGGTGCGCGCTACGCCGACACCGTGCTGGACCTGCGCGGAGTCGGCGAGCCCGTGCCCGACCCGGCCCCCATGCAGGCCGAGTTCTTCGAGGAGGAGCCGGTCGGTCCGCCGCGCCGCCCTGCTCCCGCGGGCGTGCTCTTCCTGGAGAACGGCGGCGGCAAGTCCGTGCTGCTCAAGCTGATCTTCTCGGTGATGCTGCCCGGTCACCGCAACACGCTGGGCGGCGCCAGCTCCGGCGTCCTGCGCAAGTTCCTGCTCGCCGACGACTGCGGCCATGTCGCCCTGGAGTGGCAGCACACCCTCACCGGTGAGCTCGTCGTCGTCGGCAAGGTCAGCGAGTGGCGCGGGCGGCAGGTCTCCAACGACCCGCGGAAGTTCGCCGAAGCCTGGTACTCGTTCCGTCCGGGACCGGGCCTGAGCCTCGACTCGCTGCCGGTCGCCGAGTCCACCGCCGTACGCCCGCCGGTCGAGGGCGCATCCGGTGCGCGGGGACGCCGCCGCACGATGAAGGGCTTCCGGGACGCGATCACCGAGGCGGGCAAGGCGTACCCGCATCTCGAGGTGTACTGGGAGGAGATCCACGACCGCTGGAACGAGCACCTCGGCGACCTCGGGCTCGACCCCGAACTCTTCCGCTACCAGCGCGAGATGAACGCCGACGAGGGCGAGGCCGCCGGCCTCTTCGCCGTCAAGAAGGACTCCGACTTCACCGATCTGCTGCTGCGGGCCGTCACGGACACCCGGGACACGGACGGGCTCGCCGACCTCGTCAGCGGCTTCGGCCACAAGCTGGGCCGGCGCGCCGAACTCACCGCGGAGCGGGACTTCACGGCGGGTTCCGTGGACCTGCTCGGCCGCATCGTGGAAGCGGCCGAGGCGCGAGCACGGGCGCGCGACATCCACGCGGGCTCCGAGCGCCGTACGCGTACGCTCGCCCGCAGGCTCTCCGCCCGCGCGGGAGAGGAGCGCGGCCGCGCCGCGGAGCTCGCGCAGCAGGTGACGGCCGCGGCCCACACCGTGACCGAGGCCGAACAGGCCCGCAGCCGCAGCTCGCGCATCGCCGCCGAACTCGCCTACCGGCACGCGTCGCTGGCGCTCACCGTCGCCGAGAAGGGCGCCGCGGCACAGCGCCGCGAGCTGACCGACGCGCGGACACTGCACTCCGCGTGGCAGGCCGCAGAGGCGGTGCTCCGGCACCGCGCGGCCGCCGACCGTTCGGCGCGGGTCGCCGCCGCCATCCGCGAGGCCGAGCGGGACGCCGCGCCCGCGCTCGCGGCCCGCGCAAAGGCCGCGGCCGACCTGGTGCGGGCGCTGCATTCCGCCGCCGAGGACGGCGAACGCGTCGCCAACGAGGAGGAGGAGCGCTCCGCCGCGCTCCAGGAGGCCGCCGAGTCCGCCCACCGCGACGCCACCGCCGCCGCAACAGAGGCCCAGCGCGCCCGCAGCGAGGCCGGGCATCTGCGTCAGCGCCTCGCGGAGGTCGAACAGGAGACGGCCGAGGCCGTCCGCGCGGGCTGGCTCGACGACACCGCGCCCGATGCCGATCCGGCGCGCGCCGCCCTCGCCGCGAGCGACGCGGAGAAGACCGCGGTCGCCGCGTGGGACGCGGCCCGTGACGCCGCCCGCACGGCCGCGGACCGCGCCCGCGAGGCCGCCGCCGCCGAGACCCGCGCCGAGCTGGCAGCAGCCCGCGCCGCGGACGCCGCCCGGGCAGCCGACCTCGCTCACGAGGCGGAACGCCGCGCCGCCGCCTCCATCGCCGAGTCGGAACGCCTCGCGGAACTCCTGAGCCTCCCCGCGGCTCCGGTCGCGGGTGCGCCCGCCCTTCCGGGCCCGCGCCGGGGCGGCTCATCCCGGGCAACCTCCGCACACGGCGGTGCCGTCCACGTCTCGCTACCGGGCCCCGCGACCGCCGGCGACTCGGCCACGCCGGAGGAGCCCGGCTCCGCCGGACCCGAGGGTTCACCTTCCGGCGCGGGGGCCCCCGCCCCCGGCGTGGCAGGTGGCCCCGGCGGAGCCTCGGGCTCAGCGCCTGCGGGAGCTCCTGCTCCGACTGCGAATGCAGCCGAATTCGCCGGACCCGAGGGTTCGCCCTCCGGCACGGGGGCCTCCGCCCCCGGCGGGGCGGGCGCTGCCGGCGCATCCACGGGTGCCCCCGCCAACGCCGCAGGCCCGGCGCCTGCCGGTGTTCCCGCCGTGGCCGCGGACGTCCCGCACGTCGCTGCCGGAGGCGCCGCGTCCGCCGGGCCCTCCGCCCCCGGCACGGAACCCGCACGCACGGTCGACGGCCCCCTCACCGCCGAGGAACTCGACCGGTACGCCGACGAGTTGCGCGAGCTGCTCGAACAAGGCGTCGCCGCCGCCGAGCGGCAGCTCTTCGAGCTCAGGACGGCCGCAGCCGACGACGCCCGCATCCTCGGGGCCCTCGGAGACGGAGGGCTGCTGCCGCCAGGGCCCGATGTGCTCGCGACCGTCGAGCACCTGGGTGAGCACGGCATCCCCGCGCTGCCCGGCTGGCGCTATCTCGCCCAGGCCGTCGACCCCGCCGACCACGCCACCGTGCTCGCGGCGCGGCCGGAGCTCGTGGACGGTGTCGTGATCACCGATCCCGTCTCCTACGCGCGCGCCCGCGACGTGCTGGCCGGGGCCGCGCTGCTGCCGCGTTCCACGGTCGCCGTCGGTACGGCCGCGGCGCTGCTCGCCCCCGTACCGGGACCGGGCACCGGGGGCGGCGAGGACGTGTTCCTCGTACCGCCGAACCCGGCGATGCACGACGAGCAGGCCGCGGACGAGGAACGCCAGGCGCTCAGGGCCCGGGCAGCCGCGCGGGACGAGGAGATCAGGGTCCTCGCGGCCCGGCTCGCGGGCGACCGCGCCCTCGCCGCGCGTATCGGATCCTGGCGCGCCGACTGCCCGCCGGGCATGCTCGCCGAGCTCGCAGAGGCAGCGCGCACCGCACAGCACGCCGCCGAGGCCGCCGAGGAAGCGCTCGCCGAGGCCCGTGCCGTACGGGCCGAGGCGGACGAGGCCGCCGCCGACACCGCACGCGTGCGCGACGAGAGGCAGGACGCCGCCCAGCGAGCCCGCCGCGCCGCCGACGCGCTCGCCGGGCTGGCCTTCCGCCTCCGGGAGCGAGCCGGCTGGCAGGCGAAACTGCGCGAACTCGCCGACGAGGCGGCCGAGTCCGAGGCCCGGGCGGCTGCCTGCCTGGAGCGGGCGCGAGCCGCCGACGAGGACCGCCGGGCGGTCCAGCGCGCCGCCGACGACGCGCGCCGCACCGCCCGCGCGCTCCGCGCCGAGCGGGCCGAGATCGCCGGCGCCCCGGAGCAGCTGCCGGAGCCCGACACGGAAGCGCCCGACGTACCGCGCGCCTCGCTGCCCGCCCTGCGCGAGGCGTACCGGGCCGCGTCCCAGCTGTACGAGAAGGTCGGCGTCGGCGCCGACCTCCGCGCCGAACAGGCCCGCGCCGAGAGCGACGAGAGCGCCGCCCTGGGCGAGCTCGACCGGCTCACCAACAAGGTCCGCACCCGCGCGGCCCAGCTTCTCGAAGGCACCGATGGCGCCGACGGCCCCTCCCGCCAGGCCGCCGCCGCCCGCGCCGAGTCTCTGGTGCAGCTGCTGGAGTCCCGCGCGTCCGAGGCAAGTGAGAAGCTCGGCCGGCTCCGCGGCGAGGCCGAGCGCCTCGCCCCCGTCGACGGCGACGCCCACACCGAGCTCCCCGAGGAGCTGGTCCCCACCGACGCCGAGCACGCCCAGGCCCTCCTGCGGACGGCCACGGCCGAACTGGCCGCCCGCACCGAGGCGTTGGACACCGCCCGCGCCACCCACGCCGAACTGCTGCGCGCCCACCGCGCCGCCGAGGACGCGGCGGGGGGCTTCGACGAGACCGCAGCGCTGCTGCGTGATCTGCTCAGGGACCACGCGGAGGAGGAGCAGGAGGCCACGGAACCGTATCCCGGCACCCTGGAGGAGGCCCGGCACTCCGCCGCCGAGGCCCGCCGATCGCTGCGCGGTTGCGCATCCGACCTGTCCGCCGCCGAAGCTGCCGTACGCGAGGCGAGCGACGTGCTCGTACGTCACGCCAACTCCACCCGCTACGAGGCCGTACGCACCCCTGCCCGCCAGCAGATCCGCGAACTCCCCGCGGCCGCCCTGCCCGAGCACGCCGCGAAGTGGGCCGAGGCGTTCGCGCCCCGGCTGCGCGTCCTCACCGACGAGCTCGCCCAGCTGGAGCGCAACCGGGACTCCATCGTGGACCGGCTCCGCGGGCTGGTGGATTCCGCGCTCACCACGCTCCGTTCGGCACAGCGGCTGTCCCGGCTGCCCGAGGGGCTCGGCGAGTGGTCGGGACAGGAGTTCCTGCGCATCCGCTTCGAGGAACCGGACCAGGCGAGTCTCACCGAACGGCTCGGGGAGGTCATCGACGAGGCCACCCGCGCCGCCGTGAAGAAGAACTCCGATCTGCGCAGGGACGGCATGTCCCTGCTGCTGCGCGGCGTCCAGGCGGCGCTCCAGCCGAAGGGCGTCGCCGTCGAGATCCTCAAGCCGGACGCGGTGCTGCGCGCCGAGCGCGTCCCGGTCGGGCAGATGGGCGACGTCTTCTCCGGCGGCCAGCTCCTCACCGCCGCGATCGCGCTCTACTGCACCATGGCGGCCCTGCGCAGCAACGACCGCGGCCGCGACAAGCACCGCCACGCCGGCACGCTGTTCCTGGACAACCCCATCGGCCGCGCCAACGCCACGTATCTGCTGGAACTGCAGCGCGCGGTCTCGGACGCGCTCGGAGTCCAGCTGCTCTACACCACAGGGCTGTTCGACACGACCGCCCTCGCCGAATTCCCGCTGGTCATCCGGTTGCGAAATGACGCCGACCTGCGGGCGGGCCTGAAATACATCAGCGTCGAGGAGCATCTGCGCCCAGGGCTGCCCCAGCAGCGCACCGACGGCGAGACCGTGCACGGAGAGATCACCGCGACCCGGATGTTCAGACGAAGCCCCGACCAGCCGGCGCCCGCGGAGGACCACCCCGACCCGTCGGCCGCGGCCCGGTAGGCCAGGGGCCACGGACAGCGGCCCCTGGTAGGCCGGCGGCCACGGGACAGCGGCCCCGCAGTAGGCCAGGGGCACGGGACATCAGGCCCGCGACAGCCTGCCGTCCGTGCCCCGACTCCGTATGCGCGCGGCTCCCCGCGCCGCCGCCCGGGCCGTGCGCCGGGCCCGCCGCCGCTCGCGCCGCAGCTGTCGCGCCGTACTGCTCGGCACCGAGACCACACCGTGCCGCTGGTTCCACACCTGCCGTGTCACCCAGACGTCCAGCACCGCCCACGTCGCCACGACCGTGCTGCCCACGCTGCTCAGGACCAGCGGGAACGCCAGCCACGAGCCCGTGACGCTGAACAGGAACGCCGTCATCGCCTGTATCAGCGTCACCGCCGTCACGATCACCGCACGCACGGCCGCCGTGCGCACCGGATCGGGCATCCGTCGCCGAGCCGCCGGCTCCTCCACCCAGAGCCGCCGCGGCACACCCGTCTCATCCGCCGTACCCATGGTCCGCGTTCACTCCCCACCGCTGTCCGACTGCAGGGTGGCTGCCCGGATTCGGCCCCTTTACGCCGACGCGCGCGCACCACACGCCGCGTCCATGCCCCCGGAACCCCTGAAACCCCCGCAACCCCCGGCAGTTACTGCTCCCCAACTGCTGATCCCCAACCCCTGTTCCCCGTACAGGAAGACGAACAACACGCGTCGAAGATTCCCGCGGAAGGAAGAATTCCAGCCATCCCCTCAGGAAAGGAGTGTCGCCTCCTGTCAGGTGGCCTCGGCCACACCACGGAGGTCCAACTCCCCGAATACCAGGACAACTCATGATCAACGCAACTTCTCGCGGCCGAAAAACGTCCGGACGTGTCTTCGAGTTGTCACCGTGTCAGTAGTAGGCTCGCGCCGTTTGCTGACGGAGAACACAAGCGGAATCACCGCCTGCACACCGCGGGCGCCGATCAGGGGGAGGCCATGCGCTTTCGCGGGAAGTCCATCCGCCGGAAGATCGTGGCGTTGCTGCTCGTGCCGCTGGTGTCCCTCACCGCGCTGTGGGGTTTCGCGACCGCGATCACCGGCCAGGAGGCCAAACAGCTCCTGGACGTCGGCTACATCATCAACCGGGTCGGCTACCCCCTGGAGGACACCGTTCGTGTCATCCAGAAGGAACGCCGCCAGACCATGGTCTATCTCGCGGACCCGCGTGCCTCCGACGCCCTGACGACCCTGCGCCGCCACCGCTCGGCCACCGACGCAGCCGTGGCCGACATCCGCAAGAACGCCGAGGACTCCGGCGTACGCGACTCCCTACGCCCGGACGTCTCCCAGCGGTTGGACTCGCTCCTCGACGCCCTCGACGGACTCGGCTCGCTGCGCCGCAACGTCGAGCAGAGCGCCATCACCCGCGCCCAGGCCCTCGAGTTCTACAACCGGCTCGTCGACCCCTGCTACAGCTTCCTCAACTCCCTCCACGCGCTCGAGGACGTGGAGCTCGAGAAGCAGGGTCGCGCCCTCGTCGGCGTCGTACGCGCCCGTGAACTGCTCTCCCGCGAGGACGCGCTCGTGACCTCCGCCCTGATCACGCGCAGGATCACCGCCGAGGAGATCCGCACGGTCTCCGACCTCGCCGCCAACCGCAAACTCCTGTACGAGACCAGCCTCGAGGTCCTGCCCGCGTCCGAGCGCGACACCCTCGAGAAATACTGGCGCAGCCCGGACACCCAGCCCTTGCGCGAGGCCGAGGAGAAGCTGATCACCGCAGGCCCCGGCAAGAACCCCCGCGCTGTGGACGCCGCGCGCTGGGAGGAACTGGCCACACCGGTCCTGGACGATCTCGCCCGCCGGAGCACCGAGGCGGGCGACCGCTACCAGGACCGCGTCGAGCCCGCCGCGTACAGCGTCCTCGTCAAGGCCGGCATCGCCGGAGTCCTCGGCTTCCTCGCCCTCCTGATCTCCCTCGTCGTCTCCGTACGCATCGGCCGTGATCTGGCCCGCGTCCTGTCCCGGCTGCGCAAGGAGGCCCACGAGGTCTCCGGTGTCCGGCTGCCCAGCGTCATGCGCCGGCTCGCCGCCGGTGAGACCGTCGACGTCGAGACCGAGGCGCCGCACCTGGAGTACGAGAAGGACGAGATCGGCCAGGTCGGCCAGGCCCTCAACACCCTTCAGCGCGCAGCCGTCGAAGCCGCGGTCAAGCAGGCCGACATGCGTCGCGGCGTGTCCGAGGTCTTCGTCAACCTCGCACGCCGCAACCAGGTGCTGCTCCATCGCCAGCTCACGCTGCTCGACACGATGGAACGGCGCACGGAGGACACCGAGGAACTCGCGGACCTGTTCCGGCTCGACCACCTCACGACCCGTATGCGCCGGCACGCCGAGGGCCTGGTGATCCTCTCCGGCGCCGCCCCGTCCCGCCAGTGGCGCAAGCCGATCCAGCTGATGGACGTCGTACGGGCCGCGGTCGCCGAGGTCGAGGACTACGAGCGCATCGAGGTACGCCGCCTGCCGCGCATCGGCGTGGGCGGACCCGCCGTCGCCGACCTCACCCACCTCATAGCGGAACTGCTGGAGAACGCCACCGTCTTCTCACCCCCGCACACCGCCGTCCAGGTCCACGGCGAGCGGGTGGCCAACGGCTTCACCTTGGAGATCCACGACCGGGGGCTCGGCATGGCGCCCGAGGCGCTCCTCGACGCCAACCTCCGGCTCGCCGAGACCCCCGAGTTCGAGCTCTCCGACACTGACCGGCTCGGCCTGTTCGTCGTCAGCCGGCTCGCCCAGCGGCAGAACGTCCGGGTCTCGCTGCAGCCGTCCCCGTACGGAGGGACCACCGCGGTCGTCTTCATACCGGCCGCGCTGCTCACCGACGCCCCCGAGACCGAGGGCACCGGCTTCCGGCTCGACCGCAAGAGCGGCCGCAGCGATTGGGACAGGGACCGCGACCGGCGCCACTCCGACGGCGGCAGGCTCGCCGCGCTGTCCCAGGTGCCCACGGGACTCGGCGGCCCCACCGTGCTCGACGGACCCGTCGAACTGGAGCCCCCGGTCGGCACGCTCGGCATCGACGACCGCCCGGCCATCGCAGGCATCGACACGATCGAGTCCATCGGCGCGATCGACACCACCGCCGACATCGAGGACACCGAGAGCGAGCGCGGCGGACTGTTCCGCGCCCGCGACTTCCTGCGCGCGCCCGCCGACGAACAGCACCAGCAGGTACCCGACCAGGTGCGCGAGCACCCGCGTGACGGCCGGCGCCCGGTGGGGCCCGTTCCGCTGCCCCGCCGCAAGCCGCCGACGCTGGTCAGCGACCACGGCCGCCGGGTGGACGGGCCGGGCCGCTCCCACCCGTCGTTCGGGCGGACCGCGGAGGCGAAGACGGATACGGCATCGGCATCGGCATCGGCGTCCGCGTCCGGCCCGGCCCGGCCCTCGGACCGGACACCGGGCCTGCATCCGGCACGGTCCACGGACCGCGCCCTGGGCCCGGCCGCGGGCCCGGCTTCGGCCTCGGCCCCGGGCACGACCCCTGCCCCGGGCCCGGCTTCGGCCACGGACAGCCCGAGCCCCGTCCCGCCCGCGCCAGGCGGCCTGCCGCGCCGCGTGCGCCAGGCCAGCCTCGCCCCACAGCTGCGCGCGGACGCGTCCGGCACCCGCGCCGCCGGCACCCCTGGGGCACCGGCCGACGAGCCGGACATCGAACGTGACGCGGAAGAAGTACGCGACCGCATGGCCTCGCTGCAACGCGGCTGGCAGCGCGGACGTCGGCAGAACGCCGAGGACACCACCGGCCCCGGCGAAACGGCACAAGGAACCACACCGGAGGGGAACGGTCGATGACCGCACCGAACGCCGCAGCAAACGACTCCACCAAGAGCGGCGAGCTGAACTGGCTTCTCGACGAGCTGGTCGAGCGGGTCGGCTCCATCCGCAAGGCACTCGTGCTCTCCAGCGACGGCCTCGCGACCGGCGCGTCCAAGGACCTCACCCGGGAGGACGGCGAGCACCTCGCCGCCGTCGCCTCCGGTTTCCACAGCCTCGCCAAGGGCGTGGGCCGCCACTTCGACGCGGGGCGCGTACGGCAGACCGTCGTCGAGCTCGACGACGCCTTCCTCTTCGTCACCGCGGCGGGCGACGGCAGCTGCCTCGCCGTACTGTCCGACGCCGACTCCGACGTCGGCCAGGTCGCGTACGAGATGACGCTGATGGTCAAGCGGGTGGGCGTCCACCTCGCCACGGCACCACGGACCGGGCTGACCTCCGGAGGGTGAGTGGAATGGCATGAACGACCCCGGACAGCACGCTCAGCAGGCCCTGGAAGAAGCCCAGCAGGCCGAGCAGGCGCACCACTGGTTCGACGACGACGCGGGACCGGTGGTCCGTCCGTACGCGATGACCCGCGGCCGTACGAGCAGTGCGACCCGGCACCGGCTCGACCTGATCGCGCTCGTCGTCCCCGAACCGGCGGCCGACGACCCGGGCAGGGACCAGACGCTCTCGCCCGAACACGTCGAGATCGTCGAACGCTGCAGCACCATCCCCCAGTCGATCGCCGAGCTCGCGGCCGGACTCGACCTCCCCGTCGGGGTGGTCCGGGTCCTGGTCGGCGATCTCGTCGAGGACGAACTGGTCCACGTAACCCGTCCCGTTCCGCCGGCCGAACTGCCGGACGTGAGCATTCTCCGCGAGGTGATCAATGGTCTTCGGGCGCTCTAGCCGCACGGACTCGCCGCGGCCGGTCGAGCCGGTGACACTGAAGATCCTGGTGGCGGGCGGATTCGGGGTCGGCAAGACGACTCTCGTCGGTGCGGTCAGCGAGATCCGACCGCTGCGCACCGAGGAGACCCTGACCGAGGCCGGCCGGCCCGTCGACGACCTCGACGGCGTCGAGTCCAAGAACACCACCACCGTCGCCATGGACTTCGGCCGGATCACCCTCCGCGACGACCTGGTGCTCTATCTCTTCGGTACGCCGGGCCAGGACCGCTTCTGGTTCCTCTGGGACGAGCTGGCCCAAGGGGCGCTCGGCGCGGTCGTCCTCGCCGACACGCGCCGCCTGGAGGACTCGTTCGCGGCCATCGACTACTTCGAACGCCGAGGCATCCCGTTCACCGTCGGCGTGAACTGTTTCGAGGGCGCCGCCCGCTTCCCGGCGGAGACGGTACGCGCCGCGCTCGACCTCGACCCGGAAGTGCCGCTGATGATGTGCGACGCGCGCGACCGCGAGTCGGTGAAGGCCGTGCTCGTGTCCGTGGTCGAACACGCGCTGGTCCGCTCGACCCAGGAGCGCGAGCCCGCGACCACCTGACCCGAGGCGATCGCCTGCAACACGGCCCGTACCCCCGCCGACAGGGGTACGGGCCGTGGCTCGTGGGGCCATGAGGTCATGGCGCTGTGCGGCCTGTCTTGTGGATCAGCCGTGCCAGGCGGGAGTTCTGAAACACGGCCCTAGGCGTGTTCCTCCCAGCCGAAGCTGCGCTCCACCGCCTTGCGCCAGTTGCCGTACTCCCGCTCCCGGACGTCCGCGGCCATCCGCGGCGACCATTCCACATCGCGCTGCCAGTGAGCCTTCAGCTCGTCCAGTCCGTCCCAGACACCGGTGGCGAGCCCGGCGGCGTACGCGGCGCCCAGACACGTCGTTTCGGACACCTTGGGCCGGATCACGGGCACGCCCAGCACATCCGCCTGATGCTGCATCAGCAGCTGGTTGGCGGTCATCCCACCGTCGACCTTGAGCGTCGTGATCGGCACACCCGAGTCCTGGTACATCGCGTCGACGACCTCACGCGTCTGCCAGCTCGTCGCCTCCAGCACCGCACGCGCCAGATGCGCCTTCGTGACGTACCTGGTCAGCCCCGTGATGACGCCGCGGGCATCGTCCCGCCAGTAGGGCGCGTACAGACCGGAGAACGCCGGCACGATGTACGCCCCTCCGTTGTCGTCCACGCTCGCCGCGAGTGTCTCGATCTCGTCGGCGCTGCGGATGATCCCGAGCTGGTCCCGGAACCACTGCACGAGCGCGCCGGTGATCGCGATCGACCCCTCCAGGCAGTAGACGGGAGCGGAGTCGCCGATCCGATAGCCGAGGGTGGTGATCAGCCCGCTCTTGGACGGCACCGGGCGGCTTCCCGTGTTGAGGAGGAGGAAACTCCCCGTCCCGTAGGTGTTCTTCGCCGTGCCCGCGTCGTAGCAGGCCTGGCCGAAAATCGCCGCTTGCTGGTCGCCGAGCGCCGATGCGACCGGCACCCCGGCGAGCCGGCCCACGGCCGTCCCGTACACCTCGGCCGAGGACCTGATCTCCGGGAGCACAGCCTGCGGCACATTCATCGCCGCGAGGATCGAGGAGTCCCACTGGAGGGTCTCCAGGTTCATCAGCATGGTGCGCGAGGCGTTGGTGACGTCGGTGACATGGACTCCGCCGTCGGTGCCACCGGTCAGATTCCAGATCAGCCAGGAGTCGATCGTGCCGAACGCGATGTCGCCACGCTCCGCCTTGGCGCGCAGCCCGGGCACGTTGTCCAGCAGCCAGGCCGCCTTGGGGCCGGAGAAGTAGCTGGCGAGGGGCAGACCGGTGGCATCCCGGAACCGGTCCTGGCCGTCCGTGCCGCCGAGTTCGGTGCACAGCGCCGCGGTCCGCGTGTCCTGCCAGACGATGGCGTTGTGCACGGGCTTGCCTGTGGAGCGGTCCCACAGCACCGTCGTCTCGCGCTGGTTGGTGATTCCGAGCGCGCTGAGCTGATCGGCACGGAGCCCTGCTTTGGCCAGCGCTCCCGCGACGACGGACTGGACCTTGGACCAGATCTCGGTGGCGTCGTGCTCCACCCAGCCGGGCTTGGGGAAGATCTGACGGTGCTCTCGCTGGTCGACGGCGACGATCGCGCCGTCCTGGTCGAAGATGATGCAGCGGCTCGACGTGGTGCCCTGGTCGATCGCGGCGACGTGCTTCTGGGAGGTGTCTGCGTGGCTGATGGCGTGCTCCTGGGCTGGTCGGTTCCCATGGCTACGGAGCCGAAGGCAGGGAGCGCGTCGTTGCGCGAGGGTGTCCCGTACCCGGCCCGGCGTCCGTGAAGAGCGTGGTGAGTGTGCGCGTGCCTGTGGCTGTGCCAGTGCGTGCCTGGGCGTGTGTGCCTGGGTGTGTACGTGCCCGGGCGTGTGTGTGCCTGGGCGTGTACGTGCCTGAGCGGGTCGAACGGCGGCGATGCCGGCCAGCGACCCGACGAAGAGGCAGTTTTCCCCGTGGCTACCGGACCGTCAAGACCGCATCCATCACACGCAGTTCACGGCACCTGCTCGAAACCTCCACCTGGAACGAAGGACGCAGCGTCCCTCAGCGCACCGCCACCACCGCCGAGCCATGACCGAACAGCCCCTGGTTCGCGGTGATCCCCGCCCGCGCTCCGGCCACCTGTCGCTCGCCCGCCGTACCGCGCAGCTGCCAGGTCAGCTCGCACACCTGGGCGATCGCCTGCGCCGGTACCGCCTCGCCGAACGACGCAAGCCCCCCGCTCGCATTGACCGGTACGCGCCCGCCCAGAGCCGTCGCGCCCTCCCGCAGCAGCTTCGCGCCCTCCCCGGCCGCGCACAGCCCGAGGTCCTCGTACCACTCCAGCTCCAGCGCCGTGGACAGGTCGTACACCTCTGCGAGCGACAGGTCCTCGGGGCCGAGCCCGGCCTCCTCGTACGCGGCACGCGCGATCGACGCCCGGAAGCCGAGCGCGGACGGCTCGACCCCGGCCGCCGAGTCCGTCGCGATGTCGGGGAGGTCGAGCACGGTCCTGGGGTAGGTGGGGGTGACCGTGGAGACGGCACGGACACGGACCGGATCCGCCACTCCGTGCCGGCGTGCGTACTCCATGCTCGACAGGACCAGCGCCGCGCCGCCGTCCGACGTGGCGCAGATGTCGAGAAGCCGCAGCGGATCGGCGACGACGGCGGACGCGGCGACCTGTTCGGCCGTGACGGCCTTGCGGTAGCGCGCATACGGGTTGAGCGCCCCGGCTGCCGCGTTCTTGACCTTGACCTGCGCGAAGTCGTCGGGTGTGTCGCCGTGGACGGCCATCCGGCGGCGCGCGTACAACGCGAAGTACGCGGGATTGGTGGCGCCGAGCACCCGGAAGCGCAGCCAGTCGGGATCGTCGGGACGGTCGCCGCCCGCAGGTGCGAAGAACCCCTTGGGCGCGGAGTCGGCGCCCACGACGAGCACGACGTCCGCCAGGCCCGCCAGGATCTGGGCCCGCGCGGTGGCGACCGCCTGGGCCCCGGACGCGCACGCCGCGTACACGCTGGTGACCCTCGCCCCCTGCCAACCCAGCGCCCGCGCGAAGGTCGCGCCCGCCACGTATCCGGGGTAGCCGCCCCGGACGGTGTCCGCCCCGACGACCGACTGGACGTCCTGCCAGCCGATGCCCGCGTCGGCCAGTGCGGCGCGGGCCGCGGCCCTTCCGTACTCGACGAAGCCCTTCCCCCATTTGCCCCAGGGGTGCATCCCCGCCCCGAGGACCGCGATGTCGCCGGTCATCGGCCACCGCCCACCGGCCGCCAGTGCCAGGTCGTCCAGACGGTCCCTGCATCCTCGTTGAGGACCCCGGGCACCACCTCGACCTCCATGCCGACCGCGAGATCCGCGACCGTCACCCCCGGAGCCGCCTGCCCGAGGATCACCATGCGCTCCTGCGCGAGCTCGACCGCGACCAGCGTGTACGGCTCCCACTCCGCGTCGGGGTCGGACACGTACGGCGCCGGGGGGCGGTACCGCCCGTCCGTGTACGACCAGACACGGCCGCGCTTCGACAGTGCCACCTCCGCCGGCTCGCCGGTGCCGGCGCAGCCGGGATTGCGGCAGTAGGCGTCCTCGCGTGGGAAGAACACCGCGGAGCAGGCGGTGCAGCGCGTACCCAGGAGCCTGAACTCCCGCTCCTCCTCACCGTCGGTGAACCAACCGGCCACCACGGGCGTACGTGTGCGCGCCACAGGCTGCCCCCTCTTTTCGATCTGACGGAACGTCAGGAGTGTGCCACGGCAAGAACGCGGCCGGAAGCCGGAAGAGTTGGTTCCGGCCTGAAGCCGCGGGGGCCGGCAGTTGACCGCGGGGTGGTTCCGGCCGGCCGTTCCTGATAGACGGTGCGCATGAGAGGACCCGCTTCCGCGTTCCGCGCCCTGACCCTCGCCGCCGCCCTGCTGGCCGTCACCACCACGTCCCCCGCCGCACGGGCCGCAACCGGACCGAAAGCCCCGGACGAGTTCGTCGCCCTGCGCACCGTCGCCCCGACGATCATCCAGGAGATGCGCTACACCACCCCGCACAACTTCATCGGCGAACCGATCGACGGCTACGAGCAGCCCGTGTGCATCCTCACCCGGCCCGCCGCCCAGGCCCTCCAGCGCGCCCAGCGCCAACTCCTGCGCCAGGGCCACTCCCTCAAGGTCTACGACTGCTACCGACCGCAGCGCGCGGTCGACCACTTCGTCCGCTGGGCCAAGGACTTCTCCGACGAGCGCATGAAGGCGGAGTTCTATCCCCATGTCGACAAGTCGAGGCTGTTCGAGGACGGTTACATCGCGGAGAAGTCGGGACACAGCCGCGGCAGCACCGTCGACCTGACCATCGTCAAGCTCCCGGCCAAGAGGACCCGCCCGTACCTACCCGGCGAAGAACTGGTCCCCTGCTACGCACCGCAGGACGAGCGCTTCCCGGACAACTCCGTCGACATGGGCACCGGATTCGACTGCTTCGACACCCTCTCGCACACCGACGATCCCCGCATCCAGGGTGAGCAGCGCGCCAACCGCCAACTCCTCAAGAACGCCCTCGCCGAGGCCGGATTCGTCAACCTGCCCGAGGAATGGTGGCACTTCACGCACAAGCCGGAACTCTTCCCCGACACCTACTTCGACTTCCCGGTGGCATGGAGGTCGCTGGCGCGGCCCTGACGCGCTGACCGGGCGACGCGGCCACTCACGTACAGTCCGCGTGTGACCGAGCCCAACGCCCCCACCCCCGTCAAGGACTCCCACTGCTCCAGCTGCGGGGCCCGCTACCCGGACGGCACCACCGGCTGGCCCCGCACCTGCGCCGTCTGCGGCGACATGGCCTACCGCAACCCACTCCCCGTGGCCGTCGCCCTCCTCCCGGCCACCACCCCACGTGGCACCGGACTCGTCGTCATCACCCGCACCATCGAACCGCAGCGCGGCGGCATCGCACTGCCCGGCGGCTTCATCGACCACTCCGAGGACTGGCAGCACGCGGTTGTACGCGAGCTCCGGGAAGAGACCGGCATCTCGGCCGCCCACCAGGACGTCCGACTGGCCGATGCGCTCAGCTCACCCGGCGGACACCTGCTCCTCTTCGGCCTGCTCCCCGAGCGCCCGGCCGCCGAGCTCCCGCATCCGGCCCCGACCGACGAGACCGAGGGCTGGCACCTCCTCCACGAGCCGGCCGAGCTGGCGTTCCCACTGCACACAACGGCGGTACGGAGATGGTTCGCCGGCGACTACACGTAACGGCCGTCGCACCGGGCCCGCCCCGCACCCGTACCGGCCGTCACGCCAGCCCCCGCACCCGTACCGGCCGTCACGTCAGCCCCCGCACCCGTACCGGCCGTGAAACCTTCGCCGCACCGCCCTCCGTCACCCGCTCCACGACGACCCGACCGCCCGCCGGACGGGACGCGTACCGCTCCACTTCCGGGTGCACCGACACGTCGTCCGACGAGCGGGCGCCCGCCGACACGTCCCCGGGGTCCTCGACGACCAGCCCACTGCCGGTACGCCCCGCCGCGGGCGCCCACACCTCCAGCTCGGTCGAGCCGTCGTCGCCGCGCACCGGAATCACCGCACCCGCCCGTGCCAGCACCGGAATCCGCGACATCGGCGCGTCCAGCAGCACCTGCCCCGGACCGTCGTACGCCTCACCCGTCACCGTGTCGTACCACCGCCCGCGCGGCAGCCGCACCGCACGCCGGTCCGTACCCCGCTCCAGCACCGGCGCGACGAGCAGCGCATCGCCCAGCAGAAAGGCGTCCTCGCAGTCACGCAGCGCCCGGTCGTTCGGCGCTCCCCACCACAGAGGCCGCACGTACGGCGCCCCGGTCAGCCGTGCCAGATGCGCCAGCGTGACGAAGTACGGGCGCAGCCGCTCCCGTTCGAGCATCGCCGCCTTCGCATGGCCGAGCACCTGCGGACCGAACTCCCACGGCTCCCTGCGCCCCGCGTCGATCGCCGCGTGCGTACGGAACAACGGCAGATACGCGCCGAGCTGGAACCACCGCAGATACAGCTCGGGCGACGGACTGCCGTCGAAACCGCCCACGTCCGGGCCCGAGTAGGGCACCCCGCACAGACCCAGCCCCAGCACGAGCGACAACGACGCCCGCAGCCCCGGCCAGCCCGTCGACACATCACCGGACCAGGTCCCGCCGTACCGCTGCATCCCCGCCCAGCCGGAGCGCGAGAACAGGAACGGCCGCTCGTGCGGCTGCAGCCGCCGCAACCCCTCGTACCCGGCCCGCGCCATCCCCAGCGCGTACACATTGTGGGCCTCGCGATGATCGCCGCCGCGCCCCTCCAGCGCGTGCCGGGCCGAGCGCGGCAGCGTCATGTCGCCGAACGGCGTGAACGACACCGGCTCGTTCATGTCGTGCCACACCCCCGCGAAACCCTGCGCGAGCCGCTCCTCGTACAGCCCGCCCCACCAGGCACGCACCTGCGGATCGGTGAAATCCGGATACACGCACTCACCCGGCCACACCACACCGCGCACCTCCCGCCCCCGCGCGTCCCGCACGAAAGCCCCGGCATCCCGCACCGCCGAGCCGCTGTCGTACACGGCGTCGCCCGGCTCCGCCTTCACCGCCGGGTCGACGATCGACACCAGCCGCACACCGTCCGCGCGCAGCTCCTTCGCCAGCCCCGGCAGATCGGGGAAGCGCGCACGGTCGACCGTGAAGACCCGGTGGCCGTCGTAGTGGTCGATGTCGAGGTGCACGGCCGACAGCGGAAGCCCCCGCTCCCGGTAGCCGGCCACCACCCGCCGCACCTCGCGCTCGCTGCCGAACCCCCAGCGCGCGTGCTGCGGCCCGAGCGCCCACGACGGGGGGAGCGCGGGCGCACCGGTGAGTGCCTTCCAACCGCGCAGCACGCGCGCCGGAGTGCCCACGATCACCCAGCAACGCAACGGACCACCGGCCATCCGCACCTCACTCGTGCCCGGCCTGTCGTGCCCGGAGCCCGCGCCCTCCTCGCCCTCGTGCAGCGTGACGCGGCCGTCCCATGAATTGTCATGAAACGCCAGATGTGTCCCCGCGTCCGACACCACCAGCTGCACCGGCATCGTGATGTACAGCGGATCGTCGCCCGGAGCGAAACTGCCCCGCGGATCGGTGTTCCACAGCTGGTACGTCCCGTTCCGCAGCCGCGGCCCCGAAGACCGACCACCCAGCCCGAAGAACCGGGCGTCGGCAGGCACTTCGGAGCGCTGCAGCCAGCGCGCCGGCCCCCCGCCCACCGGCTCCCACCAGCGCGGCGGCAGATCCCGGCGCAGCACCACCCCGCCCGGAGTCCGGACCTCGACCGCGCCGTGCCGCGACACCGCCACCGTCACCCGCTCCGACACGACCCGCCAGCCGCCGTCCTTGTCGGGCTCCAGCCCGGCGCGCGGATCGGCCTCGGGCGGGGCACCGGCCAACGCGTACGACGGCTCGGGTCCGGCCCCGTCCCACCCCCAGAAGACGCTCCCGCCCACCGCCACCCGCACCCGAAGCTCCGAACGCGCAAAACGCACGACCCCGCCGCCGGGCAACGGCTCGGCATCCACCACCGCCCCTGGCACCCGCGCCCGCTCCGCCCCCCGCGTCGGCAGCCCCCATGCATCCGTACGCCTCCGACGCCACGCCGCACGCACCGCACGCAGCCCCTGCACCGTGCCGAACACCTTCACCGAGCGCACCAGCCCACGACCGTTCATGCTGCTCACCCTGCCATCCACCAGCGGTTTGGCGGGGTCCGTTCAACTTCCGTTCACCCGTGGTGCGAGCACACAAACAGCCACCCGACCATGGGCGGGGAACCCTGGTGCACAAGACGATCACATGGCATCGTCCTGTCAGCGACAGCCGCGTCACGCGCACACCCACGCCCGTGCGCGGGACACACGCCCACCACGCGTACAGCACACAGCCGCCCGGGAGCCGCCCCATGACCTCAGCAGCGAACCCTGCCCCCCTCTGGCAGCCGGACGCCGACCGCATCGCCTCCGCCCGCATCACCCGCTTCCAGGCCTGGGCGGCGGAACGGTACGGCGCCCCCGCCGACGGCGGCTACCCCGCTCTGCACCGCTGGTCCGTCGACGAGCTGGAGACCTTCTGGCAGGCCGTCGCCGACTGGTTCGACGTACGGTTCTCCACTCCGTACGGGCACGTACTGGGCGACCGGACCATGCCCGGAGCCCAATGGTTCACCGGCGCCACCCTCAACTACGCCGAGCACGCCCTTCGCACCGCCGAAGACAGCACGCGAGCCCAAGAACCCGCACTCATTCATGTGGACGAGACACACGAACCGTCCCCGATCAGCTGGTCCGAGCTCCGCCGCCAGGTCGGGTCCCTCGCGGCCGAACTACGCGCCCTCGGCGTACGCCCCGGCGACCGCGTCAGCGGCTACCTCCCCAACATCCCGCAGGCCGTCACCGCCCTCCTCGCCACCGCCGCAGTCGGCGCCGTCTGGACCTCCTGCGCCCCCGACTTCGGCGCCCGCAGCGTCCTCGACCGCTTCCAGCAGGTCGAACCCGTCGTCCTCTTCACCGTCGACGGCTACCGCTACGGCGGCAAGGAACACGACCGCCGCGACACCGTCGCCGAACTCCGCCGTGAACTCCCCACCCTGCGCGCCGTGGTCCACATCCCACTGCTCGGCACCCCGGCCCCCGAAGGCGCCCTCGACTGGTCCGAGCTGACCTCCGGCGACACCGAGCCCGTCTTCGAGCAGGTCCCCTTCGACCACCCGCTGTGGGTCCTCTACTCCTCCGGCACCACCGGCCTCCCCAAGGCCATCGTCCAGTCCCAGGGCGGCATCCTCCTCGAACACTTCAAACAGCTCGGCCTGCACTGCGACCTCGGCCCCGGAGACCGCTTCTTCTGGTACACCTCCACCGGCTGGATGATGTGGAACTTCCTCGTCTCCGGCCTCCTCACCGGCACCACCGTCATCCTCTACGACGGCAGCCCCGGCTACCCCGAGACCGGCGCCCAGTGGGCCATCGCCGAACGCACCGGCGCCACCCTCTTCGGCACCTCCGCCGCCTACGTCATGGCCTGCCGCAAGGCCGACGTGCACCCCGGACGCGACCACGACCTCTCACGCGTCCAGTGCGTCGCCACCACCGGCTCCCCGCTCCCGCCCGACGGCTTCCGCTGGCTCCACGACGAGGTCCGCGACGACCTGTGGATCGCCTCTGTCAGCGGTGGGACGGACGTCTGCAGCTGCTTCGCCGGCGCCGTCCCCACCCTCCCTGTCCACATCGGCGAACTCCAGGCACCCTGCCTCGGCACCGACCTCCAGGCCTGGGACCCGCAGGGCAAACCCCTCATCGGCGAGGTCGGCGAACTCATCGTCACCAACCCCATGCCGTCCATGCCCATCCACTTCTGGAACGACCCCGACGGCAGCCGCTACCGCGACAGCTACTTCGAGATGTTCCCCGGAGCCTGGCGCCACGGCGACTGGATCACGATCACCGACCACGGCTCGGTCATCATCCACGGCCGCTCCGACTCCACGCTCAACCGCCAGGGCGTACGCATGGGCTCCGCGGACATCTACGAAGCCGTCGAACGTCTCCCCGAAATCCGCGAGTCCCTCGTCATCGGCCTCGAAGAACCCGACGGCGGCTACTGGATGCCCCTCTTCGTCCACCTCGCCCCCGGCGCCGCCCTCGACGACGACCTGCGCGACCGGATCAAGCGCACCATCCGCGAACAGCTCTCCCCGCGCCACGTCCCGGACGACATCATCGAGGTCCCCGGCGTCCCCCACACCCTCACCGGCAAGCGCATCGAAGTCCCGGTCAAGCGCCTCCTCCAGGGAACAGCCCTCGCCAAGGCGGTCAACCCCGGCTCGGTCGACAACCTCGACCTGCTGCGCTTCTACGAGGAGCTGGCGCGCAAGCGCGCCTGACCCCGGGACACCGCCGGCACGCGTTGTCAGTGCTCACGGTTACGGTGAGTGAGCACTGATCAACAGCGCCCAGGGGGAACCAGGGGGATTCATGGCGCACACCAAGAACCAGCAGCAGTCCATGCGGCGCGCCCTGCGCCGCGACGTCCCGGCCACCGTCGGCCTGCTCGTCGACGAGCAGGACTTCGCCGCCATGCGCCGGTACCGCAGCTTCACCTTCACCGACCATCCCGGCTACCTCCACCAGGTCGACGGCCTGCTCAGAGCACTCTCCTCACAGGGCGGCCACACCACGGTCGCCCTCTTCGACCCGGAGGACTTCGCCCGCTACTGCACGGAGACCGGACTCGACCCGGACAGCTCCACCAGCCGCAGCCGGTACACCGCGGAGATCGCCGCCGCCGGCCCCACCGTCGCATACACGGGCCAGCCCATCGACCACCTGGTGCCGCTGCTCATCAACAGATCGGTCCGCCAGGCCACCTGGGAGTACGCGACCTGGCTGCTCGGCGACCTCGGAGCGTGCGCGGACTGCGGCGAGGACATCGGCCGCGCCGCCTTCGACCACGCATCCCAGCTGCTCCTCACCCTGCTCGAAACCGCAGGCCCCGGCACACACCATCTCGTCTGCAGCGTCCCCGCCGCCGACGAACAGCTCCTGGCGGTCCTGCACGCCGCATGCCGCAGCGGCACCCCTGCCGTGCTCGACTCCGGCGAAGGCGCGGAGTTCGCCACCGTCCTCGCCGTCGGCATCGCCCTCGAAGCCCCCGGGGGAGTGGTGCTGCGCACCTCCACGGACGACGCCCCCGACCAGCTCCGCGGCTGGCGCCTCCATGGGGGACGACTGGTCCCGCTCACCGAGGGCGAGGTCTTCAGCGCGTACTGCACGGACGCCGACACCGGCGAGCCACTCTCCCCGGAGCCGGGCGTCGAATACCGCGCGGGCTTCGACCTCGGCGATCCGCCCGGAGCGCCCCGTCACCACTGAACCGAACGAGACAGCCGACGCAGCAGACAGCAGAAGGGGCTCCCCGCCACAGGCGGGAAGCCCCATCGCACCACACCGCTCACACGGCGACTCGTCGGATCACTCGCCGGACAGCACCGCCTGCGCGGCCACCCGCGCCTCCTCCGCGGTGTCCGCAGCACGCGCCGCGGCAGCAGCGCGCTCGCACTGCGCCAGCGTGTACTTCGCCAGCGTCGCCCGCACATAAGGAATCGACGCCGCCCCCATCGAGAGAGAGGTGACACCCAGACCCGTCAGCACACAGGCGAGCAGCGGATCCGATGCCGCCTCGCCACACACACCACAGCTCTTGCCCTCGGCCCTGGCCGCCTCCGCCGACAGCGCCACCAGGTCGAGCAGCGCGGGCTGCCACGGATCCTGCAACCGGGACACCGCACCCACCTGCCGGTCCGCAGCGAACGTGTACTGCGCCAGATCGTTCGTGCCCAGCGACAGGAACTCCACCTCCTGAAGCACCGAACGCGCCCGCAGAGCAGCAGACGGAATCTCGACCATCGCGCCGAACTTCGCCTTGAGCCCCGCCTCACGACAGGCGTCCGCGAACGCCTTCGCGTCCGTACGGTCCGCCACCATCGGCGCCATGACCTCGAGGTACACCGGAAGCCCCTCGGCCGCCTTCGACAGCGCGGTCAGCTGCGTCCGGAGCACGTCCGGGTGGTCCAGCAGCGTCCGCAGACCCCGAACACCCAGCGCCGGATTCGGCTCATCGCCCGGCGTGAGGAAGTCCAGCGGCTTGTCCGCGCCCGCGTCCAGCACCCGTACGACCACACGGCCCTCGGGAAACGCCTCCAGCACCTTGCGGTACGCCTCGACCTGCTTTGCCTCCGACGGCGCCTGCTTGCTGTCGTCCAGGAACAGGAACTCCGTACGGAACAGACCGACACCCTCGGCCCCCGCCTCGACAGCCGCCGGCACATCCGCCGGACCCCCGACATTGGCCAGAAGCGGCACCTTGTGCCCGTCCGACGTCGCACCCGGCCCGGACGACGCGGCAAGCGCAGCCTTCCGCGCGGCGGCTGCCTCGGCCATCTGCGCCTGCTTCTCGACGCTCGGCTCGACGAAGACCTCGCCGGTGCTCCCGTCGACGGCGACGACCGCACCCTCGGCAAGCTCGCACGCCCCCGTCAGCGCCACCACGGCCGGCACCCCGAGCGCCCGCGCCAGAATCGCGCTGTGGCTCGTCGGCCCGCCCTCCTCGGTCACAAAACCGAGCACCAGTGCCGGGTCGAGCAGCGCCGTGTCCGCGGGAGCGAGATCTCGAGCGATCAGCACATACGGCTCGTCACTGTCCGGCACACCCGGCATCGGCACACCCAGCAGCCGCGCAACGATCCGGTTCCGCACGTCATCGAGGTCCGCCACACGCCCGGCCAAATACTCCCCAGCACCCGCCAGCAAGGCCCGGTACGCGGCGAACGCGTCATATACAGCCCGCTCGGCGGTGCTGCCGACGGCGATCCGTCGCTCGACGTCGGCCAAGAGCTCAGGGTCCTGCGCCATCATGGCCTGCGCCTCGAGCACGTGCTGTGCTTCGCCACCCGCCAGATTGCCGCGCGCAATCAGGTCGGCAGCCACAGCCTCGACGGCCTGGCGAGCGCGCCCCTGTTCGCGCTCCGCATCCTCCGCCGGAATCTGCTTGGCCGGCGGCTCGAGCACCGCCGTCCCCATGTGCCGAACCTCGCCGATCGCCACACCGTGGCTCACGCCGACGCCTCGCAGCGTTGTCTCCATTTCACCCGTCTCCGATTGTGCGGCGGTCCAGCCACCGCGATGGATGTACGACCGGTCCGTCACGACGGCAGTGACGTCACTGCCAGCTGAACAGCTCGTCGCCCGCCTTCACGTCGCCGTCCTCACGGACGCCGACCAGCGAGTCGGCCGTGGCCTCCAGCGCCACGACGGGGCAGATCGCGGACTTGCCGGCCTCCTCGACGGCGACCGGGTTCCAGCGCACGATCGCCTGGCCACGCGTCACGGTGTCGCCCTTGTTGATGAGGAGCTCGAAGCCCTCACCATTGAGCTGAACAGTGTCGATACCGAGATGGGTGAGCACACCGTGCCCGTCGGAGTCCACGACGACAAAGGCGTGCGGGTGCAGGGAGACAACGATGCCATCCACGGGAGAGACGGCCTCCGATGGCTCACGCACCGGGTCGATCGCCGTACCCGGACCGACCATCGCACCGGAGAAGACCGGATCGGGAACAGCGGCGAGCCCGATCGCGCGGCCGGCCAGCGGCGATGTCACGGCTGTCATGGGGGCCTCCCAGGGGTGGAGATTCTCGTGTCGCCGCCACTGTCTGTCCCGGACGGCGTACTGTTCAGAAGCGTATGTCATAGGAAGTCCAGGTTCCGTGTGAGAGCTGCTAGTTGGGCGGACCTGGAGGGCACCGGAAACGATTTGCCTCGTCTACCGGTGACATGTACTGTCGTACCTCTGCCTGGCCACGACGCGACTCTGAGCCGCGGGTCGGCAGCACCTACCTACTCAAGCCGCATCCTAACTGGTCTACACCTCTGCGTGTCCGCAGAGCGGATGGTCAGGAATGCGGGAAAAGGCTGGTAGGGTCTGAAAGGCCGGAAAGGGAAAACGCGAAAGCGAAGACCGATTCGGCAGCCCGCTCCAGCGGGTGGCAGAAACGGAAATCGGATCTGCTAAGCTGGAAACATCGAAGGGAAGCGCCCGGAGGAAAGCCCCAGAGAATGTCACTGAGGGTGAGTACGAAGGAAGCGTCCGTTCCTTGAGAACTCAACAGCGTGCCAAAAATCAACGCCAGATTAGTTGATACCCCGTCCATCTTCGGATGGTCGAGGTTCCTTTGAAGTCCTACTGGCCCATGTGGCAGGTAGGCACATACACAGCGAGGACGCTGTGTGCGACCGGGACTATTCCTTCTGGTCGCACCGCTCTCGTGGTGTCTGACCCGCGCTTTTAATTAAGCACAGTCGGGAAAACATTCACGGAGAGTTTGATCCTGGCTCAGGACGAACGCTGGCGGCGTGCTTAACACATGCAAGTCGAACGATGAAGCCCTTCGGGGT
>NZ_JBSFHO010000014.1:0-60517 GCF_053597075.1 Streptomyces sp. NPDC001514
CCGCGGTGGCCATCGCCCCCGACCTCGGCGAGCGCTACCTCGACACCGTCTACCACACCAACTGGCTGCACGCTCTCTACGGCGAAGACGTGCTCGACTACGACTACGACTACGAGGAGCCGGCCGCCGATTCCCCGGCACCCGACCCCGCGTCACCGACCCGGTCCCCGGGCGGCCGACCGCAGTAGCGGCGGACGGGTCGCAGCGCCGCACACGACCTCAACGGCCCCACGTGCGGATCCTCCCGTCCGAGCCCCGAGCCGCGTTCAGGAGTTGGTTCAGGTGGTGAGGGCGGTGATGACGTCGGCCGTGGTCGTGATGGCGTGGGCGTAGGTGGGGCCGTTGAGGTCGTGTGCGGCGTGGAGCATTTCCTTGGTGAAGGCCGCGGTCGCATCCCGTACGAGGGTGACGTGGTAGCCCAGTTCCATCGCGTAGCGGCCGGTGGATTCGACGCACGTGTTGGCCAGGACTCCGGTGGCGATGACGTGGGTGATGCCGTGCTGCTTGAGCTGGAAGTCCAGGTCGGTGTTGGCGAATCCGCTCTGGGCCCAGTGCTCTTTGATCACGACGTCGCCGTCGCCCGGGGTGAGGTCGGGGTGGAACTCACCGCCCCAGGTGCCTTTGGCGAAGGTGTGCCGGTCATGGATGCGGACCTGGGTGGGATTGGGATGGGCCCAGTCGTCGTAGTCACCGGGCTGCCAGCGGCGGTGCGGCACGATGAAGACGCGAATCCCGGCTCCCCGCGCGGCTTCGGTGACCGCCCGCAGGTTGTCGAGCAGGCCCACCTCCGTGGCCACCGGCTCCAACTGCGGCCAGATCTGCCCGCCCTGTGACAGGAAGTCGTTGTACGGGTCCACCAGGAGGAGTCCGGTGCGATGGGCTTCGTACAGTCGGTCGGTCACGTCGGTCTCCCTCATGCGTGGTCAGGGTTTCCGGTCCGAGTCGCCGTCAGGCGATGGATTCCCCCCGGGAGGCCCGTCTCATGACGAACTGTCAGGAATGCTCTCGTCGGCGAGCTTCTCGCCGAACCGCGATCCGCCGCCACGTCTGCGGCGCCGGACATGTGTAATTACAGAGCGTATCGAACAAGCCACTCATCGGAGTTGTAGGCATCTTTCGCCGGGTCGGGGGCTGTCGCCGGGACCTCTTCGACCGTGTCCTCCAGCCGAATCCGCTCCGGCAGCCTGCCGAACCGCACGCGACGCGCCATCTCGGCGGTGTCCTGAACCTTCTGCGTGTGCGTCATTTTGTAGCCTCCTGGGCCCTGTAACGCACCGCCGGAGACGGATGTTCCTCGGTGGCCTGGTGGTTTCCGCCCGCGCGGTGGTGAGGCAGCCTCGCCACCCGAACCCCCGCAGGACCGGATGACCTATGTCACACTTTTGAGTGAGGAAATGAATTCCTAGGGACCGATTCGCGCGATGCAGCCGTTGTTGATGCCCCTGACGTGGAGCCAGTCATGACCATCGCACGGGACCTGATGATCGTTGCCTTGGATGTACGTTCCGCTCACCCCGTGGAGCGGGGCGATCTGTCGCTGGCGCTCGCGGGAGCCGAGCTGATCGATCTCCTGGACGCCCAGGCCATCGGGCTGGACGGCGATCACATCGTGCCGAGCCTGCAGCAAGCGATCACTGATCACCTGTTGGACGAGGCCGCGTCGTCGCTCGTCCGGCAGCCGCCGTACGAGTCGGTCGGCGACTGGCTCTGGCGCAGAGGGCGCGGCCTGTCCGCGGCATATCTGGCCGCCCTTGAAGCGGAAGGGCACCTCGTTCGGGAGCAAGGCCGCCGCTGGATGGTCCTCCGCACGAGTCGGCTGGTGTCGGCCGACTCGCCCGCTCACCGCCAGGCGGCGGACCGCTGGACAGCGGATGAACCCGTGCTCGCCGCCCTTGCGGCGGCCGCAGGGATCGGCGACAAGCGGACCGGAGACTCCCCGAGCGTGCCCGACGACGCGACGGCGACAGTGCTCGCCGCCGTCCATGACGCATCGAACGAACTTGCGGCCGAACGGCAACGGCGAGACATCGAAGAGGCGGCCTTCGACAACGTTTGGCGAGGCGAATGACGACCGCAGGGGGGACGCCGGTCCGGCGCCCTGCCTGTCGCCGTGTCGCTCAGCAGCAGCGGAAGCCCTCGCGGGGATCGGCCTCCCTGGCGTCCATCCGGCTGCGCTCGAACGCGCGGCGCGACATGACCTTCGCGCCCGGGTCGTGGGATCTGGCATGGGCGACGTAGCGGTCGTACACGGATTCGCCCGACACCTCGCGCACGTACCAGCGGACCCAGTCCACCGCGCGTCGCACGCCGCTCAGCGCTTTCATATGCATCACGGTACTCACGCCCTGCCGCTTCCCGCAGCCTCGCGGTCCGCGCCACCGGTTCCGGCCGCGGCCAGCTCCGCCCTCTCCTCCTTGGTGGGGATCAGCCCGGCGGGCGCGACCAGCTTGGACTCGACGTACGGGACCTCGACGAGACGGATGGCCTCCGGGGAGCGGATCGCCTTCGTGCTGACCCTGGCCGCGTCCGCGAGGACCACCACGATGAGGATGGCGAAGAAGGCCGCGAGAATGCCGTCGACCGTCGAGTTGGTCACGATGGTCTGCATCTCGTCCATGGTCTTCGCCGGCGGCAGCACCTGGCCGGCGTCGATGCCCGCCTGGTACTTGTCGCGCTGGGTGAAGAAGCCCACCCTGGGGTCGCTCGAGAAGATCTTCTGCCAGCTCGCGGTGAGGGTGACCGCGGCGTCCCACGCGAGGGGAACGGCTGTCACCCAGGCCCACTTGAGGCGCCCGGACTTGATCAGCAGCGTGGTGCAGACGGCGAGCGCGACGGCGGCCAGTAGCTGGTTGGCGATACCGAAGAGCGGGAAGAGCTGGTTGATGCCGCCGAGCGGGTCGTGCACCCCGGCCCACAGGAAGTAGCCCCAGCAGCCGACGACGACAGCGCTCGCGAACCAGACGCCCGGCTTCCAGCTGACCTGCTTCATCGGCTTGTAGATGTTGCCCAGCGTGTCCTGGAGCATGAAGCGTCCCACCCGGGTGCCCGCGTCGACCGTGGTGAGGATGAAGAGCGCCTCGAACATGATGGCGAAGTGGTACCAGAACGCCTTCATGCCGGCGCCGCCCACCACCGCGGAGAAGATGTCCGACATGCCCAGGGCGAAGGTCGGCGCACCGCCGGTGCGGGAGAGGAGGCTCGCCTCCTCGACGTCCCTGGCGGCCTGGGTCAGCTGTTCCGGGGTGACGGTGAAGCCGAGGTTGGCGACCGCCTGCGAGGCGGATTCCACCGTGGTGCCGAGGACACCGGCCGGGGCGTTGACCGCGAAGTACAGACCGGGGTCGAGGATGCAGGCGCAGATCATCGCCATGACCGCGACGAAGGACTCGGTCAGCATCGCGCCGTAGCCGATCATCCGGATCTGGGACTCCTTCTGGATCATCTTCGGCGTGGTGCCCGAGGCGATCAGGGAGTGGAAGCCGGAGAGCGCACCGCAGGCGATGGTGATGAAGACGAACGGGAACAGCGACCCCGCGAAGACGGGCCCCTGGCCGTTGCCCGCGAACTCGGTGACCGCCGGCATTTTCAGCGTCGGCCTCGCGATCAGCACGCCCACCGCGAGCAGCACGATCGTGCCGACCTTCATGAAGGTGGAGAGGTAGTCGCGCGGCGCGAGCAGCAGCCAGACCGGGAGCACGGAGGCGAAGAAGCCGTACACCACCATCCAGATGACCAGGGCGCTCGGCTCCAGGGTGAAGAAGCCGGCGAGCGACGACTCGGCGACCCAGCCGCCCGCGACGATGGCGAGCAGCAGCAGCGCGACGCCGATGAGCGAGACCTCGGCGACCTTGCCCGGCCGCAGTACCCGCAGGTAGACGCCCATGAAGAGCGCGATCGGGATCGTCATGCCGATGGAGAAGACACCCCACGGCGAGTGCGCCAGCGCGTTGACGATCACCAGCGCCAGTACGGCCAGCAGGATGATCATGATGGCGAAGACCGCGATCAGGGCCGCGACTCCACCGAACGGGCCGATCTCGTCCCGCGCCATCTGGCCGAGCGAGCGGCCGTCGCGGCGCGTGGAGAAGAACAGCGTGACCATGTCCTGGACGGCACCGGCGAAGATCACACCGACGATGATCCAGATGGTGCCCGGCAGATATCCCATCTGCGCGGCGAGGATCGGGCCGACGAGCGGACCGGCCCCGGCGATGGCCGCGAAGTGGTGGCCGAAGAGCACCCGGCGGTCGGTCGGGTAGAAGTCGACGCCGTTGTCGAGCCGCTCGGCGGGGGTGGCACGGGTCTTGTCCGCCCTGAGCACCCGGTACTGGATGAAGCGCGCGTAGAAGCGGTAGGCGATGGCGTACGAGCCGAGAGCGGCCGCGAGCATCCAGACTGCGGAGATCTCCTCGCCGCGGGACAGGGCCAGCACGCTCCAGCCGACCGCGCCGACCAGGGCGACGAGCACCCAGACGGCGACCGACTGCGGATTCATGCTCCGCCGGGAAGTGTTCGATGGTGCCGGCTCGCCCATGGTGTGGCTCCCGTCCCGTCGTCGTCACTGTGGTGTGCAGCAGATCCAGGGGACTGATCCATCAGCGTACCCGTGGACACCGTTCGCGCACCCGTGCACGCCGTCCGCGCGGGTGGGCTCCCGTCCGATGCCGCGGCGTCTCAGCCCTCCGGCTCCTGGCGTACGGGGCCCACGGCCACCGCACACGCCTGGTCGAGCGCAGGTGCGGGGGCGCTTTCGAGGTACGCAGACCGGCGTGCCGGGCTACGGGCGGGGGAGCCGGTACCGGCCCGACGGGTGTCCGGTTCAGATCGGCCGCGGGCCCCTCGACGGCTCGATGCCGTCGCCGGTCGCCCGCAGCAGGCGCAGGAAGGCCTTCACGCCCGCGATGATCTCCTGGTTGTCGGTGAGCCGGTTCACCGTCGACTCGAACTCCCTGCCCAGCGCGGCGATCTTCCGGTCGGCCTCGTCGGCCCGCTCGTACGACGCCATGCCCAGCGCGTCCACGGTGCGCCGCAGCTCGGCGAACGCGCGGTAGTGCTCCTCGGCCTTGTCCTCCAGGACCTTCGTCCCGGCCTCCACGCGGTCCACCCGCGCGCGCAGCTCCACCACGTCGTCGCGCGGATACGTCACGTCCTTGAGCAGCGTGCCCAGGCGCCGCCGCAGCTGCGCGAAGTAGGCGCCCGCCGGCCGGAAGAGGGTGCTCAGCAGGAAGAACCCGGCGAACCAGTACCCCGTCACCCGCCCTGTCGCCATTGTGACCACCACCACGGCACCCGCTGTCACGACGTGCCCCGCCACGGCCGCCCGCAGCATCATCCGCGCGATGCGCGCCGCCTCGGCGTCCCGCGCCGTGGAGACCTCCAGGCCCTTCTCGCGGCTCACCGCGATCTCGGCGAGCACCGCATGTGCCCGGAAGTACAGGTTCCACGGCACGGTCAGGAGCACCAGGAGCCACAGCAGGCCGAGCACCCCGGCCCCGGCCCCCAGCACCACCGCCGGCGGCGCCCCCGCCGCATGGGCGAGGATCACCGCCGCGGTGGTCACGACCACGGCTGCCAGTCCCGCACCGAAGAACTTCCCCATGCCGTCCCCCACATGAGCACGCAAGGCGCGGCGCGGCCGCTGCCGCGCCGCGTCCCATGGTCCCGCTGCGGCCGGAGGGAGTGCATGAGTACGGATACTCAGTGCCCGGGGGAGCGTTCGGGCGAGCCGGGCGCGGTCAGGCGAGTACGCGGCTGTGCAGTGCGGTGACCGCCTCCGTGCGGACGTGAAGGCGCCGTGCCGCCAGGCGTCGGTGTGGCTGAGGTGGTCGCCGGCGAAGTAGAGGCGGCCGGCCGCCTGGTCGATCGGCGCGAAGGCGGGTGCGTCGGGGCCTCCGGCCGGCGGACCGCCGCAGCCGCCGAGGCCGGCTCAGCCGGCGAAGGGCAGAGCGGGCAGCCCCTGGCCCGCGCCCGGCAGAACGAGGAGCGAACCGGAGAGCGGATGCGGTCGGGTCAGGCCGGTGCGGGCCGTGGTGATGTAGAGGTGGCGCAGTCCCGGGCCGCCGAAGGCGCAGGCGGTCGGGCGGCGTACGGGCAGTTCGACGACGCGGTCGAGCGTGCCGTCCGGTGTGTAGCGGCGGATCGCCGCGCCGTCCCACAGGGCGACCCATACGCAGCCGTCGGCGTCGACGGTCAGCCCGTCGGGGAACCCGGCGCCGGTCTCGATGCGGGCGAACTCCCGTCGGTTCAGGGCGCGTCCGTCCTCGTGGTCCAGGACGTCGATCCGGCGGGTGGGGCTGTCGATGTAGTACATGAGCCGGCCGTCCGGACTCCAGCCCGTGCCGTTGCTGACGGCGACGTCCGCGATCTGCTCGGTGACCGAGCCGTCCGGGGCGACACGGATGAGGTTTCCGCCGCCCGGGCTTTCGTCGTAGCGCATGGTGCCCGCCCAGAGCGAGCCGTCCGGGGCGACGGCGGCGTCGTTGCCGCGGCGGCCGGGCACCGGCTCGTGGAGCAGCCAGCGGAAGGGGGCGCCGCGGGGGCCGTACACGCCGATGCCGTCCCTGAGGTTCACCACGAGTCCGCCGCCCGCGCGTGGCTTCGCGGCGCCGACGTGCTGCTCGGTGGCCATGACCGTGCGGCGGCCGCTTCCGGGGTCGTACGTATGGATGCGGGAGGAGAGGATGTCGACCCAGACGAGCCGGGCCGTCGTCGGGTCCCAGGTGGGGCCCTCGCCGAGTGTCGCCTGCTCGTGGACCGCGACCTCGTACCTCACCGGGTACCGGACCAGGCGGCTCACCGGACGCTCCGGTGGCCGAGGCGCACCGACAGGTCGGCGGCGCCCTTGGCGGCCAGCTCCGCGAGCTCGCCCTCGCGCTCGTCGCTCCATCGGATCATCGGTACGGAGATGGAGAGCGCGGCGACGACACGGCCCGCTCTGTCGCGTACCGGGGCGGCCACGCAGCTGACGTCAGGGTTGGACTCCTGGTGCTCGACGGCGATGCCGCGCGCCCGGATGCCGGCGAGTGCTTCGCGCAGCACGTCCGGATCGGTAATGCTGTTGGGGGTCATCGCGGTGAACTCCCTTCCCGCGATGCGGCTTTCGAGCTCGGGCTCCGGCAGGCTCGCAAGCAGCATCTTGCCGACCGAAGTGCAGTGCGCGGGCAGTCTGCGCCCCGCCGCCGAGACCATGCGGACGGCGTGCGTGGAGTCCACCTTGGCAATGTAGATCACGTCGGTGTCCTCGAGCACGGCGACATGGACCGTCTCGTCGCAGGTGTCGGCGATCTCCCGGGCGACCTGCTGTCCCTCGGCGGCGAGGTCGAGCTGTTCCGCGTACCGGCTGCCGAGCTGGTAGGTGCGCACGCCGAGACGGTAGCGGCCGGGCTGTTCGGGGACGGGCACCACATAGGAGCGGGCGGCGAGGGTGGTGAGCAGCTCGTGCACGGTGGTGCGCGGCAGCTGGAGCCTGCGGATGACGTCGGGCGCGGAGAGCGTGCCGTCGCCTTCGAGGAAGAGCTCGAGTATGTCCAGCGCCCTGGTCACCGCCGGCACCAGTCGTCCCATCGTCGGCCACCCACCCCACATGTTCGAAACTTCGGTCATTGATCGGTATCGCGAACACAGGTTAAGCACAGCTTCGTTCGACGGGCAATGACTCGGACAGAGCTGGCTCGAACACCGTTGTGCACGACCCATTGACACTCCTCGGCCTGCCTGATTACGGTCACGCCACCATTTCGAACGTGTGACGAAATACCGAACAACCCAAGGGGCAACCGCCTTGCGCATTACGGGAATCAGCACGCACGTCGTCGGGACGCCCTGGCGCAATCTCACCTACGTCCTGGTCCACACCGACGAGGGACTCACGGGGGTCGGCGAGACCCGGATGCTCGGCCACACCGATGCACTCGTCGGCTATCTCCGTGAGGCGGAGGCCAACCACATCGCCGGCTCAGACCCTTTCGCGGTCGAGGATCTGGTGCGCCGCATGAAGTACGGCGACTACGGTCGCGCCGGCGAGATCGTGATGTCCGGCATCGCGGTGGTGGAGATGGCCTGCTGGGACATCAAGGGCAAGGCGCTGGGCGTGCCGGTCTGGCAGCTGCTCGGCGGCAAGGTCACGGACCGGGTGAAGGCGTACGCGAACGGCTGGTACACCACCGAGCGGACCCCGGAGGCTTACCACAAGGCCGCCCAGGAGGTCGTGGCACGCGGCTACCGGGCCCTGAAGATCGACCCTTTTGGCACCGGTCATTTCGAGCTCGACCACGAACGGACCGCGTACGCCGTGTCGTTGATCGAGGCGGTGCGGGACGCGATCGGCCCGGAGACCGAGCTGATGCTGGAGATGCACGGCCGCTTCTCCCCCGCGACGGCCGTACGGCTGGCTCGCGAGCTGGCCCCCTTCCGGCCCGCCTGGCTGGAGGAGCCGGTCCCGCCGGAGAACCTCAAGGCACTGGAGAAGGTCGCCGCCAAGGTGGACATGCCGATCGCGACCGGGGAGCGCATCCACGACCGGATCGAGTTCCGTGAGCTCTTCGAGTCGCAGGCCGCGGACATCATCCAGCCGGATGTCGGTCACATCGGCGGCATCCTCGAGACGCGCAAACTCGCCGCGACCGCCGAGACCCACTACATGCTCGTCGCCCCGCACAACGTCGGCGGCTCGGTCCTGACGGCCGCCTCCCTCCAACTCGCCGCCTGCACCCCCAACTTCAAGATCCTGGAGCACTTCAACGACTTCGCGGACGCGGAGATCAAGAAGGTGGTGCGCGGAGCACCCCAGGTCGTCGACGGCTACTTCGAGGTCTCGCACGCGCCCGGTCTCGGCGTCGAGTTCGACGAGGCGGCGGCGGCCGAATTCCCCCAGCAGACAGCGCGGTTCGACCTGTGGGCCGACGGCTGGGAGAAGAGGGCGCCCAAGTGAGCCGAATGAGCCGCGCGCTTGTCGTCGACGAGCCGGGCGTGTACCGGCTCGTACGGCGCGAGACACAGGACCCGGCGCCGGGCGAGGTACGGGTCCGGGTCGCCGCCGCAGGGATCTGCATGAGCGACCGCGAGGTGTACGACGGCCATCGCGACGCCGACTTCGTCCGCTACCCGGTCGTGCCCGGCCATGAGTGGTCCGGCACGGTCGAAGCGGTCGGTGCGGGCGTGGATCCGGCGCTGGTCGGACGGAAGACGGTCGCCGAGGGTTTCCGTGCGTGCGGCGTGTGCGAGCGGTGCCGCGAGGGCGACACCAATCTCTGCACGGGTGGTTACGACGAGACGGGCTTCACCCTGCCCGGTGCTTTCGCCGACCACCTCACCGTCCCCGCCCGGCTGTTGCACCCCCTCCCCGACGACGCGGACCTGCGGGCCGCCGCCCTGCTGGAGCCGGCGGCGGTGATCGCCGCGGCGGTACGGGCAGGGGCGCCGCGCCCCGGGGAGCGGATCGCGGTCGTCGGCGCCGGGACGCTCGGCCTGCTCGCCGTGCAGCTGCTGGCCGCACACTCCCCCGCCGTACTGACCGCGATCGACCCGAGGGAGGCCCGCGCCCAGCAGGCACTGCGCTTCGGGGCGGGCGAGGCGTGCACTCCCGCGGAGGCCTCCGGACACGCCGGGCGCTACGACCTGGTCGTGGAGACAGCGGGCGCGCCGACCACCGCACAGGACGCGTGCCTGCTCGCCCGCAGGGGCGGGAGGGTCGTGCTCACCGGAATGTTCGCGCAGGGGGCGACCGGCATCGATCCTGTCCGTCTCTCGTTGAGCCAGCTCACGGTACGGAGCGTCTTCGGTGCGTCGTCGTCCGCCTGGGCAGACGCCGTGCGCGCCTTCGGCGTCGGTCTGCTGACCCCCGCGCCGCTGATCACGCACGAGTACCCGCTGGAGCGGTTCGGCGAGGCGATCGCCCTCGTCGGCAGCGGCGACCCGAAGGCCGGGAAGGTCCTCCTGCGCCCGTAGCCACCTGAGGGACCTCAGAGACCGTACGGCGGTACGGGGGACCTGACGACTCCGTACCGCCGTACACCCAAAGACCCGAACCATGTCCGAGATATCGAACGCAGGGAGTTCCGTGACAGCCCCCTCACCCCCGCGCCGCCCCGGCGTCGCCGCCCTCGCCCGCATCGGCCACCCCGTGCCGGACACCGACCCCACCGACGCATCACCGCACACCTTCCCCGACGGCGGCACATGGCGCACCGAGATCCCCTCCGTCGAGGGACCGGAGGCGCTCGCCGTCGTCCTCAAGGAGAGCGCCCGCCTGGACGTGCCCGTGCACCGCGTCAGCCAGGGCAGCGGCGTCTGGATGCTCACCGACGCCGAGATCATCGAGATGGTGGAGTCCTGCGCCGAACGCGGCATCGAACTCTGCCTGTTCACCGGTCCGCGCGGCACCTGGGACACCGGCGCCGCGACCCGTACCGAATCCGGCGGCGCAGGGCTGCGCGCCCGCGGCCACGACGCGCTCGCCGGATGTGTCGAGGACGCCTTGCGCGCCGCGGAGCTGGGGGTGCGCTGCCTGCTCGTGGCCGACGAGGGCGTGCTGTGGACACTGCACCGGCTGCGGGTCGCGGGCGTCCTGCCGGCCGACACCACCTTCAAGGTGTCCGCACTGATCGGCCCCGTCAATCCGGCCTCGTACGCCGTCCATGAAGGGCTCGGCGCCGACTCCCTCAACATTCCCTCCGACCTCGCCCTCGCCCATCTCACCGAGATCCGCCGGGTCAGCCGCGCCCCCATGGACCTGTACGTCGAGGCGCCCGACGACCTCGGCGGATACGTCCGGATGTACGAGGCGGCCGAGCTGATCCGGCGCGGCGCGCCGCTCTACCTCAAGTTCGGGCTGTCCCGCTCCCCCGGCATCTACCCGTACGGAGCCCAGCTGCGCGACACCGCGCTGGCCACCGCCCGGGAGCGGGTACGGCGCGGCCGGCTCGTCCTCGATCTGCTGGCCCGGCACGGCGCGGACGGCGGGATGTCCCCGCTCGGCTCACGCCTGCCCGGCGAGCTCCACCGATTCCCCGTCACCCTCCCCGAGAAGGACTGAGAGCCATGCGTATCCACCGAGCCGCGACCACCGCCCTCACCGCCACCGCACTCGCCCTCGCCCTCGCCGCCTGCGGCCAGAGCGGCACGGGCGGCAGCAAGGAGGAGAAGTCCGCCAAGGCCTCCACGATCGGCATCGCCATGCCGACCAAGTCCTCCGAGCGCTGGATAGCCGACGGCAAGAACATGGTCGAGCAGTTCGAGAAGCTCGGCTACAAGACGGATCTGCAGTACGGCGAGGACGACGTCGACCAGCAGGTCTCGCAGATCGAGAACATGATCACCAAGGGTGTGGACGTCCTCGTGGTCGCGGCGATCGACGGCCGGGCGCTCTCCGACGTCCTGCGCCAGGCCGCCGACCAGGGCGTGAAGGTGATCTCGTACGACCGGCTCATCCTCGGCTCCCCGAACGTCGACTACTACGCCTCGTTCGACAACGAGAAGGTCGGCGTCCTCCAGGCCACGTACATCATCGACAAGCTCGGTCTGAAGGACGGGGCGAAGAAGGGGCCGTTCACCATCGAGCTCTTCGCGGGCTCGCCGGACGACAACAACACCCGCTACTTCTTCCAGGGCGCATGGAAGACCCTGAAGCCGTACATCGACAGCAAGCAGCTCGTCGTCAAGAGCGGGCAGACGAAGCTGGAGCAGATCACCACCCTTCGCTGGGACGGCGGCACCGCGCAGAAGCGCATGGACGACCTGCTGACGAAGGCGTACGGCTCCGACAGCGTGGACGCGGTCCTCTCCCCGTACGACGGGATCTCGATCGGCGTCCTGTCCGCGCTGAAGTCGGACGGGTACGGGACGGCCGCCAAGCCCTACCCCGTGGTCACGGGCCAGGACGCCGAGGTGGCGTCCGTGAAGTCGATCATCGCCGGGCAGCAGACGCAGACCGTCTACAAGGACACCCGGGCCCTGGCCAAGCAGGCCGTGCAGATGGCCGACGCCGTACTGAACGACAAGAAGCCCGAGGTCAACGACACCACGACCTACAACAACGAGATCAAGGCCGTGCCGTCCTTCCTCCTCGACCCGGTCAGCGTCGACAAGTCCAACTACCGATCCGTCCTGGTCGACTCGGGCTACATCAAGGCGAGTGACCTGACGTGAGCGCACCCGTCCTGGAGATGCGCTCGATCGTCAAGACCTTCCCCGGGGTCCGGGCGCTCTCCGATGTCACCCTCACCGTCGCCGAAGGCGAGGTCCATGCCGTCTGCGGGGAGAACGGCGCCGGCAAGTCGACCCTGATGAAGGTCCTCAGCGGGGTTCATCCGCACGGGAGTTACGAGGGCGAGATCCGCTTCCGGGGCGAGACGTGCGCGTTCAGGGACATCAGGGCGAGCGAACGGCGCGGCATCGTCATCATCCACCAGGAACTCGCCCTGGTCCCCTACCTCTCGATCGCCGAGAACATCTTCCTCGGCAACGAGCACGCCCGGCACGGAGTGATCAGCTGGAACGAGACGCTGAGGCACGCGGCGGCACTGCTCAAGCGGGTCGGCCTGAACGAGCATCCGCAGACGCGGGTCGCCGACATCGGCGTCGGCAAACAGCAGCTCGTGGAGATCGCGAAGGCGCTGTCGAAAGAGGTGAAGCTGCTGATCCTCGACGAGCCGACCGCCGCGCTCAACGACGAGGATTCGGCGAAGCTCCTCGATCTCATCGTGGAACTGAAGCAGATGGGCATCACCTCGATCATCATCTCGCACAAGCTCAACGAGATCGCCCGGGTCGCCGACTCCGTCACGATCCTCCGGGACGGCCGCACCATCGAAACCCTGGACGTCCGCGCGGATTCGACGACCGAGGACCGGATCATCCGGGGCATGGTCGGCCGCGACCTCGACCACCGCTTCCCGGACCGGACACCGTACGAGGGTGACGCGGGGGCGCATCCGGCCCTCGAGGTACGCGACTGGACCGTGCACCACCCCATCGACCAGCAGCGCAAGGTCGTCGACGGCGTCTCGCTGCACGTGCGGCGCGGCGAGATCGTCGGTATCGCGGGGCTGATGGGCGCCGGCCGCACCGAGCTCGCGATGAGCGTCTTCGGGCGCTCCTACGGCCGGGGCGTCAGCGGCACGGTCCTCAAGGACGGCAGGGAGATCCGCACCCGCACCGTCCCCGAGGCGGTCGGACACGGCATCGCGTACGTCACCGAGGACCGCAAGCACTACGGCCTCAACCTCATCGACACCATCGGCCGGAACATCACTCTGAGCGCCCTGCCCAAGGTGTCCCGGCGCGGTGTCGTCGACGAGCACGAGGAGACCCGGGTCGCCGAGTCGTACCGCCGCACCATGAACATCAAGGCCCCGACCGTCTTCGAGCAGGCCGGCCGGCTCTCCGGCGGCAACCAGCAGAAGGTCGTCCTCAGCAAGTGGATCTTCGCGGGGCCGGATGTGCTGATCCTCGACGAGCCGACGCGCGGCATCGACGTCGGGGCGAAGTACGAGATCTACACGGTCATCGACGAGTTGGCAGCTCAGGGGAGAGCAATCATCTTCATCTCCTCCGAGCTGCCCGAACTCCTCGGGATGTGCGACCGCATCTACACGATGTCGGCCGGCCGGCTGACCGGCGAGATCCCGCGTCATGAGGCAACCCAGGAAATCCTGATGCGCCATATGACCGTGACTCCTCCCCCTACGTGAACGAGGGGGGCTTCTCACTCGGCCGATCCGCGACCTCATGACGGCCAAGCCCTGACCGCTGCCCGAGAGCAGGGCACCAACATACCGACCCACGCAAGGCAACGAGGTTAGTCACATGAACCCGGCCACAACCGAGACCCCGCGCAGCGCGCCCCCCGCCGATGCGCCGGCGAGGACCGCCGTCGCCACCCTGCTGCTGGACGCGATGCGCCGCAACATGCGCCAGTACGGGATGCTCATCGCGCTCGCGCTGATCGTCGCGCTCTTCGCGATCTGGACCGACGGGGTGCTCCTCCAGCCGAACAACGTCACCAATCTGGTTCTCCAGAACAGCTACATCCTGGTCCTCGCCATCGGCATGATGATCGTCATCATCTCGGGCCACATCGATCTGTCGGTCGGCTCGCTGGCCGCGTTCGTCTCCGCCGCGTGTGCGGTGATGATGGTCGAGCACGACGTCCCCTGGGTGCTCGCCCTGGTGATCGCGCTCGTGATCGGGGCGGCAGCCGGGGCCTGGCAGGGCTTCTGGATCGCGTACGTCGGCATCCCGTCGTTCATCGTGACGCTGGCGGGAATGCTGCTCTTCAGGGGCGGTACGCAGATCCTGCTCGGGTCGCGTTCCCTCGGCCCGTTCCCCGAGGGCTTCCAGAAGATCTCGACGGGCTATCTTCCTGAGCTCGGCCCGGCGACCAACTACCACAATCTGACACTGTTGCTCGGCCTGGTGCTGATCGCCTTCGCGCTGACGCAGGAGGTGCGCGACCGGCGCCGGCAGCAGAGCTACGAACTCGACGTCCTGCCGCGCTCGATGTTCCTCACCAAGTGTGTGGCGATGGCCGCCGCAGTCCTCGCCTTCACGCTCACCCTGGCCAGCTACCGGGGTGTGCCGGTCGTCCTGCTGCTGCTCGCCGCGCTCCTCATCGGCTTCGGTTTCGTGATGCGCAACGCGGTCGTGGGCCGCCATGTGTACGCACTCGGCGGCAACCAGGCCGCGGCCAAGCTCTCCGGCGTCAAGGACAAGCGGGTCACCTTCCTGGTCTTCACGAACATGGGCATGCTCGCCGCCCTGGCCGGGGTCGTGTACGCGGCCCGGCTCAACGCCGGCGTCCCGCAGGCGGGCGTGAACTTCGAACTCGAGGCCATCGCCGCGGCGTTCATCGGCGGCGCCTCGATGAGCGGCGGGGTCGGCACCGTACTGGGCGCGATCATCGGCGGGCTGGTGCTGGGCGTGCTCAACAACGGCATGTCGCTGGTGGGTATCGGCACCGACTACCAGCAGGTGATCAAGGGGCTTGTGCTGCTTGCTGCGGTCGGGTTCGACGTCTGGAACAAGCGCAAGGTCGGTTCGTGACGTCTGTCGCGGTGAGCGACCCGGTCGGGCCCCCTCCGTGGAGGAGGCCCTTCGCCGTGTCGCTCCACACCGTTCGCAGCGGTGCAGACGCCGTGCCGGGAACGCCCGACGGCGCCCGGATCAGACCGCCAGGAACTGCCTGGCGTCTCGTGGCCGAGTCGGTCGTGCCTCATGAGTCGGTCGTGCCTCATGAGTCGGTCGTGCCTCATTCAAGCCTCTGCCTCTGACGGTGGGCATCCGCCCGTCCGCCGTGCTCCACGGAGTCGACGACGAGTCGGCGTATCGGGGCCTCGTCCCGGATACGCGGCTTGTCATGGCGGTTCCGGACGGTCGGGGAGGTACCCAGGTCTCATGACGATTCAGCATCCCGCCGACCGCGGCGGCGACAAACGCGGGAAGTTCGAGCGGCTGGCCGAGTTCGCTTCGCATCTCACCAGCTCACCCGCGTTCTTCGTGTTCTGTCTGGCGCTGGTCACCGTGGTGGTCGCGACACACTTCACCGGGCTCGAACTGAAGTGGCAGCTGTTCGCCGGGGACTGCATGACCGCGGTGACGCTGCTGCTCCTCGCCCTTCTGAAGAACTCGGAGCTGCGGGCCGAGCGCGCGGTCCAGCGCAAGCTGGACGCCATCGCCGCCGCGATGCTCGAAGTGCAGGAGGGCGAGCCCGGAAAGGCGCATGAGGATCTGAAGGCCGCGATCCGGATGGAGGAGGAGACCTGACCGCCACCGGTCTTCTCGGGCGGGCCGGGACCGTCAGCGCGGCTGCCGGTCCGTTCCCGCCCCGACTGGGCCAGACCGGTGATGGTCCCGCGTCCGCGGGCGTGCCACGAGGCGAGCTCGCCGTGCCCGGGCGTCCGTCGCGGTAGACGTTGCTGATGCGTTCCGGGGAGGTGCGATGCGGCGCTCGTGGACGGTGGCTGCCGGGGAGTTCCTGATCTGGTGGGCGTTGTGCCTGCTGCTGTACGTGATCTTCATCAGCGCGGTGTCGTCACTGGAGCTCGCCGTCGGGGCGGGCGTCGCCGCGCTCGCCGCCGTGGGTGCCCGGAGTGTCCGGACGGCCTCCGGATCCCGGCTCGGCGGCCGCGCCCACGCCCTGGGCGCCCTGCTGAAGTGGCCGGGATCGGTGCTGGCCGACACCGGACGGCTCGTCCTCGCCACCGTGCACGGCCTGAGCGGCACGCGCCGCGTGCACGGCAGGTTCCACACCGTCCGGCTCGCTCCGGGCACAGGTCCCGCATGGGGAGCCGCATTGCTCTCCGCGACGCCCGGTGGTTACGTCGTCGACGTCACCGCCGCCGATGGAGAAGCGGGCCCCGCCCTCCTCGTCCACACGCTGCCGGGGCCGCCGTCCGCCCTGGAACGTGCCCTGACCACCGGCGGGCGCGCATGACCACCGCGTGGCTGGCCGCCGCTGTCGTGCTGCTGCCGCTGGGCCTCGCGCCCTGTCTGTGGGTGAGTGGCCGGGGCGCCCCGCACGAGCGGCTCGCAGGGCTGTCCCTGGCCACCACCACCGTCATCGTCCTGCTGGTGCTGATCGCGCAGGGGTTCGGGCGCACCGGATACACGGACATGGCTCTCGTCCTCGCGGTGCTCGGTCCTGTCGGCACTTTGGTCTTCGCCCGCTTTCTCGGCGCGGCCGGGAAGAGCTGACATGGAGGGTGCAGACATCGCCGTACTCGTGCTGCTGGCCGTCGGCGTCGCGATGCTGCTGCTGTCGGCCGTGTCTCTGGTCGTCCTGCCGGGCCCGTACGCCCGGTTGCACGCGCTCGCACCCGCATCCGTGCTCGGCGGTCCGCTGATCGCACTCGCCGCGGCGGTGGATCTGGGTCCGGGGCGCGGCGCGGTGAAGGCGCTCCTCATCGGCGCGCTGATCGCCGTGGGCGGCACGATGACGACGATGGCGATCGGCCGGGCCACCGCCGCTCAGGAGGGGCGCGCACGCGAGGGCACCCCCCGGTGAGCGGAACGGCGGTGACCGGCATGCCGGTGAGCGGAACGGAACAGGTCCTGGCCGACTGGCTGATCGCCTTCGCCGTGGTCCTCGTCGCGCTGACCGCCACAGTCACCGTTCTGACCCGGGACCCGGCACGGCAGGCCGTCATGCTGGGGGTGCTGGGCCTTCATCTGGCACTGCTGTTCGCACTGTTGCAGGCGCCGGACGTGGCCCTGTCGCAGCTCGCCGTGGGCACCGTGGTCACTCCGCTGCTCTTCCTGCTGACGGTGCGCACGATCCGGCGATCACCCGGCGGCGGTCCAGGAAAGGACAGCAAGAGTGGCGAGGACGGTAGGAGAGGCGAGGTCCGTAGGAGGTGAGCCGCACTCTGCGCATCCGGCTGTTCTGCGCCGCGGCCGCGCTCTTCGCGGCCGCCTGGGCGCTCGCCTGCCTGGACCTTCCGGATTTCGGGGGCGCCGAACACCCCTACGGCGAGCGCGCGGTGGCCGCTTCCCTCCGGCAGCAGACGGCCAATGCCGTGGCCTCCCTCGTCTTCGACCAGCGGGCCTTCGACACCCTTGGCGAGGAGTTCATCCTCTTCGCCGCCGTGGTCGGCGCGACCGTCCTGCTGCGCCCCGCCCGTGACGAGCGGTCCGCGCGGCCGCGGCCTGCCGATGTGCAGCCGTCGGTCCGGCTGGTGGGCACGGTCATGCTGCCGGTCGCTCTGCTGACCGGCGGCTACATCGTGGCCCACGGCCAGTTGTCGCCCGGCGGTGGCTTCCAGGGCGGTGTCGTCCTCGCGACGGGGCTTCATGTCGCCTACGTGGCCGCCGACTACCGCGTGCTCAAGCGGGTACGGCCGCTGGCCGTCCTCGACGTCGCCGACGCGATCGCCGCGGGCGCCTTCGCCGCGCTCGGCCTCGCCGGACTGTTCGCCGCGGCCGCGTACCTCGAGAACGTCCTTCCGCACGGCGCCTTCGGATCGCTCGCCTCCGGCGGTCTGGTGCCGCTCGTGAACGCGGCTGTCGGCGTCGAGGTGGGCTCGGGGCTCGTCGTGCTGCTGGCCGGTTTCATCGACCAGGCCGTGGAGATCGAGACACCGGGAGACGGCGGATGAGTGTGCTCGAGGTGCTGCCGTACGCGGCCGCCGGATGGATCTTCCTCGTCGGGCTGTACGGCCTTGTCACCAGTCGGGACGCGGTCCATGCCATCGGCTGCCTCGCGGTCGCCCAGTCCTCGACCTACGTACTGCTGCTCGCGGTCGGCTACCGGAAGGGGGCCACCGCCCCGTACTTCTCCGACACGAGTACCCGCACCCCTGTCGTCGATCCGGTCGCCCAGGCCCTGGCGCTCACCGATGTCGTCGTCGGCGCGACCGTCACCGCGCTGCTCCTCGCCCTCGCCATCCAGATCCGCAAACGGCACGGCACGGTCGATCCGGACGCGCTCACCGGTCTCAAGGGCTGATCGGGAGCCGTCCCGTGCGTACCGAGAATCTGCTGCCGCTCGCCGTCGCGATCCCGCTGCTGGGCGCCGTCTTGCTGGTCGTGGCCGGCCGGTGGCTGCCGCGCGTCGCCACGGACGCGCTGGCCGCCGCGTCCGCCGCCGCTGTGGTCGCCTGCCTCGCCGGGCTGTGGCAGCGCACGAGCGACACGACGGTGGCCTCGTGGGTCGGCGGCTGGACCCCCGAAGGCGGTGAGAGCGTCGGCATCGTGCTCGTCGCCGACCGGACCGGCACAGGCCTGGCCCTCCTCGCCTCCGTGCTCGTCCTCGCCGCCGTCGCGTATTCCTGGCGGTACTTCGACGAGCCGACCGCCGGACACGCGGGGACGTTCCCTGCGCTGATCCTCCTCTTCGAAGCGGGCATGTGCGGATTCGCGCTCACCGGGGACCTCTTCAACGCCTTCGTCTTCTTCGAACTGATGGGCGTCGTCGCGTACGCGCTCACCGGCTACCGCATCGAGGACCCCCGGCCGCTGCAGGGCGCCCTCACCTTCGCCATCGTCAACTCCGCCGCCGCGTACGCCACGCTGCTCGGCATCGGGCTGCTCTACGCACGCACCGGAGAGCTCGGCTTCCTCTTCATGGGACGCGAACTCGCCGGGCACCGCGGCGATCCGCTCCTCGTCGTCGCGTTCGTCCTCGTGCTGACCGGACCGCTGGTCAAGGCCGCGGTGGCTCCGTTCCACTTCTGGCTGCCGGACGCCCATGCCGTGGCGCCGACCCCCGTGTGCATGCTGCTGTCCGGCGTCATGGTCGAGCTCGGTGTGTACGGTGTGGGCCGCCTCTACTGGACGGTCTTCTCCGGCCCGGGCGGCGTCCCGCACCACGTCTTCCGCGACACGTTCGTCGCGTTCGGCGTCGCCACCGCGCTCGTCGGGTCGCTGATGTGCTGGCAGCAGCGCCATCTCAAGCGGATGCTCGCCTTCTCGACGGTGGGGCATGTCGGACTGTTCCTGATCGGTGTCGCCCTGCTGACGCCCGAGGCGGCCGCGGGAACGGCTGTGTACGTCGCCGGGCACGCGGGCGCGAAAGCGGCGCTCTTCGGGCTGACCGGGCTGCTGCTCGACCGGCACGGCTCGGTGGACGAGCACGGGTTGCGGGGGCGCGCCCGTGATCTGCCGCTGTGCGGGGCGCTGTTCGCGGTGGGCGGTCTCGCCCTGGCCGGGCTGCCGCCGTTCGGTACGGGGCTCGGCAAGGCCGTCGAGGAACACGCGGCGGCCGAGTGGGCAGGATGGCTGCCCGCGCTGTTCGTGCTCGTGTCGGCCGTCACCGGGGGCGCGGTGCTGCGGGCGGCGGCCCGGGTCTTCCTCGGCGCGGGGACCCGGCCCGAGCAGCACCACGGCCCCGAGACCACGGGCAGCGGCGAGGAACCTGAGGTACGGGACCCGAAGCGGCGGATCCCGGCCGCGATGGTGCTGGTTCCGGCGCTGCTGCTGGCCGGCTGCCTCGCCGTGGGCCTGGTTCCGGCACTGGGTGAGGCGCTCGCGCGGGCGGCGGCGGACTTCACGGGTCGCGCGGACTACGCAGCCGCCGTCGCCGTACTGCCTCCACCGCCGGCCGCGTTGGCGCCCCATGTGGCCTGGACCGTGGAAGGCGTCGCCCTGGGGCTCTTCTCCACGGCACTGGCGGTCGCGGCCGCGGCCGCCGCGCTGTGGGGCCCGGCGCTGCAGTGGAGTGCGGCCCTGCGCGCACGGGCCGTGCTCGACCGCACCGCCCGTACGGTGATCGTGCCGTTGCGCAGGCAGCACTCGGGGCACATCGGCGACTACACGAGCTGGCTCGCGGCCGGCGTCGCGCTGCTCATGATTCTGGTCGCGGCGCGTGTGTGACGGCAATCCCGGGGGGCCACACCTAGGTCCTCTCCGGCCGATCTTGCCGGGCTCGCGTGCCCTGGCACCGCACCTCGCTTGCGTTGTCGTCGGTCACCGACTCCCCCGTAGCCCTTCGGGCACGGGAGGTGCCCCCACCGCGTCGATTTCTCCCCCTGCCTTCGGCGGGGGACCCCCACCTCCGCCTTGCGATGTACGGCACCGGACCCCGCTCACTGATCCGGCCTGATCGACCGGACAGAACCTAGCGCCCGGGGCGCGGCGGCGCCTCCGTGATGTCGAGGAAGACCTGGTCGGCCTCGGGCCAGCGGTCCTCGACGGCCTGTTTGATCCGCTCGGAGACCTCTTCGATCTCCTCGCTGTCCAGCCCCGGCACCAGATCGATCCTGGCCGCGACGAGCGCCGAGTCGAGCCCCAGACGCATCGTCAGCAGGGACGCCACGTTGTCGATCTCCTCCTGGTCCTCCAGCATCGCGCGGATGGCCTCGTGCATCCCGGGGTCCACGGCGACGCCGACGAGCAGATCGCGTGACTCGCGGCCCAGCCGGTAGGCGATGTACACCAGGAGCAGACCGATCGCCAGCGAGGCGGCGGCCTCCCACACGGCCCTCCCCGTGGCCAGATGCAGCCCCATGCCCGCCATCGCGAGCAGCACCCCGACCACGGCCGTGCCGTTCTCGGCGATCACCGTGCGATGCGCGGGGTCGCCTGCCGTGCCGCCCTGCTTGCGGTACTGGTGGAGCGCGCGCACCAGGGACGATCCCTCGGCGAGCAGCGCGACCCCCAGCACCGCGAGCCCGGCGGCGTAGTGCTCCCGGGAAACGGGCCGGTCGCCCTCGCGCAATGCCTCGATCGCCTGGAAGAACGAGAAACAGCCGCCCATGACGAAGATGCCTACGGCGGCCAGGAGCGACCAGAACCACCGCTCCTTGCCGTAGCCGAAGGGATGGCGGCGGTCGGCTGGGCGGCGGCTGCGGCGCAGAGCGGCGAGCAGGAAGATCTCGTTGAGGCTGTCGGCGACGGAGTGCGCCGCCTCCGACAGCAGCGCGGGGGACGCCGCCAGGAGGCCGCCCACGGTCTTGGCGACGGCGATGACGAGATTCGCGGCCAGCGCGACGAGAACGGTCAGCCGGGTCTTCCTGTCGGCCCGCGCCCGGTGCTCGCTCGCGTCATGATTCACGACGAATCACCGTATGCGCACGACAGGGCCAAGGATGCGAGGTCACGCCCGCACCGCCGGTGGTTCCCACGCGCGTCCGCTCGTATGCGGGTGCTCGGGGCTCATCGGTCGCGGCGGCCTCGCCGCACCGCCTCGAGCCGTCGCCTGGCAGGTCCCAGCGCCCTGCCCCTCCGCAGCACGCCCTGCCATGGATCCGCCTCGGCCTGTTCGGCCGCGTCGGCGATGCTCCACCGGCGTGCCGTGACCTTCGGATCGTCCAGCTGCTCCCAGGCCATCGGCGTGGCGACCGGCGCGCCGTCGCGCGCCCGCACGGAGTACGGCGCCACCGCCGTCTGCGCGTACGCGTTGCGCTGCACGTCCAGGTAGAGGCGGTCGCCGCGCGCCGCCTTCCGTACCTCCGTGGTGAGCCGGTCGGGATGCTCGGCGGCCAGCACTTCGGCCGTGTCCTTCGCGAAGTCCCGGACCTCGTCGTACGAACTGCGTCCGCTGAGCGGCACGATGACGTGCAGGCCCCTGGAGCCGGTCGTCAGCAGCACGGACGGCAGCTCGAGTTCGCCGAGCAGTTCACCGAGGTGCCGGGCGGCCTCCCGTACCCGCTCGAAGTCGTCCTCGGAAGGATCCAGGTCGAAGACCATCCGGTCCGGCCGGTCCGGCCGGTCGGCCTTCGACAGCCACCGGTGCAGGGTGATGCACGCCTGGTCGGCGAGGTGGACCAGAGTCGCCGTGTCGTCGCACACCGTGTGCGTGACCGTGCCGCCCTCCTTCGCCACTTCGGCGCGGTGCACCCAGTCGGGGTAGCTGTCCGGCGTGTCCTTCTGCATGAACCGGGGCCCGTCGAGGCCGTCGGGGAGCCGCTCCAGCATCAGCGGCCGGCCGCGTAGATGGGGCAGCATGTGCGGTGCGATCGCACGGTAGTAGTCGACGAGGTCGGCTTTGGTGACGCCGTCGGCGGGGAACAGGACCTTCTCTGGCCGGTGGACCTCCACCGTGCGGCGACCGGCCCGCACGCTTGTGGTGCTCATGGCTCGCGACTACCCGCACCGGCGGCCGCCAGACACCACCGGGCGGGTGCATCAGTGCACAACGATCCGTTCCACGAGCAGTTTCACCGCCGCCGCGATCGCCTCCGCGTCGATGCCGGAGGCATGCAACTGCTCCTCCGGCCCCGCCGACGCCGGCATGTTGCGCACGGCCAGCCGGGCGAGCCGCGGCACCGGGCGGCCGTCCGAGAACGCGTCCGCCACGGCGTCGCCGATGCCGCCCTCCGGATGGTGGTCCTCCACCGTGAGGACGCATCCCGTCGCCCCGGCCGCGTCATTGAGGGTGTCCACGTCCACCGGCTTCACCGAGTAGAGGTCGATGACCCGCACCGGGATCCCGTCCGTGGCGAGCGCGTCCGCGGCGCGCAGCGCCTCGTGGACCGTGGCGCCGGCGGCGACGACCGTCGCCCGGTCGTGGTCGCTGCGGAGGAGCACCTTGCTGCCACCGACCGGGAACTCCTCGTCGGGACCGTAGATGACGGGCGTCTCGCCGCGGGTGGTCCGCAGATACCGGACACCGTCCAGATCCGCCATGGCCGCGACCAGCCGTGCCGTCTGGTTGGCGTCACACGGATACAGGACCGTCGACCCGTGGACGGCTCGGAACATGGCCAGATCCTCCAGGCCCATCTGGGAGGGGCCGTCCTGGCCGATCGCCACACCCGCGTGCGAGCCCACGAGATTGATCCCGGCCCGGCTCACCGACGCCATGCGGATGAAGTCGTGGGCCCGGGTGAGGAACGCGGCGAAGCTCGACGCGAACGGCACCCAGCCGCGCGCCTGCAGGCCGACCGCCGCCGCGACGAGCTGCTGCTCGGCGATGTAGCACTCGAAGAACCTGTCCGGATGCTCCTTCTTGAAGTACTCCGTCCGGGTGGAGTCGCTGACCTCGCCGTCGAGTGCGACCACATCCCCGCGTGCCGAGCCGAGCGCCGCGAGGGCGTGCCCGTAGGCGTTGCGGGTGGCCTCCTCCGTGCCGGTGTCGTAACGCGGCAGCTCGAGCCGGCCCGTGCCCTCGGCACGCTGTGCCCGCACGGTCGGCGGTGACTGCACCTCGGTCCGGACGAACCGGGGGCCGCCGAGCTCCTCGATCGCGGCGTCCGCGTCCGGCAGCGGCTTGCCGTGCTTGCCCTCCTGGTCCTCCACGGCGGCCACTCCCCGGCCCTTGAAGGTGGCCGCGATGACCGCGGTCGGCCGGTCCTGTACCTGGCCCGCCTCGGTGAAGGCCTTGTCCACGGCCTCGACGTCGTGGCCGTCGACCTCGAGCGTGTGCCAGCCGAAGGCGCGCAGACGCCGTGCGTACGCGTCGAGATCGTGGCCGTGCCGGGTGGGTCCGCGCTGCCCGAGCCTGTTGACGTCGATGACCAGCGTCAGATGGTCGAGTTGCTCGAACGCGGCGTGCTCGACGGCCTCCCAGACCGATCCCTCGGCCATCTCGCTGTCGCCGGACAGCACCCACACCCGGTACGGGAGGCGATCGAGGCGCTTGCCGGCGAGCGCCATGCCGACGCCGATCGGCAGTCCCTGACCGAGCGAGCCGGTGGCGACGTCCACCCAGGGCAGCGTGGGCGTGGGATGCCCTTCGAGACGGCTGCCGAGCCGCCGGAACGTCAGCAGCTCCTCGTCGTCGATGGCGCCCGCCGCCTTGTACAGCGCGTACAGCAGCGGCGAGGCGTGTCCCTTGGAGAAGATCAGGTGGTCGTTCGCGGGATTGTCGGGATCGTCGAAGTCGTAGTGCAGGTGGTGGGCGAGCAGCACGGCCGCGAGGTCGGCGGCCGACATCGACGACGTCGGGTGCCCCGAGCCCGCCGCGTCGGCGGCACGGACCGAGTCGACCCGCAACTGCTGTCCCAGTTCGGCCAGTTCTTCGTATCGCATGTCACTCCTTGGGCGCCGGGCCCGGGATCCGGGCGAGTTCGGGCGAGGCCGTGTCCAGCGGCACGGACCAGGAGCGGACCAGACCGAGCTGCACGGCCTGGCGCGGCAGCGCCGCGTCGAGCAGCCAGTCGGCCGCCACCCGCACGCGGTTGCCCGGCATCGCCGCGAGGTGGTAGCCGCGGGTGACCGCGCCGGCGAGCGGCCCGGACAGCGGGACGCCCATCGGGTTCGCCGCCGCCTGCACGCCGCCGAGGTCGACGGCGAAGCCGAGATCGTGGTGCCGGTAGGGCCGGGCGTCGCCGTGTCCGAGGGACGCGGCGACGTTGCGGGCGGCGACATCGCCCTGCCGGGTGGCGTGCTGCGCGGTCATGGGGGTCAGTTCGAAGCCGCCGTCTCCGTTCCCGGAGCGCGGCCGGGTCAGGTCGGGCACGGCGGCGGCGTCGCCGCAGGCGAACACCTCGGGGTGGCCCGGCACGTTGAGCTGTGGCGTGACACGCAGCCTGCCGCGTTCGACGGGCAGGCCGATCTCGGCGACGAGCGGATCGGGCCGTACGCCGACGCACCAGACCAGCGTCCTGGTCGCGACGAACTCGCCGTCGTCCAGCCGCACACCGGCCGGAGTGGCTTCCTTGACGGACGTGCCCGTGCGTATCTCCACGCCCCGGCTGCGCAGTACCCGGTCCGCCGTCCGGGACAGCCGCCGGTCGAGTTCGGGCAGCACGCGAGGGGCGATGTCGAGAAGGAGCCAGCGCGGGCGCGTGCCCGGTGAGCGCCAGGCCGTGCCGTGAGGCGTTCCCGGCCGGGCCATCTGGGCGTGGAGCGCGTCCGTGAACAGCTTGCCCTGGGCGGCGACCTCCGTCCCCGTGTATCCCGCGCCCACCACCACGAACGTGCACCTGGCCGCGCACTCTCCGGCGTCGTCCGAGAACGCCGCCAGTTCGGTCTGCCGGGTGATGTGATCGCGCAGGTACAGCGCTTCGGGCAGCCCGCGGAAGCCGTGCGCGTACTCGCTCACTCCGGGCACGGGCAGGAGCTTGTTCACGCTTCCGACCGCGAGCACGAGCCGGTCGTACGTCAACTCCCCGCGGCCGCCGTCCACGTCCGTGTAATGCACACGGCGTCCCGGCAGATCGACATGCGTCGCCTCGCCGAGGACGAGCCGCACCCGAGGGAGAGTGTGCACCAACGACACGGTCACCCTCCGTGGCTCCAGGAGCCCGGCGGACACCTGAGGCAGCAGGGGCAGATACAGAAAGTAGTCGGTGGGGTTGAGCAGAACGATCTCCACCCGTTCCCGGGCAAGGATCCGGGAGAGGGTCCGCGCGGTCCGGTGGCCGGCGAAACCGGCTCCTACGATGACGACCCGGGGCATGGGGTCCGGGCGCGGCTCTCCTGCCATGTCTTCGGCCTGCACGACGAATCGCCTCCCGTGTGGGCAGGGCATGCGAAGAAACGGGACGAGTGTTCCGCGTGCCCGCACAACGCTGTCGTAAACGCCGTCGTAGTCCGTCAACGCCTTCGTGGACGGCTTGAACAGCTTCCTGAACAGCTTCGTGAACCCAGCCTCCCTCCGTCGAACTGTCGCGGCCACAGGAGACACGGGTTCATCCGGACACCTTTGAATCCGGAACAACCCGCCACAGTCACACCGTGCAAAGCGCGACGGCGGCGACGGCGACAGCGACGGCGACGGCGACGGCGACGGCGACGGCGACGGCGACGGCGACGGCGACGGCGACGGCGAGGATGCGCCTACTCGAACCGCGCGGTGTCGCCTGCCCCGCGACGTACGATCTCCGGTTCCGGGCCGGAGAAGTCGATGACCGTGGTCGGCTCGGTGCCGCAGTCGCCCGAGTCGACCACGACGTCCACCGTGTGTTCCAGCCGATCCTTGATCTCCCAGCCCTGGGTCATCGGCTCGTCGTCGCCGGGCAGGAGGAGGGTGCTGGAGAGCAGCGGCTCACCGAGCTCGGCGACCAGGGCCTGGGCGACGACATGGTCGGGAATCCTGACGCCGACCGTCTTCTTCTTCGGGTGCAGCAGCTGGCGGGGCACTTCCTTCGTCGCGGGAAGGATGAAGGTGTAACTGCCCGGCGTCGCTGCCTTGATCGCGCGGAACACGTCGTTGTCGACGTACACGAACTGTCCCAGTTGCGCGAAGTTCTGGCACACAAGGGTGAAGTGGTGACGATCGTCGAGGTTCCGGATCGACCGGATCCGGTCGATGCCGTCACGGCTGCCCAGCTGGCATCCCAGTGCGAAACAGGAGTCCGTCGGGTACACGACGAGCGCGCCGGATCGGATGCTGTCGGCCACGCCGGTGATGATGCGCCGCTGAGGATTCTCGGGGTGCACGTCGAAATACTTCGCCATCCGCCGAGTCTAGGTGATCAGGACACTCGCGCTCGGGTGACCGCGACGGCGCCGCCCGGTCGGGTGCATCCCGAGCCCCTGAACCAGGGTCGCGTGCCAGGGCGTACCGGGGCCTGCCAGGTCAGTCGACCGCCTCGCGCCGGGACAGGCGCACCTCCTCGATGTCGAGTTGGGCCTGTACCTGGCGCAGCACGGTGTCGTCGATGCGGCGTTCGTCGCGGAGTCCGACGACGGTGGCGCGTTTGCAGGCGAGCAGGGCGAGACGCAGCGCGGTGCAGTGCGCGTCGTGGCGCAGCGCCGGGTCGTCGTCGGTGCCGGCGGCGCCCGCGCGCAGGACCAGCAGGCGCTTCTCGTACTCGTGGCGCAGCCGGTCGACGACCTCGGGGTCGGTGCCAAGGCCGGCGGCCGCCTCCGGCAGCGGGGCGAGCGCCGCCTGGGCAGCGGTGGTTTCCACGAGGAGGCGTGACGCGATGGTCCTCCTCGACATGACAGCGCAGGTGGAGGCCTCGACGTTGGCCTCCCCTACCCAGCAGGAGGGCTGCACGGCTTCACATCGCCCGCGCTGTGGGCAGCATCTGCGCGAAGGGCCACCGGTCGCTCCCGCGGATGCGGGAGCGACCGACGCGTACGACGCTATGACGAGGTCGGATGGTGCACGCTGCGTCAGCCGGTCAGTAGCGGCCTCCTTCCGGCGCGGGCAGGGCGTCGAGCTCGGCCAGGTCCGCCGCGCTCAGCTCCACATCCCCGGCGCCGGCGTTGTCCGCCAGGTACTTCGGGGTCTTGGTCCCGGGGATGGGCACCACGTACTGCCCCTGGGCCAGCACCCACGCCAGCGCCACCTGCGCCGCGGTGACTCCCACTCGCTCGGCGATCTCCCGCACCCGGCCGACGATGGCCAGGTTGGCGCGCAGCGCGTCCTGCTGGAAGCGCGGCAGCTGACGCCGGAAATCGTCCTCGGGCAGATCGTCGAAGGACGCGAACCGTCCGGCGAGGAAGCCCCGCCCCAGCGGCGAGAACGGCAGGAAGGCGATGCCCTGGTCCTCGCAGTACGGAAGCACCTCGTCCAGCACATCACGGGTCCACAGCGACAGCTCGGACTGCACCGACGTCACCGGATGCACCGACTGCGCCCGCTTGATGTGGTCCACCGTCGCCTCGGACAGGCCGATGTACCGCGCCTTGCCCGCCGCCACGGTCTCGGCCAGCGCTCCCCAGGTCTCCTCGATCGGCACCTGCGGGTCCACCCGGTGCAGCTGGTAGAGGTCCACGTGGTCGGTGCCGAGGCGGCGCAGGCTCTCGTCGATCGACTTCCGTACGTGCTCGGGACGGCCGTTCATCTCGATGCCTCGGACGGGGGTGGAGCCGTGGCCGTCGGCCGGGCCGGGGTCGGTGTGGACCAGGCCGACCTTGGTGGCCAGCACCGCGCGCTCGCGGTATCCGCCCGCCAGCGCCCGGCCGACCAACGCCTCGTTGGTGTAGGGCCCGTACACATCCGCGGTGTCGATCAGCGTCGCGCCCAGGTCGAGCGCCTGGCGGATCACCGAGACCGACGTGTCGTCGTCCCGCGGGGCCTTCATGTCGTAGGCGAAGGTCATGCCCATGCACCCCAGGCCGATCACGCCGACCTCGGGTCCCTTGCTGCCCAGGGTCGTGCTGCGCATGTCGTACGTCCTTTCGTCGGAGTCGGCCCGAAGCGGGCCGGGTGTTGTACTCATCGTCGGTGACATGATCACCCCACGTGATCTCGGGTCCCTCGTCCGGGCCGAGGCCTCCCGCATGGCGAGGTGGGTCATGAGCACCGTCCACCCTTCCCGCACCGCTCACCACGAGGCAGACCGCACGGTGCCGGGGAGCCGCGTTCCGGGGTGTGACAGCTCGCCGCCCCGCACCGCGCCCGAACCGCCGGCAGCACCCAGCCGGTCCGTACGGCCCGGGATCACACTGCTGCTGGAGAGCCTGCGGCCCAACCCCGCGCACGTGGTCAGCCGCACCAACGACCTGCTGGCCCACAATCCGGGCGGCCTGCGGCTGTTCGCCGGGATCGAGAGCTGGCCGGCCAGGCAGCGCAACATCGCGCGCTACCTCTTCCTCCACCCCGCGGCCCGAGAACTGTTCGACGACTGGGACAACCAGCTCCGCGGCTGCGTCGCCCGTCTGCGCGCCCTGGCCGGCACCGACCCCGACGCCCCGACCTGACCCAGCTCGCCGGTGAACTCCTGCTCAAGAGCGCGGAGTTCGCGCGGCTGTGGGAGCGCTACGACGTACGGGGACGCACCCGTGCCACGCGAAGGTGTCGTTGCCGAGCCGGTCGCGCACTGGGGCGTTGCCCACGCCGACCGGAACGCTTCCCACGACATCGCCCGCAAGGGCGAGGCTGCGTGGACTGCGGGGCGTGAGTCACGCGTCGCTGCCACCCCATTAGGGTGTCCGGACAGAGGAGACCACCCAACAGCCAGTTGGGCTCTACCTCCGAGCCCGGCCCTTCAGGGCCGGGTCTCAAGTTGACTGCAGCAGGGTGACCGCGGAACGCAGGTAGATGCGCGAGCCGTGTCTCGCCGCTCGTCGGTCTTTCGCCGGGAGCACTGCCGCGTCGGTCACTTGAGTGGGTAGACATCGGTTCGGACGGGCGGCAGGCTCAAGTGCGCCAGGTCGAGTGGTGCTGGAGTCGTCAGCGGCCACAGCGGTGCGGCTTCCCCGTCGGCGGCCGCTGCCGGGGCGTCGGTCAGCCTCATTCGCTCGCGCAGCCGTCCGTAGAAGTCGGTGGGCCCGAGCCTCACTACGCGCAGGGGACGCGGTGCGGCGTAGACGCCGATCCACTCTCCGGGCCGGAGTACGCCGCACAGTTGGCCGTCGATGCTGATCGCTGCGTGTCCTGAGCGTTCGAGGAGGCGTAGTGCGATGGGTTCGTCCGGGGCGGCGATGACGGAGCGGTTGAAGGCCATGTGGGGCGCGACGGGGGTGAAGACCAGTGCCTCGGCGCGCGGGGAGATGACCGGTCCGCCTGCGGCGAAGCTGTAGGCGGTCGAGCCGGTCGGTGTGGCGACCATGAGCGCGTCGGCGGAGTACGAGGCCAGCAGCCTGCCCGCAAGGTAGACGCTCACCGACACCTGATGATCTCGCACCAGCTTCTCCAGGACGACGTCGTTGAGCGCCGTCGCATTCAAGGCGATACCCCAGCCGCCCCCCGTTTCACATTCCGCGCGTACACGGGGTGGCGGCAGCACCGGCCCGCGGCCGTAGTGCATCAGGGCTTCCATGCCTTCGGGCACTTCCAGGGGGCACGAGGCACGCATGGTGAGCATCATGCGGTTCTCCGTGCTGACACGTTCCTCGTGGACCGCGTCCAATGCCAGTCGTACGTCCTGGACGGGTACCTCGGTCAGGAAGCCCAGGCGTCCGAGATCGACACCGAGCACCAGGGCATCGTTCTCGGCGGCCAGGCGGGCGCCGCGCAGGAATGTGCCGTCTCCTCCCAGGGTGACGATGAGGTCGGGGTCGCCCGCGGCATCGAGTTCCTCTTGGCCGCTGTGCCGCTGTTCGCCTTCGTGCCACACGTCGATGTCCGTGCAGCGGACGCCGTGGCTGCCGCACCAGGCGCGAACCGCCCGGGCCGCTTCGACAGCTTCAGGGCGTCCTTCGTGGACGACGAGTCCGACACGTGACACTGCCATGTTCTGCCTCCTCATGTGTGCGACGCGCGCTCTTGGGGCCGTCGTGGTCGTCGCAGTGCCCTGGGCCGGGGCCCTCGGCTTCGGAGTGTCGTACGGCTGTGCCGTTCTTTCGTTCCCCTGCCCGCCGCCGGGCCGCGGGGCACGTGTGTCAGTGCAGCTGTCGTTGCCAGTCGGCAGGAACGGCGCCCGCCGGACCCGGCGTGGGCTGTGAGAGCGGATGGGCGTGGGGTGCGGGGAGTTCGGGACCGTCCTCGTAGTACTCCTCCGTCTCCGCGTTCCAGAACCAGCTCTCGCCCGGTTCGAAACTGGTGAGGAACGGGTGTCCGGATTCCTTTGCGTGGCGGGTGGCGTGCTGCGACGGTGACGAGTCGCAGCAGCCGATGTGTCCGCACTCGGCACATCGCCTCAGATGAAACCACCAGCCCGATCCGTCACCCTCCAGGCATTCGCTGCAGCCGTCGCCGCTGGGCCGCGCAGTCGGGTTGATCCCGGGGATCCGCTCCTCAGCCATGGCTCTGCTCCTCGTTCGCGTTCCGGGCACGGAGCTGCCCGTTCTCCCCAGGCTCACCCCAGGGTGCTTCTGATCGCCAGTCGCCGCCCGGTGCGATCCCGGCACGGTCAGCCGGGCTCCTGCGCCGCTGGGGACGTGATCGGGAGCGAGACCCGGAACCGTGTCTCGCCGGGGCGGGATGCGACGCGGATGTCGCCACCGTGTTTGTTCACCACGATCCGATACGAGATGTCCAGGCCCAGGCCGGTCCCCTCGCCCACCGGTTTGGTGGTGAAGAAGGGCTCGAAGATGCGCGGACGGATCTCGGGGTCGATGCCGGTGCCGGTGTCCTTGATCTCCACGAACGCGTGAGTATCGTCATGCCGGGTGGCGAGCGTCAGGGTGCCTCTGCCGTCCATCGCGGCGAGCGCGTTGTCGATGAGGTTGGTCCACACCTGATTGAGTTCCGCGCCGTAGGCGGGGACGGCCGGCAGGCCGCTGTCGTACTCCTTCACGACGCGCACACCCTCGGGAATCTTCGCCTGGAGCATCACGAGGGTGGCGTCGAGGAGTTCGTGGATGTCGACGGGCTGTTGGGCGGCCCGGTCGAGCTGGGAGTACTGCCGGGCCGCGTCGACCAGCCCGGAGATGCGCCGGACCGCGTCCTCGATCTCCCCCATCAGCAGCTCGGTGTCCACGGTGTAGGTCAGCCAGCCGACGGCGGCCCGGCAGTTGTCGGCCGACAGTCCCTCCGTGGCCGCGGCGAGCCACCCGGCATCGATGCCACCGGAGACGAGGACGGGAGCGATGTCCCAGGCTCTTTCGACCCCCGCGCTCTCGAGCCAGTCACCGAGTTCGTCCTCGGCGTCCGCCGCCTCGATCGCCGACAACGGATGCGCCTCCCTGGCCAGCCGCACCGCGGCGTCCTGCATCTCGACCAGCTCGTGCAGACGTGTGCCGTCCACGCGGCCGTCCGCGACGAGCGCCAGTTTGTGCCGCATTCCCGTGACGCGGTCACGGAGAGTGTCGGTGGCGCGGACGGCTGCGGCTGCGGGATTGTTGAGTTCGTGGGTCAGGCCGGCCGTCAGTGAGCCCAGGGCGACGAGCCGCTCGCGCTCACCGACGATGATATTCATGGCGCGTGTCCCCAGGAACAGTCCCTCGAGCAGGTGCAGTGCCATGGGGAACCAGGTCCGCACGGCCGTGGCGAACTCGGCAGCGGGCAGAACGAAGAGCTCCGCATCGGTGACCGCCTGCATCGTGTGGGAGTACACCTGGTCCACACGGTCGCCGAGGTAGGCCTGGGTGGCGCCCCCGTAGACGCCCCTTTGATCCGTACGGCTGACTTCGATGTCATCGCCGTGGAGATGCCGGCTGAGCGCGACGGTACCGCTGAGCAGCACGAAGAAACAGGTCGCACTCTCTCCCTGTGCGTATACGGCCGTTGACGCCTCGCGCACTTCGACGCGCCCGCGCTCGGCCAGCCAGGACAGCTGCTCGGCGTCGAGCGACTCGAAGAGGAAGAGCGTGCGCAGCTCGTCCGGGGTCAGCGCGCTGCGGCGGGCCTGGGCTGTCATTGCGTCTCCAGGTACCGGTGCACCAGCGTGACGGCCATGGCTCCCTCGCCCACCGCCGAGGCGACCCTCTTGACCGACTCGGCGCGGACGTCCCCGGCGGCGAACACCCCGGGAACGCTGGTTTCGAGGTGGTAGGGGGCACGCGCCAGTGGCCACCGGGGCGAGCGGCTTCCCGCCGCGGGCAGGTCCGGCCCGGTCAGGACGAACCCGCGTCCGTCGCGCGCCACCACGCCTTCCAGCCACTGCGTCTGCGGTTCGGCGCCGATGAACACGAACAGCCAGGCGGCGTCGACGGTGGTGTCACTCCCGGAGCGGCTGTCGCGCAGCGTGAGCCGCTCCAGGTGGCCTTCGCCGTCGCCGGCGGCCACTTCGGTGCAGGGGTGGATCTCGATGTTGGGGAGAGCTTCGATCTGCTGGATCAGATAGTGGGACATCGACCGGGTGAGGTCGGGAGCACGCACGAGCAGGTGGACGCGCCCTGCGTAACGGGAGAAGTAGACGGCGGCCTGTCCCGCGGAGTTGGCCCCGCCGACGATGTACACGTCGTCACCCCGGCAGCCGGCCGCTTCGAAGGACGCCGCGCCGTAGAAGACCCCGGCACCGGTGAAGGAATCCAGGTTCGCTCCCGTGAGCCGCCGGTAGGAGACCCCGGTGGCGAGGACGACGGTGTGCGCACCGATGGAGGTGCCGTCGGCGAACCGGAGCACGCGTCCCGATCCCGCCGCTTCCAGAGCCACCACTTCGGTCGCGCTGAGGATCTCGGCACCGAATCGGGCCGCCTGCCGCCGGGCACGGTCGGTCAGCTGCGCTCCGGACACTCCGTCGGGGAACCCCAGATAGTTCTCGATGCGGCTGCTCTGTCCCGCCTGTCCCCCGGTCGCGGTGCGTTCGACAAGGACGGTGCGCAGGCCCTCGGATGCGCCATAGACGGCGGCGCCCAGTCCGGCCGGCCCCGCACCGATGACGACGACGTCGTAGAAGTCGGCAGCGGGGGTGGTGCGCAGTCCGACCCGCTCGGCGAGTTCCGCTTCAGTGGGGGCGTGCAGCGCCTTTCCGTCGGCCGTGACCACCAGCGGGACATCCGCCGCTGTGAGGCCTGCCGCCTCCAACAGCTGCGCACCCTCGGGCTCGTCGGCGGCGATCCACCGATACGGGACAAGGTTGCGCGCGAGGAATTCCCGCACGACGAACGAGGGCGCGGACCAGCGATGGCCGACGACACGCGTCTCGGCGGTGCCGGGGTCGGGTGCCGCATCCCAGAGCTCCAGCAAGGTGTCCAGGACGGGGTAGAGGTTCTCCTCCGGAGGAGTCCAGGGTTTGAGCAGGTAGTGGTCGAGATCCACGACGTTGATCGCGTCGATGGCCGCTCCGGTGTCGGCATAGGCGGTCAGCAGCACCCGGCGCGCCAGGGGGAACAGGTCCATCGCCGCTTCGAGGAACTGCACGCCGTTCATCGTGGGCATGCGGTAGTCGGCGATCATCACGGCCAGCGGTTCGCCACGGAGTTTGACCTCGCGCAGAGCTTCGAGGGCCTCGTCACCCGAGACCGCGCGCAGCACGCGGAACCGCTCGCCGTACCGGCGTCGCAGGTCGCGGGCGATGGCCCGGGAGACACCGGGATCATCGTCGACAGTCAGGATCGTCGGCTTCGACATCACCCTCATCATGCGCCCGTGGCGGTGCTCACGCCCACCCGCCGGCCAGTGCACGAGCGCGGCTCCGGTTGCCACGGCTGTCGGGCAGGCCCTTCCGCCGTGGTCACGGCCGAGGTGGAAAATTGAACTTTCCGTGCATACCATCGCATTTGTGTATCAGCGGCCCGCTCTCCGCGTCCTGGCACCGGCCGCCGCCCTGATCGTCCTCGGCGGCGCGCCCGTGACCGGTGCGGATGCACCCGTCACCGGAGACCACGGCACCCCGGGTGCCCTCGGCGCGCACGACCCGTACTTCCCCGAGCTCGGCAACGGCGGCTACGACGTCCAGCACTACACGCTCACACTCGGCTACGACCCGAAGTCACACCGGCTCACCGGCACCGCGGAGATCACCGCCCGCGCCGTCCAGGACCTCAGCTCCTTCAACCTCGACCTCCACGGGCTGACCGTCCGCGGCGCGACCATCGACGGAGTACCCGCCGCCGTCACCCGAGCAGGCGACGAGCTGACGCTCCGGCCGCCGGACGACCTCCGCAAGGGCGACACCTTCCGCGCCGTCGTCCGCTACGACGGTTCACCGCGCACCATCACCAACACCGAAGGCACCCGGGAGGGCTGGCTGAGGACCGCGGACGGGGCGGTCGCGGTCGGTCAGCCCAAGGGCTCGACGGCGTGGTTCCCGGGCAACCACCATCCCAGCGACAAGGCGACGTACGACATCACCGTCACCGTCCCGAAGGGCCTGACCGCCGTCTCCAACGGAGAGCTGCGTTCCGAACGCCCCACCGCCGACCGCAGACGCACCACGTTCGCCTGGCGCTCCACACAGCCCATGGCGAGTTACGTGGTCACCGTCGGCATCGGCGCGTACGACGTCACGAGGTCCCGCCCCGGGGCGAAGGGCGTGCCCGTCTACACCGCCGCGGACAAGACCGTCGCCGCGCGCTACGGAGAGCTGCTGGACCGCGTCCCCGAGCTCACGGACTGGGCCGTGAAGAGATTCGGTCCGTACCCCTTCTCCTCCACCGGCGCGATCGTCGAGCGCGAGGGCGATGCGGACTACGCGCTGGAGACGCAGAGCCGGGCCTTCTTCACGGAGGACGCCTTCGACCCCGTAACCCTCGTCCACGAGCTCGCCCACCAGTGGTACGGCAACTCCGTCACGCCCAAGACCTGGCGGGACGTGTGGCTGAGCGAAGGCTTCGCGACCTACGCGGAGTGGCTGTACCTCGAGGAGTTCGAGGACACCCCCGCCCAGGAGAGCTTCGAGGACGCCTTCGACTCCGAGGACAACTGGGCCTTCCCGCCCGCCGACCAGCCCGACGCCGAGCACCTCCTCGGCGAGCCGGTCTACGAGCGCGGCGCGATGGTCCTGCACAAGGTCCGCGAGACCGTCGGCGACGACATGTTCTTCTCGATCCTGCAGGGCTGGGCGCAGACCCACCGTCACGGCAACGCCTCCACGCGCGACTTCACCACGTACGTGGAGCAGAAGTCGGGCAAGGACCTCACCCGGCTGTGGGACGTCTGGCTCCACGGCGAGGGCAAGCCGGCAGGACCCTGAGGGCTGTCCTGCCCCAGCGCACATCGCAGCTACGCACTCGCGACGGCTCCGGACGGCGAGCGTGCCGAGCTGACGGTGCAGCGCGTGCCCGGCGGTGAGGCCCTGGGGGCCGGCTGCGCGCGGGGACTCATCGGTCCATCACGGCTGCCCGTGCCCGAGCGCCCCGCACGGCGGTCTTGAGCCCGGCGATGTCATAGGCGCCGTGGTGCCGGCGACCGTTGACGAAGAACGTCGGCGTGCCGGACACCCCGCTGAGGTCGGCCGACTCGACGTCCTCGGCGACACGCACGGCGCCCCTGTGCTCCCGCAAGTCTCGCTGGAACCGCTCGGTTTCCAGCCCCAGGGCCGCCGCGTACCGGAGGAGGTCGGAGGTTCGCAGGTCACCCTGGTGGTCGAGCAGGAGGTCGTGCATCTCCCAGAAACGGTTCTGCTCGGCGGCCGCCTCAGCCGCCTCCGCCGCGAACTGAGCCTGGAGATGGACGTCGGCAAGCGGCAGATGACGCCACACGTAGCGCACGCCCCCGTCGCCGGCGAGCAGCTCCCGGACCACCGGCTCGGCCTGCCCGCAATACGGGCACTCGAAGTCGCCGTACTCGACGAGGGTGACCGGGGCGTCCCGGGGTCCGCGCACATGGTCGCGCTCCGGATCGACGGGCACTGCAAGGTCGACGATGGTCTCGGCACGGCCGAGCAGCATTCTCAGACGCAGCTGCGGCGGAAGGAGCGCAATGATCCGGGTCAGCAGCCAGCTGAGGACGAACGAGCAGAGAACCGCACTGAGCACCCCTATCTTCGCCTCGGCCAGCTGGGGACCGTCGAAGGCGAGTGCCGCGATCAGCAGGGACACCGTGAAGGCCGCACCTCCGAGAGTGCCTCCGACCGCGACGGCACCCCAGCCCGCAGGGGGCCGCAGCCGTCCTCCGGTCAGCAGCGTCGCCAGCGACGAAGCGCCCAGGATGCCGATCGGCTTGCCGAGCACGAAGCCGAGCAGGACTCCCAGCGTGATGGGAGAGGTGAACGCGCGTGAGAGCTGATCACCGCTGAACTCGATGCCGGCGTTGGCGAAGGCGAACAGCGGCGCGACGACAAAACTGGTCCAGGGGTGAAACAGCCGCTGCAGACGTTCGTTGGCGGAAATCGCCGAGGCCAGTCCGCGCTGCACGGACCGTTCGAGATCCGGGGTGGGCTGCTCGCGGAAGGACCGGAACAGGTCACTCGCCCGCTCGAGTTCTCTGCGTGGCGCCGGATACGCACTGGTGATCAGCCCCATCGCGAGCCCGGTGACCACCGGGTCGATTCCCGATTCCAGCAACGCGAACCAGAGCGCCGCCGCGAGCACCGCGTACACCGCCCCCCGCCGTACGCCGGCCGCGCGTACCGACAGGACCACGACGAACACCGCGCCCGCGCCGAGCAGGGCCGGCACCGAGAGGCGACTGCTGTACGCGACGGCGACGACGGCCAGGGCCACGAAGTCGTCGACGACGGACAGGGTCAGAATGAATACACGCAGGCCCGGGGGCATGCCCTTGCCGATCAGGGCGAGCATGCCGAGCGCGAAGGCGGTGTCCGTGGACATGGCGGCGCCCCAGCCGTACGCCGACGGCTCTCCCGCGTTGACGGCGAGGTAGAGGCCGACGGGTACGAGCATGCCGCTGAACCCCGCCAGCAGTGGCAGGGCCACACGCTTGCGCTCACGAAGTTCACCCATGTCGAACTCACGGCGCGCCTCAAGTCCGACGACGAAGAAGAACAACGCCATGAGGCCGCTGTTGACCCACTCCCGCAGCCCGAGGCCGACGCTGTACCGCCCGACCCGCACGGACAGCTCCGTCCGCCACAGCGCTTCGTACGCCGCGGGTGCCAGGTTCGCCCAGGCGAGTGCGGCGAGCGCCGCAGCGATGAGCACAGCGGCGCCGGCGGTCTCCGTACGCAGGAAGTCCCGCAGCGGTGACCGTGAGTCGCTGCTGCTCGTGGTCCGGTCGGCGAAGCACTGGGGCGTCGAGCCTTCACTCACCACGCCATCGTCCTGAATCCCGCCCGATTCGGCCTCCCCGCGGCGGTGTGCAGCGGGAGTCCCCAGGGCCTGGGCAGGGCCTGGGCAAGGCCTCTCGCGGCAGATCCGTAAGTCCCAGGGCATGACGGATGCGATCACCACTGGGGCGGGAGACGCTGGTGTCAGATCGCGCGTACCGCTGCCCGTCCCTGCCCATGCGGATCCGCGCGCACGAGTCGCGCGCTACGGGACAGTCCGGCACGCATCCTGCGCAGCTCTCGGTCAGCAGCCATCCCGGAATCCCAAGGAGATCGTCATGACCGTCCAGTCCGCCGGCAGTCTCGTTCTGGAACCCGCCTCCCAGCAGCTCGCCGAGGCCACCTCGAAGCCGCCCTTCCTGTACGAACTGGGTCCGGAGAAGGCCCGTAAGGTGCTCGACGACATCCAGGCGGACCCGATCGAGAAGCTGTCGGTCGACACGGAGTGGATCACGGTTCCCGCAGAGGTCGGTGACGTCCGTGTCCGCATCGTCCGGCCGGAGGGCGCAGCATCACCCCTCCCGGTCGTGCTCTACATGCACGGTGGGGGCTGGGTTCTCGGCAACGCCGACACCCACGACCGGCTGGTGCGTGAACTGGCGGACGGGGCGCGGGCCGCTGTGGTCTTCGTCGAGTACGCCCGCTCGCCCGAGGCGCACTACCCGGTGGCGATCGAGCAGGGCTACGCCACTGCCCGGTGGATCGTCCGCGAAGGGGCCGCTCACGGCCTCGACCCGGACCGCATGGCGGTGGCCGGCGACTCGGTCGGCGGGAACATGGCGGCCGCTCTGGCCCTGATGGCCAAGGAGCGCGGCGACGTCCGCTTCGTCCAGCAGTCCATGTACTACCCGGTCACCGACGCCGGCATGGACACCAAGTCCTATTCCGACTTCGCGACCGGCTACTTCCTCACCGCCAAGGCCATGGAGTGGTTCTGGGACGCCTACCTGCCGGACCGTTCGCGCCGCGTCGAGATCACCGCCTCTCCCCTGAAGGCCGAACTCAACCAGCTCTCCGGCCTGCCGCCGGCGTTCGTCATCGTCGACGAGGCCGACGTCCTGCGCGACGAGGGCGAGGCGTACGCGGCCAAGCTCCGCGCCGCGGGCGTCGACGTGACCACGGTCCGCTACGACGGGATCACGCACGACTTCATGATGCTCAACCCGCTCAGCGACACACACGCCACCCGTGCGGCCGTCGCCCAGGCCATCGCGGTGCTCAGCACCGCCCTGGGAACGAACGCGGAGAAGTAGGCGCGCGGGCGGGCGTCACTCGTCGTATCCGTGGCGGGCCACTGGTCAGTGTCCCTGGCGCGCTGACTCGCAGCCGTGATGCCGCCGACCGGAGGTGCTGGTCGGCGGCATCACGGCCAAGCAATCGGCCGACCCCTCGGCCTGGTCGGTCATCCGCCCATCTTCAGGGCGGGACAAGGTTTGCCCCGCAAAAGCGCGGGGAGCCGCGAGAAGAGGGGGCCGCCCCGTCACCGGAGGACGTCATGATCATCCTCGGAGTCATTCTGCTCATCATCGGCTTCTTGGCCGGCATCGGTATTCTCTGGACCATCGGGATCATCCTGGTCGTGATCGGCGTTCTGCTGTGGATTCTGGGAGCGATAGGGCACGCGGTCGGCGGACGACGGCACTACTGGTAACCGCTGCTCCGCGCTTCCATCCAGGGCTGTCCATGGAGCTGTCCATGGAGGACAAGTCCGTCCATGCCACGACGGCCAGGGCGTGACCCTCGGTCTGTTCACGAAAGGTGACTTCAACAAGCAGCGAACGAATTGACGTGTAGCTGATCGTCCCAAGCCGATGATCGATGCGCCCGCGGCGGTGGCCGCGGGCGTCGTCCTGTGCGGACTTCCTCTGACACTCGCCCAGTTGGGCAGTGGCGGGCCGAGCCGTCCCCCGCCCACCCTGCCCAGGGACGCGGCAACACCCCCTTACCGCCGCTCCGATCCGCGCCAACTGCTCTGCGCACGACACATCAGCTGACGACCCGGCCTCCGCCGCGCCGGTGGCCCATCGTGGAGCCGGTGAGACCTGTCCAGTGGCGGACGTGGTCCTCGAAGCGCAGTTGCTCGATACCCGCACGCGCTTGTCTGGGGGGCAATCAGCTCGATGCGGACACTGGCGAGTTGCACCGCTGAGCGGTACTTGCCGCACCGGTTATTGGTTCGGTAAAGAACACCAGTACGGCCTGTTCCGCACTGCCCTGCCCACGAAAGGATCCCCCGGTACAACTCCACAACATCAGGGGGAGGTTCTACGTGAGACGCACAGCAGTGCTCGGCTCGGCCGGCACTCTGGTCGCGGGCACCCTTATAGCGGGTGCGATAGCGGCTCCGACGGCGAATGCCGAAAGCCGCAGCCACGGATGGTCCGAAGCACGCGGCGTCCAGGTCGCGGCGGAGCGGGCGGCCAAGAAGGGCATCGACTGGGCGGACTGCCCGGAGGACTGGGGGTTCGCCAAGCCCATCCAGTGCGGTTTCGTGAGCGTTCCGGTGGACTACGCGCGGCCGAACGGCAAGCAGATCAAGCTCGCTGTGGACCGTATCGGCAACACCGGGACCAAGGAGGAGCGTCAGGGCTCCCTGATCTACAACCCGGGCGGCCCCGGCGCTTCCGGGATGCGCTTCCCGGTTCGGGTCACCAACAAGAACCCACTGTGGGTCAAGACCTCGAAGGCGTACGACTTCGTGGGCTTCGACCCCCGCGGCGTCGGCCACTCGGCACCCATCTCCTGTGTGGATCCTCAGGAGTTCGTCAAGGCGCCGAAGCTCGACCCGGTGCCCGACAGTGAGGCCGACAAGCTCGCGCAGCGCAAGCTCGCCGCCGAGTACGCGGACGGGTGCGCCGAGCGCAGCGGTTGGCTGCTGCCGCACATGACCACGCCGAACAGCGCGCGTGATCTGGACGTCATCCGGGCCGCCCTCGGTGAGAAGAAGCTCAACTTCCTGGGCGTCTCCTACGGCACCTACCTCGGTGCGGTCTATGCGACCCTCTTCCCCGGCCATGTCCGGCGCATGATCGTCGACAGCGTGGTCAACCCGTCGCGCGAGAAGATCTGGTACGAGGCGAACCTGGACCAGGACGTCGCGTTCCAGATGCGCTGGGACGACTGGAAGGCGTGGGTCGCCAAGAACGACGCCACCTTCCACATCGGCGACACCCCGGAGAAGGTCGAGCAGCAGTGGGTCAAACTGCGGGCCACCGCGAAGAAGAACCCGCTCGGTGGGGTCGTCGGCCCGGCCGAGCTCATCGGTTTCTTCCAGAGCGCCCCGTACTACGACTCCGCCTGGGTGCCCGTCGCCCGGACCTGGAGCAAGTACCTCGCCGGTGACACGCAGGCACTCGTCGACGCCGCGGCGCCCGACCTGTCCGACACCGCGGGCAACATCTCCGCGGAGAACGGCAACGCCGTCTACACGGCCGTCGAGTGCGCAGATGCCAAGTGGCCCACCAGCTGGAAGAAGTGGGACCGGGACAACACCCGGCTGCACACGGACCACCCGTTCATGACCTGGGCCAACGCCTGGATGAACCTGCCGTGTGCCACCTGGTCCTCGAAGCAGCACACCCCGGTGGAGGTGCGGACCGGCAAGGGCCTGCCGCCTGTGCTCATCGTGCAGTCCACCCGTGACGCCGCCACTCCCTTCGAGGGCGCCGTCGAGCTGCACCAGCGGCTCAAGGGCTCGCGTCTGATCATCGAGAAGGACGCCGGCTCGCACGGTGTGACCGGACTGGTCAACCCGTGCATCAACGAGCGGGTGGATTCCTACCTGCTCAGCGGCAACCTGGACAGCCGCGATGTGACGTGCACCCCGCACGCCACGCCCAAGCCGTAAGGCACACAGGGCTGAGTGAGGGGCGGCCGGCTACGGCCGCCCCTCTTTCATGCCTGCGCACGGCTCGATGTACCGGCGTTTGGTCGCATCCGGTCAAGTCGATGACGTTTCCCGGCCCGCCACCGTGTGAAGTCGGCGCGGTCGCCCCCCGCCAACCGGCTGATCTTCGCAGCGGGTCGAGGAGCAGCCCTCCAGGTCGCTGGGACGATGCATCCATGACATCCAGGTCAGGCTCTCCCGAGGGTTCGGCACCGGCCCGACTCATCCTGCTGACACTCGCAGCCGGGCAGTTCCTGATGGCGCTCGACAGCTCTGTCATGAACGTCTCGATCGCAACGGTGGCCGACGACGTGGGCACATCGGTGACGGGGATTCAGGGAGCGATCACGGCATACACCCTCGTGATGGCGATGTTCATGATCCCTGGCGGCAAGATCGGCGCGCTGATCGGACGCAAGCGCGCATTCATGATCGGCTGCGGCATCTACGGCTGCGGGTCCCTGACGACGGCGCTCGCCCCGAACCTGCCTGTGCTCCTGCTCGGCTGGTCGTTCCTCGAGGGCATCGGGGCGGCGCTCATCCTGCCCGCGATCGTGTCGCTCGTCGCCGGCAACTTCGCAACGGAACGCCGTCCCGCCGCCTACGGACTCGTCGCGGCCGCAGGGGCCGTGGCGATCGCGGTCGGACCCCTCGTCGGAGGCATCGCGACAACGTACTTCTCCTGGCGCTGGGTGTTCGCCGGTGAGGTCGTGATCGTGCTCGGCATCCTGGTACTCGCCCGGCACGCCGCCGGGGCGCCGAGCCACGAACGCCCGCGCATCGACCTCCTCGGCGCCGTGCTCTCCGCCCTCGGACTCGGGATCTTCGTCTACGGCGTCCTGCGCTCGGACGAGTGGGGCTGGTTCCAGCCGAAGCCCGACGCACCCTCCTGGCTCGGGATCTCCCTGGTCGTCTGGCTGATGCTGGCGGGACTGCTCCTGATCTGGCTCTTCCTCCGCTGGGAGCACCGCCTCGTGGAGCAGCACAGGGAACCACTCGTGGACCCGGCCATGCTGCAGAACAAACAGCTCACCGGCGGCTTGACGATGTTCTTCTTCCAGTACCTCGTACAGATGGGCGTGTTCTTCGTCGTACCGCTGTACCTGTCGGTTGCCCTCGGCCTGTCGGCGCTCTCGACCGGTGCCCGCCTCCTGCCGCTTTCGCTGACGCTGCTGGCGGCCGCGATCCTGATCCCGCGTCTCTTCCGGGACGTCTCACCGCGGCGCGTGGTGCGGCTGGGGGTCCTCGCGTTGCTCGCGGGCGCGGTGGCCCTGATGGCCGCGCTCGACGCAGGTGCGGGCGCGGAGATCGTCACTGTCCCCCTCCTGCTGATCGGGCTCGGTATGGGCGCGCTGGCGTCCCAGCTCGGGTCGGTCACCGTGTCGGCAGTACCGGAAGAGCAGAGCGCAGAAGTCGGCGGCGTCCAGAACGCCGTCACCAACCTCGGCGCCTCGATCGGTACGGCACTGGCCGGGTCGATCCTGATCGCCGCGCTCACGTCTTCGTTCCTGACCAGCGTCGAACAGAATCCGGCGATCCCGGCCGCCGTCAAGAGCCAGGCGACCGTCGAGCTCCAAAGCGGTGTTCCCTTCCTGTCGGACGCACAGCTCAAGGCCGCGCTCGACAAAGCGGGCACGAGCACCGAGGTGACGCAGGCCGCGCTCGAAGCGAACGCCGCAGCGAGGCTCGACGGCCTACGGGCCGCACTCGCGATCCTCGCGCTCACCGCGCTTCTCGCGATGTTCTTCACCCACCGGATCCCGACGGCCCAGCCCGGCTCGACAAAGCCCTAGCGGCGGGCCGACCTGATGTGTCGCCACCTTGCCACCTGTTGTTTCCGGGAGTCCGGTGGTGCGACCTGTCGTCCTGCCGCGCGCCGGAGGCCGCGCTGTGGGTGGGCCCACCCGCGTGACGCGACGACGGCCGGGACACGCGAGATGTCCCGGCCGCCGTTGGGGTGGTGCCGAGCCGTCAGTGCGCGGGCGGGTTGACCACGTTGATGGTCAGGTCGTCGCCGGCGTCGCCGGTCACGGTCACCTTCGCGCCGTGCCCCGCGACCTTGACGCTGGCCTGGGGGTCGGCGGTGCTGTAGTACGCGTCGGGGTTGCTGTCGTCGAACACCGCGATACCGGGGTTCGAAGGCGCGCACGCCTCCTTCGTCACCACCGTCTGCTGGGCGCCCTTCCCGGACAGCACCTCCTTGTGCAAGCAGGTGGCGTCGGTGGCTTCCAGACCGAACGTCGCGTCGAACGGCTGCCGCCGGTTGCTCGGGTAGGTGCCGTCGTCGTAGGTGAACGGATGCGGGCGGGCGTCCACCACCATGGCCTGGCCGCCGCCGGGGTGGGCGCTGACGTTGTTGTCGTCGAACGACCGGTCGACGTACCAGACCAGCATGCCGTTCTGGAAGCGGAAGAACTCCACCCAGTCCGGTGCCGTAACGCCCTTGCTGAACTGGTACGGCCCTTCGGCGAGGAGCTTGTCGCTGCCGACGTACTCGCGGTTCTCCACCAGGTAGTAGCGCGGGTAGGTGGCGGACTCCGTACCCGTCGAGATCTTCCAGCGTCCGTCCGCGGTCCACCCGTTGAGCCCCTGCTCGACGTCGTCGGCGACCAGCGACGTTCCGCCGGCCACGAACGCGATGTCGTCCAGGAAGGCGCCGGCGAAGTGAACCCCGCCGTCGGTCTGGTAGCGGAAGCGGAAGAGGGACGGCTTGCCGGAGGCGTCGTACGAGAACCGCAGCGTCGTCCACTTGCCGGCGGAGTCGCCGTCGACGGCGGAGCCCGCGCGCACCCAGCTCGTACCACCGTCGAGGGAGTACTCGGCGAAGAGGTAGTCGAAGTTCTTCTCGATGTCGTACCAGGCGTTCGCCGTCACGGTGATACGCGAGGCCGCCGGGAGCGATCGGGTGACGGACTCGTTCAGCCCGTCGGCCGAACCGGTCCACCATGCGTGCGTCCCGGACGTGGGCGTCGCGTACACCGTGCTGGACGCCTTGTCCGGCAGATTGATCCGGACCGCCTGGTCCTTGCCGTCGACCTGCAGCTGCGCGGGGTTGAGGGTGTAGGTCCCCGAAGTGCCGGTGGCGGCGGTGCTGTGGTCCAGCCAGCCCAGGAACAGCTTCTCCTCGGCGCCCATCAGACCCGGCCTGGTGCCGATGCCCTCGTTCGCGGCGGCGCCGTGCCCGAGCCAGGAACCGCTGCTCATCAGGGTCCAGAACGCGGTGGAATTCTCGCCGCCGGCGGTGTCGTAGTAGTCCGGCAGACCCAGGTCATGGCCGAACTCATGGCAGAAGACGCCGAGTCCGCCGTTCTCGCCCTCGGTCGTGTAGTCGCCGAACCAGTACTTCGACTGGCCGATCCGGGCGCCGCCCGCCTTGTTCTGGGCGCTGCCCAGGACGGGGCCGGTGAGCCCGAAGTCGTCACCGTTGACGTACCAGCGGTGCGACCAGATGGCGTCCTCGCCCTGCGCACCGCCGCCGGCGTCCTCACCCATGCCGGCGTGCACCGCCTGGAAGTGGTCGATGTAGCCGTCCGGCTCGTCGAAGTCGCCGTCGTGGTCCCAGTCGTTGCGGTCCCACACGTCGAACTGGGCCAGATAGGTGTCGATCTCCGCGGGGGTCTTTCCGGCCGCGATCTGGGTGTTCCACCACGCGTCGCCGGTGTCCTGGACGAAGTCCCACGAACCGCCGGTGTCCTCGCGGGCGTTGTCACCGTACCAAGAGGCGTTGTAGGGCACCTTGACCCAGTCGGAGACCGTGTTGGTCACCGAATACCGGCCGTTGGAGAGCCCCTCGTAGTAGGTGCGCATCGACTCGCCGGCGTTGTTGAAGAAGTTCTCGTAGTACGCCTTGCTGAAGTCCAGCACCCACGCGTTGGAGTTGTCCACGGTCCGGTCCGGCTGGGGTATCCGGTTGTGCAGCGGGCCGGGCACCGTGCCGTAGCGGCCTGCGCTCTTGTCGCCGAATTCCGAGAGGATGGTGAAGATCTTGTCCTGGCGGACCGTCTTCGTCTCCACGAACTTTCCGGGCGCGAGCTCGACGACACCCCGCGCGTCGGCATTCGCTTTGCCCCTGGCGACCTTGTCGATCGCCTGTCGGCGCATGTCGGTGCGCTGCTTCGTCAACGGCCCCGGGCGGTTGTCCGCTCGCGGCGTCGTGGCCCGTGGCGCGTCCTGGGTCTCAGGCGCGGCCACGGCGGGCTGCAGCCCGACGGCCAAAAGGGCTGTGAGCGCCGACCCGAGGGCCATGCTCACGGCGAGTCTCTTCACTGGCGGTCCCTTCGAAAGGGTTCGTGTTGTTCCGTTTTCGGACACTGATCGACTCGAACGAGCGCCGCAGAGTCTGGCACGGACATGTGGCCCTCGGGGAGCCCTCGGGAGCGGGTTCGGTCGTCGCATACCACCGCCTCGCGACGTGGCAGGGAGTTGGCTGACCCACCGGCAACGCGGCGACCGGAATCCGGACGATGACCGCCATCATCGAAAGTGGCCCGAGCAGGCCGCAGACGGTGTTGCCCGCGCCCTGCGCGATGAGTTCCTTGTCGTGGTCGATGCTGCCGATCAGCAGCGGAACGACTGCAGCGTGCTCAGGTCGGCGCCGACCCCCGCACCCCGGTTCCGGCAGCAGTGCCGAACGGCAGCACGGTGAGCTGGCCACGCGTGAGCCGTCATGCCCGGCAGACGGGCGCGCTGCCCCGGTACTCGATCATCTCCTGGAACAGCGCGCCCATGTCGAGGGGTGCCCCCGGCACCGCGCCGCGCAGCTCCGCGTACGCGCGGTGCAGATTGGGCACCAGCCTCTCGGGATCCAGAAGGTGCCGCCAGGGCGCGAGGTCCGTCTGCACGGCGATCTCCAGCGGGGTGAGGCCTGCACCATCGCCGAGCAGCGCCAGCTCCCGTATCCACAGCAGGTAGCGCTCGGCCTCGTCCAGGACCTCGGGTCCGGCGACCGGGCCGTGGCCGGTGATCACGGTCACCGGGTCGAGCGCCTTGAGCACGCGGATCGCCGCGAGGGAGCCGGACAGTGAGCCCATGGGAAAGAACGGCGTGACGCCGGACATGACGAGGTCGCCGGTGAACAGCACACCCTCCTCGGGCAGCCACACCACCGTGTCGTTGATGGTGTGGGCAGTGCCCATGTTGATCAGTTCTGCGCGGACCGGGCCGACATGAAGAGTGAGCTGGTCCCTATACGTAAGGGTGGGTGGGGCCAGGGAGATATTTCCCCAGCACACCTCGGGCCATAGCCCGGTGAGGTGCAGCCCCACCTCCTCGATCTCGGCGCGGGTGCCTGCATGGCCGACGACGACCGCCTCGGGGAAGACGAAGTTGCCGAAGGTGTGATCGCCGTGGGAGTGGGTGTTGACGACGACGCGCGGGGCGGGGCCGACGGTGAGCGCAGCCTCGCGCAGGGCGCGGGCACGGCGTTCGGTGGCGGCGGTGTCGATCAGAGCGCTGTCGCCGCCGGCGGCGATGAGACCCGCGTTGTTCAGGCACCAGCCGCCGTCGGGCTGGATGTACGCATGGACGTGCTCGGCGACTTCTTCGAGCCGCGGGGTGCCGCGGTCGCTGCCTGTGCCGGTGCCGGTTGTGGTCGTCATGCTCGCTTCCAGGTCAGTACGCGCAGCCGGATGCGGCCGCCGACGACGGCGGAGCCGCGCAGGGTGAGCAGATCGCCGTCCAGGACGAGGGTCCGGGTTTGTTCGGTGCCCGCCCAGTCGGGGTTGGAGCACACGTCGATGGCATGGATGACCGTGTCGGGCGCCGAGCGGCGCCAACTGCCAGCGTATCCGAGGTAGTTGACGCCGCCGGGCTCAGGAGTGGCACGGCCCATGTTCACGGACACGTAGTCGTCGGCGTAGTACAGCAGCCCGTACGGGGCGGGCCCGAGAGGCCCTTCGCCGATGCCGCCGTGCCCGTCCTCGTCGTAGTACGAGACGAGCCGCCACCGGCCGAGGAGTTCAGGGTCGGACATGCGTGGTTCCTCCGATGGGCTCGGGACGTACGCCGAGAGCGATCAGCCGGGCGAGAAGACGCGGCACGAACGGGAACCGGCGGCACAGCCGGACCACGAGCGGACGGTCCGTGCCCCTTCGCGAGGCGCTCGGATAGAGGTCGCCGAGCAGATGGAGCTGCATCAACTGGACGACGCGCATGGGAAGTTCCCGCCGCCGCTGTACGGAACGCAGTTCGGCGACGGTCGGCGTGCGCCCGGACCGCAGCACCGGGCCCAGGACCCGGGCCGCGGCGACGGCGTCCTGGACGGCGAGGTTGATGCCGACGCCGCCCGCGGGGGACATGGCGTGGGCGGCGTCGCCGATGCAGAGCAGCCCGGCCCGGTACCAGCGGCGGAGCCGGTCGACCCGCACGTCGAGCAGCTTGATGTCGTCCCAGTCACCGATCTCGTCGGCGAGCCGGCCGGCGAAGACAGGGTGGGCGCGGGCGACTTCGGCGCGGAACCGGTCGATCCCCGCCGCGCGGGCGGCCTCGTACCCGCCCTTGGGGATCATCTGGACGGACTGCCAGTACGTGCCGCGGTTGATGCATACGACCAGATAGCCGGCGCCGGCCTTGATGGTGGGGACGGTCTCGCCCTCGGTGCGGCTGAGCCGGAACCACAGCGCGTCCATCGGGGCGGTGTCGCCTTTGACGCGCAGCCCGGCACAGGCGCGCACTGCGGAGCGACGCCCGTCGGCACCGATCACCAGTTTCGCCCGCACCTCCAGCGGGCCGTCCGGGGTCTTCGCGACGACGCCGGTTACCCGGCCGCCGGCGTCCTCGGTCACCTCGGTGACCTCGGCCTGTTGCTCCAGCCGGAAGCCCGGGTACGTGCGAGCGGCCCCGGCGAGAAAGTCGAGTACGTCCCACTGGGGCATGAAGGCCATGAACCGGAATCTGCCGGGGAGCCTGCGGAAGTCGGCGAAGACGGCCGGGCCCATCGCGGTCTCCATGGTCATGGCGGGCGCCTCGGCGTGCGGAATCTTCAAGAAGTCGTCGAGCAGGCCGAGTTCCGCGATGACCCGCAGCGTCGACGGGTGGACGGTGTCCCCGCGGAAGTCCCTCAGGAAGTCGGGGTGCTTCTCCAGCACGGTGACGCGGACGCCCTGCCTGGCCAGCAGCAGGCCGGCCATCAGGCCGCCCGGTCCGCCGCCGACGACGCAGGCCTCGACTTCTTCGGTCCTCACCGCACGCTCCTCTTCTCGGCCGTCCGTGGTGGGGCGGTCAGCGTGCCCGGCCGTCCTCGAGTACGGGTCGAGCCGGGGAGCCGAAGAGGTGTACCGGGTCCTACCGGGAAGCCACTTTCCTGTAGGTAATTGCTATCTCCTGCATAGTAACTTCGCCCTGCCGGCCGCCGGCTGCCGGACGTCAGGAGGAGGCGTCGGGCGCGACACGACCGATCGGAGAGATCACCTTGAGCAATGCCACCAAGCTGGCCGTCATCTACTACTCGTCGACCGGCGTCGGTGCCGACATCGCGAGGGAGCTCGGCGACACCGCGGAGAAGGCCGGCGCCGAGGTGCGGCTGCGCCGGGTCACCGAGCTCGCCCCGCAGGCCGTCATCGACTCCAACCCGGCCTGGGCCGCCAACCAGCGTGCCACCGCGGACATTCCGGAGGCGGTGGGCGAAGACGTGGCCTGGGCCGACGCCGTGATATTCGGCAGCCCGACCCGGTTCGGGAACGTCTCGTCGCAGCTCAAGCAGTTCATCGACACGCTCGGACCGCTGTGGGCCGAGGGGAAGCTGTCGGACAAGGTCTACAGCGGCTTCACCTCGTCGGCCACGCTCCACGGCGGCCAGGAGTCGACACTGCTCGCGCTGTACAACTCGTTCCACCACTTCGGCGGCATCGTCGTGGCCCCCGGCTTCGTCGACCACGGCAAGTGGGCGGACGGGAACCCGTACGGCACCTCGCACGTGGACGGCAACGGGAAGATCGGGGTCGACGACGTCGCCCGCGGTGCGGCCCGCATACAGGCCGAGCGCGTCGTGCGTATCGCCACCGCGGTCAAGAGGGGCCTGGCCGGGGAGGACTGACCGGCACCCGGTTCCGTGACCACCGCGTGCGTGTGCCCGCCCGGCAGGAGTGACCTGCGGGGCGGGCACACGCGTGTGTCAGGACTCCTGGTAGGCCCGTCGGGCGGCGAGCACCTCGTCCAGGTGCTCCTCGGACCACTCCGCGAGGGCATTGAAGACCGGAATGAGCGTGTGGGCGAGCGGCGTCGACTCGTACTCCACGCGCGGCGGCATTTCGGCGTAGTACGTCCGTGTGACCAGCCCGTCCGCCTCCAGCTGTCGCAGCCGCTGGGTCAGCACCTTGGGCGTGCAGTCGGGCAGCAGTTTCTGGAGCTCGGTGAAGCGCAGCTTTCCGTGGTGGTTGAGCACCCACAGGACGGGTGTCGTCCAGCGGCCGAAGACCAGGTCGATGACCGGGGTGATCGGGCACGGGCCGCCCTCGGGAGTGCGTGTCGCGCGTGGCCGATTTCCGCTCAAGATTCCTCCCGGGCCAGTCACTATCCATTAGGTAATCACTATACCAGGGGTAGTAGCGTCTTTTCCGAGCCGCCGGATCCTGTCCGGTCGACAAGGCCGGACAGGACCGAGGCGCGCAGGTGCGGTCTCAGAAAGGAGCGCCCCGTGGCCACGCAATTGGTACTGCCCGAACGGCCGGGTGAACGGCCGTCGACCGGCCGGGTCGTGCACAGTCAGCTCGACCAGAACGGCCCTGTGGAATTCCACCGGGAACTGTGGCGGCGTATGCAGGCCCTGGACGGCGTCATGGTCGGCCGGAGTCATGTGTCGCTGCCGCAGAGCCGCGCGCTGCATCTCGATCCCGCGCGCGCCACCGGGCCGGACACCGCCTATCTCTCGGGTACGGAGTTCGCCCATCTGCATGCGGCGGACGACGGGAGTCTGCACGTGATGCTGCCGCCGGCGGATGCCGCGGAGGCGATCGCAAAGGGCTGGGCCGAGCATCATCCGATGGTCCACCGCGGCTTTCTGCCCCCCACCGCCGTGATGCTCTACGGCCCGCGCGACGACGAGGAACTCGGCGTCGTCTGGGGGCTGATCGAACTGAGCCACGCGTTCGCCAGCGGCAAGGTCTCCGGTCCCGTCCCCGCTTCCCCGGCGAAAGGACACTGACGCAATGATCAACCCGTCATTCGGAAAGTTCGCCGTTCTCGCCATCAGAACGCGAGATCTGCCGGCCATGACGGCCTTCTACCGCGATGTCCTCGGACTGGAGCCGAAGGCCTCCGGCGAGACCTTCTCCGCCTTCCACACCGGAGCCGGCGGTGAACTCGTGCTCTGGGACGACGCGGCGGGACCCTTCGTCCCCGGATTCGCGGGGGCCGACCTGGAAACGGCGCGTGAGGCTCTCCTCGACGCGAAGCCGACCGAGATCGAGGGCCACCCCGGCGGAAACCACTTCTACCTCACGGACCCCGACGGCAACACCGTCGCGTTCAGCGACGGCTGACGCCCGCTCTCCGCTGCCGGGTCTGCTCCCCGTCCCGGCAGCGGTCGGCCGGACCCACCCCCCACCGGACCGAAGGAACTCCATGGCCGTCCCCCCTGCCCATGCCCGCGTGCGTGCTCAGGTTCAGCGCCTGAGTGTCTACCTCGCCGGATGCGTGGCCTTTGCCGCGGGCGCAACGCTCTTCATCCACTCCGAGTACGGCGTCGACCCCCTCGACACCTTCGCCCTGGGGTTACTGGAGCACCTGCCGCTGACCATCGGCATCGCCCAGGCCCTCGTCGCGATCGTCTGCATCGCCATCTGGTCAGCGTGGAACCGGCGCCGCCCCGTGATCTCCCCCTTCGTCACCTTCTTCCTCTGCGGAAGCCTGATCGACCTGATGCGCCTCGCCGACACCTCCGCGCTGCCCCGGCCGGGCTCGCTCGCCATGGGCGTGGTGCTCTGCGCCTACGGCTCCGCCCTCATCATCATGAGCGGCATCGGCATCCGCGCCATGGACCTCGTCGTGATCACCATGACGCAGCGCTGGAGCTGGCCGTTCTGGGTCGCCAAGGCCTCCGTCGAGGCCGTTCTGCTCCTCGTCGGCCTGCTCCTCGGTGGACCGGCCGGCATCGGCACCATCTGCTTCCTGGTCTTCGTCGACGGGCTCATCCAGCCCTTCATGGTCCTCAACCAGCGGGCGCTGCGGCTGGACAACCGCGGCCTGCTCGTGGCCGGCCCGACCGCCGGCGCGCCTTCACCCACTCACCGGATCCGAGGTGCTGCATGACCACCACGTCCCTGCCCGCGCGGCCGCTGGGTCTCACCGGCATGAACATCTCCCGCACCGGGCTCGGCGCCTGGTCGCTGGGCGGCTCCGACTGGGGCCCACAGGACGACGCGGACTCGATCGCCACCGTCCGCGAGGCGGTCGCCTCCGGCGTCAACTGGATCGACACGGCGGCCGCCTACGGGCAGGGCCACTCGGAGGAGATCATCGGCGAGGCGCTGTCCGGTCTTCCCGCGGCGGACCGCCCGTACCTCTTCACCAAGTGCGGCGTCGTCCCCGACGCGCGCGGTCTGCGCAAGGTGATGACCGCAGGCAGCGTCAGGCGCGAGCTGGAGGACTCGCTGCGCCGGCTGCGCGTCGACCACCTCGACCTGTACCAGGTGCACTGGCCCGGCGACGGGAAGCTGCTGGCCTGGGGTCCCGCCACCGACGACCCGGCGGAGCCGGATGTGAGCACCCCGCTGGAGGAGTACTGGCAGACCATGGCCGACCTCAGGCGGGAGGGCAAGGTCAGGGCCATCGGCCTGTCCAACCACGGGGTCGACGAGCTGAAGCGTGCCGCCGCCGTCGCGCCGGTGGACGCCGTCCAGCCGCCGTTCTCCGCACTGGACCGCGGCGCGGCCGACGTCCTTGCCTGGTGCGCGGCGAACGGCGTCGGCTCGATCGTCTACCAGTCCCTCAAGTCCGGGCTGCTCTCCGGCACCTTCTCCGCCGAACGGGTCGCCGCTCTCCCCGGGACCGACTGGCGGCGCGGCGCCCCGGACTTCACCACGGGCCTGGCCGGCAACCTCGCGGTGGCCGAGGTCCTCGGCCACGTCGCCGGCCGCCACGGGGTGACCACATCGGCCGTGGCCGTCGCCTGGGCGCTCGCCTGGCCCGGGGTCACCGGTGCGATCGTCGGCGCCCGGCGTCCCGGCCAGACAGCCGGCTGGTCGGCTGCCGCGCGTGTGCGGCTCACCCCCGCCGACCTGGACGAGATCGCCGACGGCATCCGCGCCCACGCGCCGGAGGCCGGGCCGGTACGTCCGTGACCCCGCCTCCAGGAAGTGGTTGTCATGCCCTCATCCGATGAGGCAGAACCGGCCGTCAGGCCGTCCGCCGCCGCGCTCCCCGTGCTGCTGCTCGCCTCGACCCTCGCCGTGATGGCCGGGGCCATGATCACCCCCGTACTCGAAGTGATCCGTGGCGACCTGGACGTCAGTGGCACCGCCGCCGGCCTCATCATCACCGCGCACGGGCTGGCCATCGCGGTCACCAGCCCGGTGGTCGGCCGGCTGATCGACCACTACGGCGTGCGCGGGCCGCTCGCCGGCGGGCTTCTGCTGTACGGGTTCGCCGGCGCGGCCGGTATGTTCACCGACGGCTATCCGGGTCTCATCGTCAGCCGGTTCGTGTTCGGCGTCGGCGCCGCCGCTGTGTTCAGCGGTACGACGGTGGCGCTGCTCGCGCTCTACCAGGGGCCCGAACGGGACCGGGTGATGGGCTGGCGCTCGACCGCGACCAGCCTGGGCGGCGTCGTCTGGCCGCTGGTCGGCGGCGCCCTCGGCGGACTGTCCTGGCACGCGCCGTTCGCCGTCTACCTCGGCGCCATCCCCATCGGCCTGGCCGCTCTGATCACTTTCCCCGCCGGATCCATGGGCCCCAAGGGCGGTGGGGCAGGAGTCCTGCCGCTGCTGCGCGACAGTCCCGCACTGCTCGGCCACTACCTCCTGCAGGCCGTGGCCGCGATCCTGCTGTACGGCGTGGCGGTCTTCCTGCCGCAGCGGCTCGCGCAGATCGGTGTCAAGGAGCCCTTCCTGGTCTCCCTCTACACCGTGGTGATGATGGGGGCCATGAGTGCGGTGGGGCTCGGATACGCGAAGCTGCGCCGTGCCGCGGGCTATCCGGCCCTGCTGCGGACGGCTGCGCTGACCTGGGCCCTGTCCTTCGTCCTGCTCGGCACGGTGGACCAGCCGTGGCTGCTGCTGGTCGCGCCTGTGCTGTTCGGCCTCGGCCAGGGCATCGCCTTCCCGGCACTGACGGTACTCGTCGGTGAGGCAGCCCCGGCCGAGCTGCGCGGGCAGGCCACCTCGTTGTCCGGGACAGCGAACTTCGCCGGGCAATTCGTCTCGCCGCTGCTGCTGGGGCCGGTGATCGGTGCGACCTCGATCACCACCGGCTTCCTCGTGGCGGCCCTGCTCTCCGTGGTGGTGCTGGTGGCCCTGCTGAGGCCCGGCAGGCCCGGCCGGAAAACCTCCGGAGTTGCCTCAACTCCCCGTCGTAATCAGGCAGTTAATGGTTCCGAAACCCGATCCGCCTAGCTTTCGACCCGGACTGCTGCACCAAGGCTGAGCCCACAGTGAACCCGAAGGGTGCTGACGATGATACGGCTCCTACTGGCCGAAGACATGCACATGGTCCGCGGGGCGCTGGTCGCCCTGCTCGAGCTCGAATCGGATCTGGAAGTCGTGTCCGAGCTGGAACGAGGCGACGCCATCGTCGCCGAGGCGCGCAGGCACCGGCCCGATGTCGCCGTCATCGACATCGATCTGCCCGGACTCGACGGGCTGACCGCGGCCTCCCTGCTGCGTGAGGAGGTACCCGACTGTCGCAGCCTCATCCTCACCAGCCTGGGACGGCCCGGAACCCTGCGCCGGGCACTCGACGCCCAGGTTGGCGGCTATCTGCTCAAGGACGCCCCGCCGGCTCAACTGGCCGTCGCCATAAGGAAGGTGGCCGACGGAGAACAGGCCATCGACCCGTCCCTGGCCCTGGCCGCCTGGTCCAGCGCCGAGAACCCGCTCACCCAGCGGGAGATCGACACCCTGCGCCTGGCGGCCGAGGGGGCCGGATCCACGGAGATCGCCGCACGGCTGCACCTGGCCGTCGGCACCATACGCAACTATCTGACCTCCGCCGTCATCAAACTCAATGCGCGCAATCGACTGGACGCGATCCTGATCGCCCAGGACGCCGGCTGGCTGCACTGACCGCGTTGCGCACGGGGCACTCCGCAACCAGATGGAACCAGCCGGCACCGTCCACCGACGCCGTGAGATCGCCGCCCGCCTCCGCCAGCCGCTGGGCCAGACTGTCGAGCCCGCTGCCCCTCTCACGGGGCAGCGCGGAGGCGTTCGCGGCACCGTCGTTGGACAGCGCCAGCCGCACCCTGCCCTTACGCTCACACAGCCGTATACGACACGTGGTCGCCCGGCTGTGCCGCAGCAGATTGGCCACGCCCTCCCGCAGCACGGTCGCCAGCACCGTGCCCGCGGTCCGGTCCAGCGGCCCGGTCTCCCCGGTCACGGTCACGCGCATCCCCGTTGAGGCCAACACGTCGCGAACGGAGGCGAGTTCCTCCGGCAGCGACAGATCGCGGTACCGCTCCGCAAGTGCACGTGTCTCCGCCAGCGCCTGCCGCGACATGCCCAGCACCTCGCGCAGCTCGCGCCGCGCCCGCTCCTCGTCCCGGCCCAGCAGCCGGTCCGTCACCTCCACCTTCAGCGTCAGCGCGGACAGGCTGTAACCGAGCAGATCGTGCAGGTCCCGGCCGAACCGCCGCCGCTCTCTGGCACTGGCCAGGCGTAGCAACTCCTGCCGCTCCCGGGCGACTTCGACCCGGTTCGGCCGCCCGCCCAGCAGCCCCCGGCACACCAGCCAGGCCACCGCGCACGAGAGCGCCAGCTGGGCGTCCGCCCACACGGGCAGCCCCGCCGACCGCGTCACCGCCGCCGCCGACACCACCGACAGCACCGTCCAGCCGGCCCACACCAGCAGACCGCGCCGCGCCCGCACGGGCCGGTCACGGAGCAGCCCGTACACCAGCGGGACGGACGAGACCAGCAGGAACGCCAGGACGAAACCGCCGACGACCCGCACCGAGGAGCCGACGGCCGTCAGATGCAGCACGCCCGACGCGCCGGTGAGAGCCTGGATCCCGGCCGCCATGGCCACTTCCGAGCCGCCCGTGGGACGCGACGCGGTCAATTCCGCGAAAGCATCGGCATAGTCATCCCGGTCATCATTCATGTCGAGTTCCGTCATCTGCGTTCCCCCCTTCAGCAGACGCGAGCGCCTGGAACGTGAAAGGGATCCTACGGGGTCAGCAGATCTTGACCATTCCCGTTCCCGCAAAGTACCCGAGAATGTGACATGAGACAGGAACAGGAGCGGGCAGCGCCCGCACCACCCGGCCCAGCCGTCCTCGGCGTCCGATGACCCGGACGATTTCACGGACCTCGGAACGGTGCACCTCGACGCGGAAACGCGCCCCCGCGTCCACCATCGTCAAGCCCTTCGACCCCATGCCGAAGGCCACGCCGTCCGCCAGCCGCACCCGTTGATCGGGCCCGGTCGAACGCGGCCGGAACGGCGCGCCGACGGTGATCGGCACCACGGACAGCAGCGGTCCACCCAGGTCCTCCACACCGAGCGAACGCACCACCAAATGGCTCAGTTTCTCCAACGCGGGCCGCAACAAGGGGTGTTCGGGACCGCTGAGGTCGTCGGTGACGTTCTCCAGCAGCGACGGTCCCAGCGTCATCCGGTCCAGCGCCCGGAACACCAGCGGAGGCGGACGCCTCAGGCGCACCGTGCCCGAGCTGCTGACCACGTCCAGGTCACCCTCCTCACATGCGTACAGCCGGACGTCTTCGCGCAAAGACCACAGTGAGTTCATCGGCGGCTCTTCCCATCCTGCCCTCTCGCTCGAAGCCGGGATTCTGCCGCACGTTCCGCCGCGCCTGTAGTGAATTACACCCGTGCCCGGCATGAATTTCTCACGACCCTGAATAACTCACATCCGGCCCGTGACGGGTTCACTGGGCTCTGATGCGCGCCACTGGCATTCTCGGAAGCCGGATGCACGGCACGGTGCCGGCGCTCGACACAACGGGAGGCATGGGTGTTACTCATCGAGGTCCTCGGCCCGCTCAACGTCGGCGTAAGGGGCTTGTCGATCGTGCCGACCGCAGGAAAGCCGCGCCAGCTGCTCGCTCTGCTCGCCCACCACGCCGGCCGTGTCGTCCCCGTGCCCACGCTCGTCGAGGAGATCTGGGGGGACGAGGTCCCGCGCAGTGTCTCGACGACCATGCAGACCTATGTGCTGCAGCTGCGCCGGAAGATCAACGACGCGCTGTCCCTGGGGCCCACGGGTCCCGGCGCGGACGCCAAGGACATCCTGACGACCTGTTACGGCGGCTACCGGCTCGCCGCGCCCGCGCAGCCGAGCGACGCCGTGCGGTTCGAGCAGCTCACCACCCAGGGCGCCACCGCGCTGGAGGCGGGTGACGCCCGGCGCGCGTCCGCCGTGCTGGGCCTGGCACTCGACCTGTGGCACGGCCCGCCACTCGTCGACGTACCGGTCGGCCGGATCCTGGCGATGGAGGTGCTCGCCCTGGACGAGGCCCGCAGCCGCGCCCTCGAACTGCGGATCGAAGCCGATCTGCAGCTCGGCCGGCACGCCTCGCTCGTCGGCGAGCTACGGGTGCTGACCGCCCGGCAGCCGCTGCACGAAGGCCACTGCGCCCAGCTGATGCTGGCGCTGTACCGCTCAGGCCACCCCTGGCGGGCACTGGAGGCGTTCCAGCGGCTTCGCGGCACGCTGCGCGAAGAGCTCGGGGTCGAGCCGTCACCGCGCATCCAGCAGCTGCACCAGCGGATCCTCTCCGGTGCTCCCGAACTCGAACTACCCGCGTCCTACGAGAAGTTCGCCGGCTGACCGGTCGAGCCGGGCACGGGCGAGTCACGTACCGCCCAGCTCACCACGCACCCCTGCACATCCGGATCGGTGCCGAAGTGCCACCGATTCCGCTCGGACGGCCCCACGGGACGGCCGTCCGGGCCATGCGGACCGGCGCGGTCCGTGAGGCCGAAGGCCGTGAACGGCAGCCGCAGCCCGACGCCCAGCGCCTTGGTGTACGCCTCCTTGAGCGTCCACAGACGCACCAGCGCGGCGTTCCGCTCCCTCTCCGGCAGCCGGGCCAGTCCTGTGCGCTCGTATGAGGTCGTCATCTCCGGTACCAGCGGCGTGCCGTACACCCGCCTGGTCGCCGACTCGGCGTCCACGCCGACCCGGCCTCGCACGCTCACCGCCACCACCAGCAGCCCACCGGTGTCGCTCAGGCTCACCGACAGACCGGCGACCCCGCGCACGTACGGCCGTCCGCCGGCCGCCCGGCCCAGCTCCAGCCCTTCGGGGCGCCGCCCGAGCACCGCCCCCAGGGTATGCCCCGCAAGACCGTGCGTTCCGTCGCACCAGTGGGCCGGCCGTCCGCCCACCACGACGAACCCCTCGGCCCGCAGGCCCGCCCGGACCGGGCCCCACGGGCCGCGCGGCCGGACGAGCCGTACGCGTACACCTCCGGTCACCGCGGCGCGGCGGACAGCGCCGAGGGAATACGGGCGCCGGCAGCGGCCAGTTCGTACACCTCGTCGCGCCGTTCCGCGCCGAGCGGCCCGGCCGCCCGGACGCCCAGCCCGACCGCGAGCCGGTCCAGCGCGGCGACCAGGCAGATCCGGTCGCCCGACACCCGGCTGCGGGACGAGCCCGCAGCCCGCCAGCCGTCCAGGCACGCGGCCGCCACCGTGAGCAGGGCGTACCGGTCGGCGAGCGCCCACACCCCGGGCCCGCCGTCCCCGGGGACCTGCGTCGCGTGCACCACCGCCGCCCGCGCGTCCTCCAGCCCCCGCACCAGTGAGTTCAGCGGCCGGGCCAACGCCTGCGAGGGCACCGCCGTGAGCGGGCGGGCCAGCCGGTCGTCGCCCCCGGCGAGCGCCGGGAGCCGCGCGGCCACCTCACGGGTGCGCCCGGCCGCGCCCGGTGCCGCCACGGCAGCCTCCAGCCGGCGCACCTGGTGCCGGTAGTGGGCCGCCGGACCGTCCGGGGCATGCAGCTGAGCGCCCAGCGCGGCGGCCAGACCGTCCGCCCCGTCCAGCAGCAGCCGGGGCGCCAGATACCGGGCGACCGCCGCCGCCGCGGCACTGTCCGCCGCGGCGTACGCGAGACGCCGGCACGCCCACAGGTCCGCATAGGACCCGGCGATGGCGGCCCGGGCCCGGGCGCCGGGGCGGCCGGTGCCTGTGACGGCCTCGATGACCGCGTGCAGCGCGGCCTCCGCCGCGACGAGTGGCGTACTCATGCCTGGCCGGCCAACTGGTCGTAGGAGACCCTGCGCGAGCGCATGAGCACGCGGTCGCCGTCGACGACCAGCACGTCGTGCACGACACAGCTGGGCCAGACCTCCGGCCGCTCGCCCGGCCGGATCCGCACGATCAGCGCGTACACGGTGGAGCGGTAGCTCCCGTCGGGCAGCGGGTCCAGCACGATCTGGTTGAAGTAGTGCCTGCGCTGCACCGGGTCGTCCTTGTACTTCTCGTGGAACGCGTGCAGTTCGGCGAGGATGCCGGGCCGGGTGCGGGCCGGCTCCGTGCCCGGCGTGTGCTGGAAGGTGCCGTCCGCGGTGAAGGTCGCCGCATACTCCTCGAAGCGTCCTGCGTCCAGCGCCTGCATCTGCCGGCCGTAGAAGTGCTGGACCAGGGCGTACAGATCAGTCCCCACGCGGGTGTCGGTCGCGGCGGTCATCATGCTCCTCCAGGCGGTCGTCCGATACGGCACACGATCGCCGCCGCCGCTCGAACCGCCCTCGAGGGACGGAGGAATCGGTGGAGGAGGGAGCCCGGAGAGGACGATTCGAGACCTGTTCCAGCGCCGCTCGAGGCCGCCGCCGGACCCTCGGTGAGCATCCACGACCGGAGCTGCACAGGAGGAGAACAATGACAACGGCAGTCAAGCCGGTGGCCCTGGTGACCGGCGCGACCAGCGGCATCGGCCTGGAGATCACCAAGAGGCTGGCCGGGCTCGGCGCCCGGGTCTTCGTCTGCGCCCGGCAGGCGGAGCCGCTGGCCGCGCTCATCAAGGAGCTTCAGGACTCGGGCCACGAGGTGGACGGCACCACCTGCGACGTCTCGGATCCGGCTCGGATCAAGGCGTATGTGAAGGCGGCGGTCGACCGGTTCGGGCCGGTCACCGTCCTGGTGAACAACGCGGGGCGCAGCGGCGGCGGCGCGACCGCCGAGATCCCCGACGAGCTGTGGCTCGATGTGATCAACACCAACCTCAACAGCGTCTTCCTGATGACCAAGGAAGTCCTGACGGCCGGCGGCATGCTGGAGCAGGAGCGCGGCAGGATCATCAGCATCGCCTCGACCGGCGGCAAGCAGGGCGTGGTCCACGCCGCGCCCTACTCCGCGTCCAAGCACGGCGTCGTGGGCTTCACCAAGGCACTCGGCCTGGAGCTGGCGCGTACCGGTATCACCGTCAACGCCGTCTGCCCCGGCTTCGTCGAGACGCCGATGGCGGAGCGGGTACGCGAGCACTACGCCGGGATCTGGGGCGTGAGCGAGCAGGAGACCCACGACCGGATCACCCAGCGCGTGCCGCTCGGCCGCTATGTGGAGACGCGCGAGGTCGCGGCGATGGTCGAGTACCTGGTGAGCGACGACGCCGCGGCAGTGACCGCGCAGGCCCTCAATGTCTGCGGCGGCCTCGGCAACTACTGACGGCCGTCCACAGGCACGTGCCCGGCCCCTACTCGCAAGGGGGGCCGCCGGACACAGGGAAGGCCCTCGACGACCCGGGCGA
>NZ_JBSFHO010000014.1:60527-181775 GCF_053597075.1 Streptomyces sp. NPDC001514
GATAATTTCCATAAAGAAATTAGTAAAATTGATAATGGAGACTGGGCACGTGCCCGGCCCTTCCGGAAGGGCCGGGCACGTGCCTGTGGACGGCCGTCAGCGCAACGCGCTCTCCTCCGCATACGCGGCCGCGTGCGTCATCGTCGCGAGGCTGTTGCGGCCGAGCGTCTCACGCAGATACCTCCGCGCGTCGGCGAGTGTCGCGCCCTCGCCCAGCACCTCGGGAACGGCCGCCGGGTCGATGGCCACGGTGTGCCGGGACTCGGCGACCGGACCGTCCGGGCCGTCGTGGAACGTCCACAGCCCGCTGTGCCCGGTCAGCAACCGCGGCGTCTCCAGCTGCTTGTACGCGATCCACGACGGCTCCCGGCACACCCGCACCGAGCGGGTGCGATGCGCGCTGCCGTCGGCGGTGACCGTGTCCATCTCCAGCGTCTGCACACCGGGGACCGTCTCGGTCAGGACGGCTCGCGAGACGTGCGGCAGCCGCTCGGCCCACAGCCCGGCCCGGTTGACGAAGTCGTACGCCGCCGCGGCCGTACCCGCCAGCTGGAGCGTGTCGGTGAAGGAGAACACCAACTCGCCGACGTCATCCGTGGCCTCGGCGATACGGGCGAGTGCCGCCAGTTCCTCGGGACTGTTGCGGTCCAGCGCCCGGTGGATCCGCTCCAGCGTCGCCGGGTCGTCGTCCACGGCCGTGAACCGGTGTCGCAGCACCACCTCGGTACGGCCGCCGGGCAGCTCCCGGAAGAGCCAGCCCCCGCCCATCCAGGCGAACGGCGGCGCACTGCGCTCCTGCCGGAAGGCTATGTACAGCCGCTCCGGGTCCAGGACGCGGCGCGAAACCCAGCTCGCCACCTGCCCGTTGACCTGCGCCCAGATCTCGAAGCGCTCGTCGCGCTCGCCGCGTTCCAGATGGTGGACGTGCACGCTGGGGCCGAAGATCGCCGGCCAGCCGGAGGTGTCGGCGACCAGCCCGTACAGGGTGCGGGGCGGCGCCTCGACGACGAGGGAGTGCTCGGTGCGATGGACCGCGGTCACGGCCGGGCCCCGGCGGTCACCGAGCCGTTGATGATGTCGAGCAGGGCGCGCGGCGTCCCGACGTCGGCGACGTCGTCGTCGGACAGGTCGATGCCGTACTCCTGCTTGATGCGGGCGGTGCTCTCCATCAGGGCGAGCGAGTCGTAGCCGAGGTCCTCGAAGGTGACGTCGAGGATGTCCCCGCTCAGGTCGATGCCGTCGTCCTCGCCCGCGCAGGCGACGAGGATGCGCCGGAGGTCGTCAATGGTCAGCTGGGTCATGGCAGTTGTCTCCTCATGGGTCAGTTGCGGGGTGCGGTCACGACGAGGGCCGAATTGAAGCCCCAGCGGCCGCGTGCCAGCACGAGTGCTGTTTCGACGGGCAGTTCGCGTGGCTCGCCGAGGACGAGATCGATGCCGTACTCCTCCGGAACCTCGCTCGTGCCCCGCGTGCCCGGTACGACCCGGTCGCGCATCGCCAGCAGCGCGGCGGCCACGTCGACGGGGCCGCCGCCCGCGTACATACGGCCGGTGAGCGCCTTCGGGGCGGTGACGGGTACGCCGCCGGGGCCGAAGATGCCGGTGATGGCCTCGGCCTCGGCGCGATCGAGGCCGGGGACCCCTGCCGCGTCGGCGAAGACCACGTCCACCTCGCGCGGGGCCGTCCCGGCCTCGGCGAGCGCCAGTTCGGCGGCACGGCGCAAGCCGGGCGGCCGGCCCGAGCCGGGACGAGGGTCGAACGTCGCGGCGTACCCGGCGATCTCTCCGTACACCGTGCGGGCACCCCGCTCACGGGCGGAGCCTGCGTCCTCCACGATCAGGATCGCCCCGCCCTCGCCCGGCACATAGCCCGATGCCTGCGCGTCGAAGGGCAGATACGCACGCGCCGGGTCGTCGGCCGTCGAGACGAGTCCGCCGGCGAGCTGCGAGGCCCAGCCCCACGGGTCGAACGCCGAGTCCACACCGCCGCTGAGGACCAGCCTGGTGCCGGCTGCGACGGTACGGCGGGCGTGGCCGATCGCGTCCAGGCCGCCCGCCTGCTCGGCGACCAGGGCCGCGCTCGGACCGCGCATGGCGTTACGGATGGAGATCTGGCCGGTGTTGACGGCGTAGAACCAGGCGAACGACTCGTACACCGAGACGAACTCCGGTCCCTGCGCCCAGAGTTTGCGGAACTCCTGGTGGGTGAAGTCGAAGCCGCCGAGCGCGTTGGCGGTCACGACCCCCATCTCGTAGTCGGGCAGCGCGCCGGGGGCCACGCCCGCGTCGGCCAGCGCCCAGTCGGCCGCCGCCAGCGCGTACCGCGTGGAGACGTCCGTCTGCGGCAGCAGCCGGCTCGGCAGATGCTCCTTCGCCTCGAAGTCGAGGATCTGGCCCGCGAGCCGGGACGGGAAGCCGGACGTGTCGAACCGGGTCAGCTCCGTGATCCCGCTGCGGCCGGTCAGGGCGGACTTCCAGAACTCCTCGGTGCCGAGGCCGCCGGGCGCGGCGACGGCCAGCCCTGTGATCACGGTTCGGGTACTCATCGCCCGGTCACCTCCGGCCGGTGCAGGACCATCGCGGACTGGAAACCACCGAAGCCGCTGCCCACCGACAGCACGGTGTCGACCCGCTGCTCGCGCGCGGTCAGCGGCACATAGTCCAGATCGCACTCGGGGTCGGGCGTATGGAGGTTGGCGGTGGGCGGTACGACGTTGTGCTCGATGGCCAGCGCGGAGGCAGCGATCTCGATGGAGCCGATCGCGCCGAGCGAGTGCCCGACCATCGACTTGATGGAGGAGACGGGCACTTCGTACGCGTGCTGTCCGAGGCTCCGCTTGAACGCGGCGGTCTCGTGCCGGTCGTTCTGTTTGGTCCCCGATCCATGGGCGTTGACGTAGTCGACGGCGGTGCCGTCGAGCCGTGATTCGTCCAGGGCCACGCGGATGGCCTCGGCCATCTCGCGGCCGTCCTTCTTCAGGCCGGTCATGTGGTGGGCGTTGCAGCGGGTCGCGTAGCCGCCGATCTCCGCGTAGATGTGCGCGCCGCGCTTCCTGGCCGCCTCGTACTCCTCCAGGACGAACATGGCGGCGCCCTCGGCGAGGACGAAGCCGTTGCGCGAGCCGTCGAAGGGGCGGGAGGCGTGGGCGGGGTCGTCGTTGCGCGGGGTTGTCGCCTTGATGGCGTCGAAACAGGCGACGACGATCGGCGAGATGGGGGTGTCGGAGGCCCCGGCCACGACGGTGTCGACCGTACCCTCACGGATCAGCTGGACGCCGTAGCCGACGGCGTCGAGCCCGGAGGTGCAGCCGTCGGAGACCATGGTGACCGGGCCTTCGGCGCCGACCGTCCAGGCGACCTCCGCCGGCATGACGCCGGGACTGAGGTAGTCGAACATGTGCGGCGAGAGGTAGCCGGGGTCGACCACCGCCTCCTTGCCGGCGTCCGACATGACCAGGTACTCGTTCTCCAGGCTGGTCGCGGAGGCCACCGCGCTGCCGAGGCTGACGCCGACGCGGTGCGGGTCGAGCGCGTCGACGCGCAGTCCGCTGTCGGCGACCGCGTCACGCGCGCAGACGACGGCGAACTGGCTGGCGCGGTCCATGCGGCGGATCTCGCGGGGGCTCAGCCCTTCGGCCTCGGCGTCGAAGTCGATCTCGCCTGCGATCCTGGAGCGGAAGGGCGAGGCGTCGAAGAAGGAGATGGCGCGGGTGGCTGTACGGCCTTCCGACAGCAGCCCCCAGAACTCCTTCACCCCGGCGCCTCCGGGCGCCCGTACGCCGATTCCGGTGATGACGACGCGGCGGGTCACCGTCGGCGTCCTGTGGTGCTCAACATCGCTGCTCGTTCCTTTCGCCTGCCAGACCCGGATGCCCGGGATGCCTCAGCAGGCTCCGGCACCCCCCTCGAGCCGGGCTCGAAGCAAGGCCGGGTACGGGACGAGCGGCGGGCGTGCGGCCGAGCCGACAAGGACTCGCGCACACTGCACGGCCGTGATGAGGCAGATCTCAGGCCAAGCGCGGTGGCTCTGCCGGTGCGGTCCAGTGCTTGCGGGCCCAGTGGTCCAGGGTGGCCAGGTCCGGGGGCCCGGAACCGCTCCGCACACTCGCCGACTACCGCCGGGCGGCCCCGTGCGGAGTCGCGTTCGGCGCGAAGTTCTCCGTACTGCGGCCCGGCAAAGTGTCCGTCGGCGACGACATGGTCGTCAGCCTGTGGGGCGAGTCCGAACTGTAGTGCCGGCGGCAGAGGGCGTCTCGCTCGCGGCCTTCCTCATCCTCGGCGGCGTGATCGCCGACCGGTTCCCCGGCGCAGGGTGATGATCGGTGCGGAGCTGGTTCGCTTCGGCTCCCAGGCCGTTCCGGCCCCACGCTCACCACGACGACGGCGGCGCGAAGTCCTGGGGTCCGGTGCTCTCCGGGATCGGCCTCGGCGCTCTGGCCTGCGGTGCGCTGTCCAGGCGGCTGAAGGTGCGCAGGCCTGCCCTCGCAGGTGCTGTCGCGGGCCTGGACCGCGCGCTGAGCAGTGCGAGGGGTGATCCCCGTGCGCGTTCTGTCGGCGGACACCACGCTCGGGGTGCTTGCTTGCGCAGCTCCGGGTCCGGCCGTGCCGGTCCGGGATGCATCCTGACCGATCCGGACGGACGCTGGGATCATGACAAGGAACCCTCCTGTGATCGTTCATCCGCTGGCGCCGAGCGGCGGCAGGAGGGTGACGATCCATGGCAAGACGGTCGGCACCGCGTACGACCTGTTTGACGTGCTGGAGTTCTTGCGCCGCGCGAATCTGCCGGAAGCCGACACCGCAGTCGACGATCCGGAGCTGATCGAATGGCGGGGCGGCGGCCCGGAGGCATGGGCCGATTCGCCGCCATGAAGGTCGAACATCCCGGCCCTCGCTCGGCGCGGAAGCGGCAGGCGACGACTCGGCATCTGCCGGATCGGGCGTGTGCCGCTATTCCCAGGACCCTTGGCCCTGTCCTGCCGCGTCGTGCGCGGCCAGCCCGAGGGCGGACCCGACCAATCCGATGTGGCTGAACGCCTGCGGGAAGTTGCCCAAATGCCTTCCGGTCGCCGGGTTGTACTCCTCCGCCAGCAGGCCGAGGTCGTTCCGCAGCGAGAGCAGCCGTTCGAAGAGCTCTCTGGCCTCGTTCACCCGCCCCGTCATCCGCAGCGCGTCGACCATCCAGAACGAGCAGACCAGGAACGTTCCTTCACGGCCCGGCAGCCCGTCCACCGTGCTGCCGTTGCCTTGGCTGTAGCGGCGGATCAGCCCGCCGTCGCTCAACTCGGCCCGTACCGCGTCGACCGTCCCGATCACCCGCGGATCATCCGGCGGCAGAAACCCGACACGGGGGATGAGCAGCGTCGCCGCGTCCAGCTCCTCGGAGCCGTACGACTGCGTGAAGGTGTTCCGCACCGGGTCGAAACCTTTCTCGCACACCTCCCGGTGCACCTCGTCCCGCAGCGCCCGCCACCGCCCCGCGTCGCCGCGCAGCGAGCGGTCGGCCTCCAGGGCCCGTACGGCACGGTCGGCCGCGACCCACGCCATCACCTTGGAGTAGACGAAATGCCGTCGCCGCCCCCGCACCTCCCACAGGCTCTCGTCCGGCTCGCGCCACCTGGACTCGAGGAAACTCAGCAGGCTGAGCTGGATGTTCCATGAGTGCGGCTGGGGCTCCAGCCCCGACTCGCGGGCCAGCTGCAGCGAGTCCATGACCTCGCCGTACACATCGAGCTGAAGCTGGCTGACGGCGTTGTTGCCGACCCGCACCGGAGCCGAGCCCTCGTAACCGCGCAGCCAGGGCAGCTCAATCTCGGGCAGCCGCCGTTCCCCGGCCACCCCGTACATGATCTGTAGGTCCGCCGGGTCGCCGGCCACCGCCCGCAGCAGCCAGTCCCGCCACGCCGCCGCCTCCTCGACGTAGCCCGTGGCAAGCAGCGCGTCCAGCGTGAGCGTGGAGTCCCGCAGCCAGCAGAAGCGGTAGTCCCAGTTCCGTACGCCGCCGAGGTCCTCCGGCAGGGAGGTGGTGGGTGCGGCGACGATTCCGCCCGTGGGGGCGTACGTCAGTGCCTTGAGGGTGATCAGCGACCGCAGCACGGCCTCGCGGTACGGCCCCTCGTACCGGCACTTACCGGACCACGCCCGCCAGTCCTCCACGCTCTGCTCCAGCGCCCGGAAGGGCTCGATGAGCTTCGGCCGCGGCTGGTGCGACGGGTGCCAGGTGAGGACGAACGCCACCCTGTCGCCCTCACCCACCGTGAACGACGAGCGAGTGCTCAACTCCTGACCCCAGGTCTTGACCGCCACGGACTCCGCATGCTCGACGCGCAGCCATACGGAATCGGGCCCGGCGACCGCCACCCGGTGCCCGTCGGCCCTGCGCACCCACGGCACGATCGACCCGTAGTCGAAACGCAGCCGCAGTGTCGCGAGCATCTCGACACGACCGCTGACACCCTCCACGATCCGTACGACATCGGGCGCGACGTCGCGCTGCGGCATGAAGTCGATGACCTTGACCGTGCCGGTTCTGGTCTCCCAGACGGACTCGAGGACGAGCGTGCCGGGCACATAGCCGCGGGCGGTGCAGTTACCGGCGCCCTTCGGAGCGAGCCGCCAGTGGCCGTTGTTCTCGTCGCCGAGCAGCGCGGCGAAGCAGGCGCCCGAATCGAAGCGCGGCAGACAGAGCCAGTCAATGGAACCGTCCCTGCCGACCAGGCCCGCAGCCTGCAGATCGCCGATAACGGCGTAGTCCTCGATGCGCTGGTTCACGCTCTGGCGTGTTCCCGCAGTGCCGCTTCCCTAAGCAGGAGCCCGGTCGGAGCCGCCGGGAGCCCGAACCCGGGCACCGCGCATTCCGGGTCGCCGTGGCCGGCCTGTGCAACGCCGCGGGGATGCGGCCCTGGGCCGCTCCACCTGGCGAGCGAAGGGGGCCGACGTCCATCGGCCGGCCGGACCGCAGGCTTCGACCGCCCGATGTACGCCACAATCGCCCCATGACCGATCATCAGGCGCACACTCCCGCCCGTCCGCTGCTGCGCCGCCCCCAGGACGGTGAACTCATAGACGTCGCCGGTGTCGCGCACTTCTTCCGGCTCACCAGCGAGCACACGGGCGGGCACTTCGCCTTCGAGGAGTTCAGCCTCGCCCCCGGCACCATTGGCGCCAGGCCACACGTGCACGACGGACACGACGAGTACTTCTACGTTCTTGAGGGCGAGTTGACGCTCCACACCGGAGACGGCGAGGTCACGGCCGGCCCCGGACATCTGCTCGCCGCCACGCGCGGCACCCCGCACGGCTTCCGCAACGCGGGCCCGGTCCCCGCACGCGCCCTGTGCCTCTACACCCCCGCCGGCTACGAAAACTACTTCCGCGAGGTCCACGCCGCCGTGAGTGCAGGGGCCGAGACAACCGACGAGCTGCTGGCCGAATTCCGCAGCCGTCACCGGACCCGCTCCCACCAGGTCCCCTCGGACAGGCCCTGACCGCTGCCACAACCCGGGCACGGTCCCGGCGGTCCCCGGAGAAGTTCCCCGACCCCGACACCCTCGACCTGCGCCGCAAGGCCACCGGGCATCTCGGCTTCGGCCACGGCATCCACCAGTGCCTGGGCCGGCAGCTGGGACAAGGACGGAACTCGCAGTCGACCGCGAGCGGTGCATCGGCGCCGTCGGCCGTCGGCTCCCGCGCATCGCCGCAGACGCGGCAACACTCACCGACACCGAGCCCGACCCTCGCAACGGTCGGCGCCGGCAGGTGTCCCCGGTGCACACACCGGCGCGCCGGCGGACGGAACGCGAACACCACCTCGTGGACTCAATCAGCAGCACTCGACGAGCCGGCCCAGCGGCTGTCGGCTGCTGGGCCGGGCGCCCGCGATGATTCCCGAGCCCAGAGTGCGAGTTTGATTCCCGTCACCCACTCCGAACGAAAGCCCCAGGACGGCGACCTGGGGCTTCTTCGTTGTCCGCGAGGATTCACTTCGGCGCGGTCATGAACACCGTGCTTCACTCGTGTGACGTGTCATTCAGAATGTGAGATGCATCCGAAAGAGTCGTTGACGTGGCCGGTTTTCGCTGCCAGCCTCTGGGATGTGAGCCAGTCCGAGAACCTCGCCGCGCGGCTGCACGTCGATCTGCGACGTCAAGCCAGCGCCATCTGTGCCGCCGGGCGCTAGACCTGCCGACGGGCGCCATCTCCTGACTCTTTCCACAGTTCATGCCGCGCCGAGCCACTACTCATGCCGGCGACGGCGTGTGCAGTCTTCCGTGACGTCGGACGGCCGTTCGGAGGAACCGTCCGACTCTCGTCCACTTCTGTGAACGACGGATTCCTACAGGCAATTCCTGACGGAACGCCTTTCCCACCATCCGGTATTTGTCGTGCCCTTTTGCGAATCCCGTGGCCCACCATTCAATTCGCGGTGCCCATCATGCCAAGGAGCCCATCTTGACGTCACTTCTCGCCATTTCAGGAAGCCCGTCGGCCGACTCCGGAACCGCCCTTGTCGTGGACCAGGTCGTGCGACGACTGTCGCTGACCGGCCATGAGACAAGCCATCTCGCCATACGTGATCTGCCCGCGGCGGACCTCCTGAGCGGCAGGGGGGCCGGCCCCGCGCTGCGCCGGGCGGTGGACGAGGTGGCGGCCGCTGAGGGGCTCATCGTCGCGACCCCGGTCTACAAGGCTTCGTACACGGGCCTGTTGAAGGCGTTCCTCGATCTGCTGCCGCAGTCGGGGCTGGCCGGGAAGACGGTGCTGCCGCTGGCCACAGGGGGCAGCCTCGCGCACGTACTCACCATCGACTACGCCCTTCGTCCGGTGCTCTCCGCACTCGGCGCCCGGCATGTCGTCGCGGGCTGCTTCCTGCTCGACAAGGCGGTCGAGCGTCTGGACGGCGGCTCGGTCCGGCTCGAGCCGGAGACGGAACTGCGTCTGTTCCAGGCCGTGGACGGGTTCACCCGAGCACTCACGACCGGGGCGCCGCTGGCCACCGCCGCCTCGTAGCCCGTCAGTCCCCCTCGCCCTCCCCAACAGCTCTCAGCACCTCGCACTCCAGCCGCTCCCACCAACCTTGAACAGGACTCTCCCATGACGACGTCGACCGCATCGTCCCGACGACAGTTCCTCACCCTGCTCGGTCTATCGGCGGTCGCCGTGAGTTGCGGCACGACCGCAACCGCAGGATCTTCCGGCAAGGGCCGGACCAAGACGCTCCGCTACCAGGGCTGGGCCGGTCAGGTCACGTTGCCGGAGCTGGCCGAGGATCTCGGCTATCTGGAGGACGTGAAGCTGGAGTGGGTCGGCAACACGATCAGCGGGCCGCAGGACATCCAGTCCGCGGCCACGGGTCAGACCGACTTCGGCGGCGCTTTCAACGGGGCGGTCGTCAAACTGGCTGCGAACAAGACTCCCGTCAAGGCCGTCATCAGCTACTACGGCTCCGACAAGGACGCCTACAGCGGCTACTACGTCCTCAAGGACAGCCCGATCCGCTCGGCCCGCGATCTGATCGGCACGAAGGTCGGGATGAACACCCTCGGAGCCCACGCCGAGGCGATGCTCGACATCTATCTGCAGCGGGGCGGCCTCTCCCGGGCGGAGATCGGCAAGGTCGAGCCACTGGTGGTGCCGCCGGTCAACACCGAGCAGTCGCTGCGCCAGAAGCAGATCGAGGTGGCCGTGCTCGGCGGCATTCTGCGCGACAAGGCGCTGGCGGCCGGAGGAATCCGCCCGCTGTTCACGGACTACGGACTGCTCGGCGCGTTCAGCGCCGGCACGTATGTGATGACGGACCGCTTCCTGAAACAGAACCCCGACACGGCCCGGATCTTCGTCACCGCCGTGGGGCGGGCCATCGAGTGGTCCCGCTCCACCCCACACGAAGAGGTCATCGCCCGGATGACGGACATCGTGAAGAAGCGCGGACGCAACGAGGACACCGCACCCCTGAAGTACTGGCGGTCCTACGGCGTCGCCGAGACGGCGGGCCGGATCACCGGCAAGGAACTCCAGCTCTGGATCGACTGGCTGACCGAGCGCGGCGACATCGAGAAGGGCCAGGTCACGCTGTCCGAGCTGTACACCAATGAGTTCAACGCCAACAGCGGGGGCAGCGCGCCGTCCGCTTCGCCATCCTCATCCGCGTCGACGAGCGGGAGTTGATCCCATGCCGGAATCCACCACGTCGAAGATCGTGTTCGAGCGCGTACGGAAGGACTTCACCGTCAGGAGCCGGTCGAGGAAGGGCCCGGCGAGGAAGGACCGGGCGAGGCAGGACCGAGCGGGGGCGCGGCAGTCAACCGCGTTCACCGCCCTCGACGGCATCGACCTGGAGATAGCGGCGGGCGAGTTCGTCGTCCTGGTCGGTCCCAGCGGCTGCGGAAAGTCGACACTGCTGGATCTGCTCGGCGGTCTCGCCCGTCCCACCGGCGGGCGGATCCTTCTGGACGGCGAGCCCGTCACCGCCCCGGGTCTGGACCGCGGCATCGTGTTCCAGCAGTACGCGTTGCTGCCCTGGCGCACGGCGCAGGGCAATGTCGAGTTCGGCCTGGAGGCCATCGGGGTGCCGCGGCGCGGGCGCGCCGCACGGGCCAGGGAGTTCCTGGACCTGGTCGGTCTGTCCGGGTTCGAGGACCGCCATCCGCACGAGCTGTCGGGCGGGATGCGGCAGCGGGTCGCGATCGCCCGCAGCCTCGCCTACGACCCCGATGTGCTCCTGATGGATGAGCCGTTCGCCGCACTGGACGCCCAGACCAGGGAGTCGCTGCAGGACGAGCTGCTGCGGATCTGGGAGCGCACCGGCAAGACGGTCGTCTTCATCACGCACGGGATCGAGGAAGCCGTGTATCTGGGCCAGCGGGTCGCCGTCATGACCTCCCGGCCCGGCCGGATCAAGCAGGTCGTGCCGATCGCCTTCGACTCCCGCTCCGAGACGGACGATCTCCGCTCCAGTCCCGAGTTCGCACGCTACCGGCACGAGATCTGGTCGCTGCTGCACGACGAGGTGACCAGGGCCCAGCAGTTGGAGAAGGAGGAGGTCTCCGTATGAGCCCCGCAAGCGGCACAAGCACCGCGAACGCCGAGAAGACCCGGACGCCGGGTCCGGAGAGCGTCGCCGACGCCACCCCGGCCACTTCCCTCTCCGTGTCCGCGCCACCCCCCGCACTGCTGCCGGCCGTCGTACGCCACGCACCTGCCTCAACGGCCCTCTTCGGCCGGGCGGCCCGCCGACTGCCGTACTTGCTGCTGAAGGGGGCCACCAAGTCCGTGGCGGTCGCCGCACTGCTGCTCCTGTGGGAGACCACGCCGCGGCTCGGTCTGGTCGACCGGACGTTCCTGCCGCCGTTCAGCGAGGTCGCCGGCGCCTGGTGGGAGCTGGCCGTCAACGGCCGGCTCGCAGACAACACGGTTGCCAGCCTGACGCGGTCGTTCAGTGGATTCGGTCTGGCCGTGGCCGTCGCCGTCCCACTCGGTCTGCTGATCGGCTGGTACCGGCCGGTCGCGGACCTCCTCGGTCCGTTGCTCGAGGTGTTCCGCAACACCGCGGCGCTGGCCCTGCTGCCGGTCTTCGTACTGCTGCTGGGTATCGGCGAGACCTCGAAGATCTCCATCGTGGTGTACGCCTGCACCTGGCCGATCCTGCTCAACACCATCAGTGCCGTACGCAATGTCGACCCGACCCTGCTCCGCCTGGCCAAGTCTATGGATCTGTCGGCCCCGCGCCTGTTCCAGAAGGTCATCCTGCCGGCCTCGGTGCCGGTGATGTTCACCGGCATCCGGCTGGCCGGAGCGGTGTCGATCCTCGTGCTGGTCGCTGCCGAGATGATCGGCGCCAAGGCGGGGCTCGGCTACCTGATCAACGCCTCGCAGTACAACTTCGCCATCCCGCAGATGTACGCGGGCATCATCACGATCTCCGCCATCGGCGTGACGTTCAACCAGTTCCTGGTGGCCGTGGAACAGCGGCTCAGTTCCTGGCGTGTCCCGACGTCCGGCTGACCCGGCGCCCCACACGACCCACTCACCACTGCTCCGAGGAGCCTTCATGCCCGCAACCACCCCCCGTCGGCTGCATCTCAACGCGTTCCTGATGAACGCCGGCCATCACGACGCCGCATGGCGGCACCCCAGCACCCAGCCCGAACGGGTCACCGATCCGCGCTACTTCCAGCAGCTCGCGCAGACCGCCGAGCGCGGCCTGCTCGACTCGGTCTTCCTCGCGGACGGCCTGGCCCTGTGGGGCAAGGTCCGGCACAACGCTCTCGGCGGCTTCGAACCGCTCACCCTGCTGTCCGCCCTGGCTGCGGTCACCGAGCACGTCGGGCTGATCGCCACCGTCTCCACCACCTTCAACGAACCCTTCCACATCGCCCGCAAGTTCGCCTCCCTGGACCACATCAGCGGTGGCCGGGCCGGCTGGAACATCGTCACCTCCGGCACCGTGAACGAGGCCCGCAACTTCGGCCAGGACGAGCACCTGGAGCACCGGCTGCGCTACGAGCGGGCGCGGGAGTTCGTCGAGGTCGCCACCAAGCTGTGGGACAGCTGGGAGGACGACGCGATCCTGCTCGACCGCGAGCGCGGCGTCTACGCCGACACGGACAAGGTTCGGGAGATCAACCACCGGGGGGAGTACTTCGGAGTGCAGGGCCCGCTGAACGTACCGCGCACCCCGCAGGGCCATCCGCTGCTCGTGCAGGCCGGTTCGTCGGAGGACGGCAAGGAGTTCGCCGCCGAGTACGCCGAGGCCGTCTTCACCGCCCAGCAGACCCTCGCCGACGGCCAGGCCTTCTACAAGGACCTCAAGTCCCGGCTGGCCCGGTACGGGCGGTCCGAGGACAGCCTGAAGATCCTGCCCGGCATCTGCCCCGTCATCGGCTCGACCGAGGCCGAGGCCCGCGCGCTGGAGGAGGAGCTGACCGAGCTGCAGGTCCCCGAGTACGGGCTCGCCCAGCTGTCCGGGATGCTCGGCACCGACCTGACCGGGCTGCCCCTGGACGGGCAGCTGCCCGAGCTGCCCGAAGAGCGGGACATCAACGGCAACAAGAGCCGCTTCACACTCGTCGCCGAACTCGCCCGCCGCGACGGCCTCACCCTGCGCGAACTCATCGCCCGCCTCGGCGGCGGACGCGGCCACCGGGTCTTCGCCGGCACCCCGGAGCAGATAGCCGACCAGCTCCAGGAGTGGTTCACCCACGGCGCCGCCGACGGCTTCAACATCATGCCGCCCCATCTCCCCGGCGGCCTCGAGGACTTCGTCGACCACGTGGTCCCCGTCCTCCAGCGCCGGGGCCTGTTCCGTACCGAATACACCGGGCGGACCCTGCGCGAACACTACGGCCTGGCACGCCCCGCCAACCGGCTCGTCGCATCGGCCGCAGCAGAAGGGAACCGGGTATGACGGGACTCGACCTGACCACGGACGTCCTGATCGTCGGCGGCGGGCCCGCCGCCACCTGGGCCGCGCTCAGGACTGCCCGGGCCGGGGCCGACGTCGTGCTCGCTGACAAAGGCTACTGCGGACGAGGCCGCACACCCGGCGCCCTGCCGGCCGCCGGCCCGCCGCTCGACGCACCGGGCAACCAGAGCCCCTCCCCTGCTCATCACCTCCTGAAATCCTGAAAGGACACCCGCACATGACCACCAGCCGCATCAGCAGCACCAGCCTCGACATCCGCAGGATCGGCGGACGCATCGGCGCCGAGATCATCGGCGTGGATCTCTCCACCGACCTCGACCCCACCATCGTCGAGGAGATCAACTCCGCGCTCCTGGAACACAAGGCGCTCGTCTTCCGCGACCAGCAGCTCGACGACGCCGGCCAGCTCCGCTTCGCCTCGCTCTTCGGCGAGCTCACCACCGCGCACCCCACCGTCCCCTCCGTCGACGGCCAGCCCAGTATCCTTCCCGTCGACGGCGATGAGGGCATTCGCGCCAACCACTGGCACACCGACGTCACCTTCGTCCGTACACCCCCGAAGGCATCCACGCTGCGCAGCATCGTGGTACCGCCCTACGGCGGGAACACGCTCATCGCCAACTCGGCCGCTGCCTACCGGGATCTGCCCGAGCCACTGCGCGAGCTGGCCGACAAGCTGTGGGCGATCCACACCAACGACTACGATTACGCCGCACCGAGGAGCGAGAAGGCCGCCGAGCACCGCAGGCAGTTCGTCTCGCGGAAGTACCGCACCGCGCACCCCGTGGTACGCGTTCACCCCGAGACCGGGGAACGAGGCCTGTTCATCGGCGGCTTCGCCCAGAGCATCGTCGGCCTCGGCCCGTCCGACTCCCGCGACCTGCTGCGCCTCTTCCAGTCGTACGTCACGCGTCCGGAGAACATCGTGCGGGTGGCCTGGACGCCCGGCGACCTCGTCCTGTTCGACAACCGCATCACCCAGCACTACGCCCCCGACGACTACGGCGACCTGCCGCGCCTGCTGCACCGGGTGACCGTCGCAGGCGACGTCCCGGTGGGCATCGACGGCACGCTCAGCCACGCCGTCGAAGGCGACGACGCCGCCCACTACACACCCGCCGCGGCCTGAGTCCGACCGCCGGGGCGGAGACCGGGAGATCCGGTTTCCGCCCCGGCCGCACGCCGGCCGGCCGGCCGGTCTTGAGGGACTGGGGGTGCGCTCGAGGTGGTGCGGGATAATGCGGGCATGCGGATTTCGGCCAAGGCGGACTATGCGGTGCGTGCCGCACTGCAACTCGCAGCTTCGGGGGATGCCGGGCCGATCAAAGCAGAGTCGATCGCCGACGCTCAGGACATTCCACACAAGTTCCTCGAAGGCATCCTGAACGACATGCGCCGGGGCGGACTCGTGCTCAGCCAGCGTGGCGGCAACGGCGGCTACCGGCTGGCCAAACCCGCGGACTCCATCACCATCGCCGACGTCATACGGGTCGTTGACGGGCCCCTCGTCTCGGTGTGCGGGGTCCGCCCGCCGGATCTGTCCTACAACGGCCCCGCCGAGTCACTGCTGCCGCTGTGGATCGCACTACGGGCCAACGTCCGCCAGATCCTGGACGTTGTGACGCTCGCCGACGTCGCCTCGGCCGAACTGCCCACCGGCGTGACCGCCTTGGCCGAAGACCCCGACGCCTGGACGAACCCCTGACGGTCCGGGTCGGCTGTTCCGCCGTCCCGGAGGCCGAAACCGGGCGTCCGCTCTTTGAACACCCCCTTGGGACGGGGCATGACCTCTGACAAGATTCCTAGTAATCCGATGGGAATACTAGGGATTTCGAGGTATGCCGTGCGAACGCTGACCCCCATACCGAAGCCACGCCCACGGTCCGCCGTTCCCGGCGCTGTGATGGGGCGGTGAGCGGCGGAGTGCCGAAGAAATCCGCCGCAGGCAAGGTCTCCACCCGGGCGAACCCATGTGTCGGCGACGCGATATGGCCGCGCATCAGCCAGGAACTCGCGGATGACCTCGCCGTCGACGCCCTCACCCGAGACCGCGCGGGCAAACCCCCGTTCGACGAGGTGTCGCGGCTGCGCGAATCCGGCCTACTGGCGCTGCTGATCCCGTCCCACCCGAATCATCAAGGGACCGGCTGGCGCACCGCCTGTAGCGTGATCCGGGAGATCGCAAGGGCCGACAGCTCCATCGCCGAACTGCTCGCTCGCCACTACGTGTTGTCCTTGAGCGCCCGTTTCTTCGGCACGCCGGAGAAGCCCGCACGGTACGAGTCCCGGGCGGCCGAGGAACAGTGGCTCCTCGGCGGCAGCACGGACCTTCTGGAGACGGATACGGGGCCCGAACTCACTCTCACACCGGCCGACGGAGGATACGTCCTCAACGGCCGAAGGGCCTTCGCCGCAGGCGTCACCGTCGCCGACCGGCTGATCCTCGGCGCGATATGCACGAAGACCGGTGAGTTACTCATCGCCCTCGTGAACCCGGCTCACTCCGGCGTACTGGCCGACACGGCGAACGAACGCCTCGGTCAGCGGCTCACGGGAGCCGGCCGCCTCGGTTTCGACAACGTACCGGTGAGCGCGGATCATGTGCTCGGCGCCATTCCCCGCGACGAGCACGCCGTCTCCCCCTTCACTTCGCTCGCCCCTCTCGCGCTCCGGCTCCTGCTCGTCCATGTCGGCCTGGGCATCGCTGAAGGGGCACTGGCCGAGGCGCGTGACATCAGCCGAACCGCGTCGCCCGCCCCGCCGTCCATGGGCCCGGGCAACGACGAGTACGCCGAGCGACCAAGCGACGATCCCTACCTCCTCCTCGCCTACGGAGAACTGGCGACCGCCGCCCACACCGCCGCAGCGGTCGTCGACCGTGCGACAGAAGCCCTGGCAGGAGGACTCGTGACGGGGCATGGACTCGGCGTCGACGATCGTGCGGACATCGCGGTCCTCGTGGCCGCCGCCGAAGCCGTCACGAGCCGGTCCGCTGTGCACATCACTACGCGCGTCCTCGAACTCACCGACGACGCCGGCTCGCTCGACGAGGGCGCGGGGCTGGACAGGTTCTGGCGCAACGCACGCGTCCTGACAGCACAGAGCTCGCCCACCCACAGGCTTCGCGACATCGGCGACCACTATCTCAATGGAGCTCACCCTCCCTTCACGCTGGGCATCTGACATCGGATCCCGCCGACCGTCCAAGGCGGTCAGTGCCCCGCGCGACCAGCGTTGTCGACGAGAAGTGAGAGAGCTTCCTGTCTGCCACCAGGGCGCTGCATTCGAGCTGCGTCTTCCTGCCACGGACATGAATGACGTCCCGCCTTCGAACCGGATTCGGGGCCAGGTGTGTCGCCGTCGAGCCTCGGTCGTTGTGCCCGGTATGGAGGAGCAGACGAAACCGTACCGGCGTCCCCTCGGCCATGGCGCACCTCACCTGCACGAGCGCCATGACAGGGATCAGGAGGCGCGCGAGGGGCAGAGGCGGGCATTGTCACTGCGGGAGCGGGCGGCCCGCCTGGACCGAGGCTGGTGAGCGGTCTCCTACGTGGCGTATGCCGGGCAGCAGTACGGCCCACCGTGCGGCTGCCGCACGGTGGGCCATAGTGGGTGGGGACCGGCCACGGGGACATGATCGCCGACGTGTCGACGGGCCCAGTGGCTGCGTTGTTACGGCGCCATCTCGTACGCCCCGGACAGTGACTCGACGCGCTGCCAGACGCGCGCCGAGCGAGCCTCGTCGACAACGGGACGCCGGACCGCGCCCAGCGCCCAGCGCTGCTGTTCCTCGGTGGCGGAGTCCTTGCCGTGCAGCTCGACGGCGTGCGCGGAGAAGTCGCGTACGAGGACCGAGAACAGCTCGTCGAGCACGTCCTCGTCCACGTCCTTCAGGCGGGCCTGCTCAAGGATCAGTTGGCCGTGCACCACCAGCGCGAACAGCTGGCCGACGGCGAGCAGAAGATCGAGGTCGCGGCTCTGCTCCTCGTCGGGCGCTGCGGCGGCGACGAACTCGCACAGGGCGTCGGCCTGCTCGCGGAAGCGGGCGACGTTGGGCACCGCGGCATACGCGTCGTAGGCGGTGCGCCAGTCGTGGAAGCGTACGGAGCCCAGCCCGCGGGCCGGTCCCTGCCGGAAGAGGAACGCGTCGTCGGCCGCGTCGAGGCGGGTCGGCACGGCCGCGTACTCGGCCGGGTGCAGCAGGTGGTTGCGCATGAACTTGAGGATCAGCGCGAGGTTGACGTGGACCGTGCCCTCGAGCTTGGGCAGCCCCCGGATCTCGACAGCGGCCTGGGCGAAGTAGGTGTCCTTCTCGAAGCCCTTGGCGGCGATGACGTCCCACATCAGGTCGATGACCTTCTCGCCCTCCGTGGTCACCTTCATCTTCGTCATCGGGTTGAACAGCAGGTAGCGGCGGTCGTCGGGGCCGGCGGAGCGGAAGTAGTCGACGGCGCGGTCGCTGAACAGCTTCATGCCGACCAGGCGGACGTACGCGTCGGCCAGCTCGCGGCGCACGTGCGGGAAGGCGGTGACGGGGCGGCCGTAGAGGATGCGGTTGTGCGCGTGGGTGACGGCCTCGTACATCGCGTGCTCGCAGATGCCGATCGAGGCGGTGCAGAGGTTGAACTTGCCCACGTTGACGGTGTTGAGCGCGGCGTCGAAGGCGGCACGGCCGGTGTGCAGGACGTCGTCCGGACCGACCGGGTAGTCGTCGAGGCGGAACTCACTGACGTACTTCGAGGAGTCGACGACGTTCTTCACGAGGTGGTACGCCGGGTGGCGGCTGTCGGCGGCGAAGAAGACGTAGCCGTCCGGGCCCTCGATGTCGGTGCGGCGGCCGAAGACGGAGACGAGCCCTGCTGCATTGCCGTTGCCGATGTAGTACTTGGAGCCGCTGGCCAGGAAGCCCCCGTTACCGTCGGGCTCCAGCAGCATGTCGGTGGAGTAGATGTCGGCGCCGTGGGTCTTCTCGGACAGGCCGAAGGCGAACACCTCGCCCTGGGCGAGGAGTTCCGCCGCGCGGGTGCGAGCAGCGGTGTTGTCACTCTGCCAGACCGGGCCGAGACCGAGGATGGTCACCTGCCACGCGTACCAGTAGTCGAGGCCGTAGAACCCGAAGATCTCGTTGAGCGCGGCGATCCGGGCAGTGTCCCAGCGCTGGTCCTCCCGTCCAGCGGCGGAGGACGGGGTGAGGAAGGTGGCGAACAGCCCTTCCTTGGCGGCGAACGCGAGGAAGTCCGCCAGCCAGGCACGGGAGCGGTAGTCCTCGATCAGCCTGCGCTTGCCGCGGTCCTCGAACCAGTCGACAGTGGCGCGCAGCAGCCTGCGGGTCTCGGGGTCGAAGTGCGCCGGGTCGTAGGTCCGCGGGTTGAACAGCAGAGGATCGGCCATGGAGGTTCGCCTTCCGAGGAGTTGAGGATCGGGCGTTGACGGTTGCGAGGGGAGAGGGAAGCGGGGCGGTTCAGGAGTGCGGCTGCGCCGCGCCGAGCCGGTGGAGGGTGGCGAGTACGTCGTCGAGCCAGGCGATCGTCATCCGCTCGTACGCGATGCCGCCGCGCAGCACGACATGCTGCAGCTCCTGACCGGCGTCGGGCGGTGCGGGTGCCTCGGGCCCGGTGAAGTCACGCAGTTCCCCCGCGAGATAGTGCGCCAGCCGGTCGCTGTGCACCTGGCGGTGCCGCTCGACCTCGCGGAGCAGTGCGCCCGGGTCGTCGAAGGCCGCACCGCGGATCTTCACGGCGAGGTCGTGCCGGAGGCTCTCGGGTTCGACCGGCTCGTGCAGCCACTGGGAGAGGGCGGCGCGGCCGAGGCCGGCGACCGAGTACTCCTTCTTGTCCGGCCGGCCCTGCTGCGGCACCTCGCGGACGTCCAGCAGGCCGTCGCCCTCCATGCGCTTGAGAACGCGGTAGATCTGCTGATGGGTGGCGGTCCAGAAGTAACCGATGGACCGCTCGAACCGCCGGGCCAGCTCATAGCCGGAGCCCGGCTTCTCCAGCAGAGAGACGAGGATCGCGTGCTCGAGCGCCATACCCCGATCCTTCTATGCAACTCGTTGCATAGACAAGCGGCAGCGCCCGGATGAGACACGGCTCACCCGGCGCACCCCCGGAACAGCTCGCTCGCCGCGTCCGAGTGGATCCTCGAAGGGTTTGCTCTTGACTTGAACAAAACATGAGGTTCTACGGTCATCTCATGAGCATGGAGACCACAGCCTGGATGCAGCTGCACAGTGTCATGAACGCGCAGCGGGACAGCCGCCCCTTCGCCCGGGCCACCCTGCGCCGCATCGGCGCCTTCGCCCGACCTCACCGCCGTCGCATCGTCCAGTTCGTGCTGCTCAGCATCGTGGGCGCGCTGCTCGCCGTGACGACGCCGATCCTCGCCGGACGCGTAGTCAACGCGATCGTGCAGGGGTCCGACCCGGGCGTGGTGGTCCGGCTCGCGCTGCTGATCGCCCTGATCGCGCTCGGTGAGGCTGCGCTCGGCCTGCTGAACCGCTGGTTGTCGGCGTCGCTCGGGGAGGGGCTGATCCTGGACCTGCGGACCTCCGTCTTCGACCATGTCCAGCGCATGCCGGTCGCGTTCTTCACCCGCACCCGCACCGGCGCGCTCGTCAGCCGCCTGAACAACGACGTGATCGGCGCACAGCGCGCCTTCAGCAACACCCTCTCCGGGGTCGTCGGCAATATCGTGACGCTGCTGCTCACACTCGCCGTGATGCTGACCCTGTCCTGGCAGATCACCCTGCTTGCTCTCGTCCTGCTGCCGGTGTTCGTCGTGCCCGCGCGCCGCATGGGCACCCGCATGGCGAAGCTCCAGCGTGAGGCCGCCGACCTCAACGCCGCCATGGGGACGCGGATGACCGAGCGCTTCTCGGCGCCTGGCGCCACGCTCGTGAAGCTGTTCGGGCGGCCCGACGAGGAGTCGCTGGAGTTCGAGGCCCGGGCCCGCCGGGTCCGGGACATCGGCGTCCGCACAGCGATGGCGCAGTCGGCCTTCATCACCGCGCTCACGCTGGTCTCCGCGCTGGCCCTCGCCCTGGTGTACGGCCTCGGCGGCTGGTTCGCCCTGCACGGTTCCCTCGAACCGGGCGCCGTCGTTTCCCTCGCCCTGCTCCTCACCCGCCTGTACGCGCCACTGACCTCGCTCGCCGGCGCCCGCGTCGAGATCATGAGCGCCCTCGTCTCCTTCGAGCGGGTCTTCGAGGTCCTGGATCTCAAGCCGCTGATCGAGGAGAAGCCCGATGCCCGGCCCGTGCCGAACGGACCCGTCTCCGTCGAGTTCGACGACGTCCGCTTCGGCTACCCGTCCGCCGACAAGGTCTCCCTCGCCTCCCTCGAAGAGGTCGCCGCACTCGACACGCGCGGCGGCGCCGAGGTCCTGCACGGCATCTCGTTCCGCGCCGACCCCGGCCAGACCGTCGCCCTCGTCGGCTCGTCCGGCGCCGGCAAGTCGACCATCGCACAGCTGCTGCCACGGCTGTACGACGCCGACGAGGGTGTCGTCCGCATAGGCGGCGTCGACGTACGCGACGTGACGGCCGAATCCCTGCGGGCCACCCTCGGCATGGTCACCCAGGACGGGCACCTCTTCCACGACACCGTGCGCGCCAACCTGCTCCTCGCGCGCCCCGAGGCGACCGAGGGCGACCTGTGGGACGTCCTGCGGCGCTCCCGCCTCAACGACCTCGTGCGCAGCCTGCCGGACGGGCTCGACACCGTGGTCGGCGAGCGCGGATACCGGCTCTCCGGAGGCGAGCGCCAGCGCATGACCATCGCCCGCCTGCTGCTGGCCCGGCAGCGCGTGGTCATCCTCGACGAGGCCACCGCACACCTCGACAACACCTCCGAGGCCGCCGTGCAGGAGGCGCTCGCCGAGGCGCTGGAGGGCCGCACCGCCGTCGTGATCGCCCACCGGCTGTCCACGATCCGCGCCGCCGACCAGATCCTCGTCATCGAGGACGGCCGCATCGCCGAACGCGGCACCCACGACGAACTGCTCGCCCTGGACGGAAGGTACGCGGAGCTGTACCGCACCCAGTTCACCAGGCCGGCTCATGGGCAGGGCGTGACAGAGGCCGCCGAGGAGGCGTTGGCGTAGGAAAGATTCGGAACCACTCGGGCGCGTGCTCGTCCAGGTCCAGCATCGTGGCCAGGGTGAACAGGCGCGCGGGGCGCGACTCCGCGCCCCGCGCACGGCCATCGCACCCTCGAACCTCGCCGCCCTGGGCGCTACAGGCCAGGGCGGCGGGCGCGGCAGCAAGCAGGCGGGTCCGACATGTGCGGGCACGGGGTATGGCAATGAGTCAGCGAGTACGTGCCGGGGCGAAGGGGATTCCCGAAGCCATGCCGCGGCGGCCGACCATGAGGGACTCGCCGAGGAAGCTCACGCCGATGGAGAGCTGGAGGGGGCGTGCGTGCTCATGCATGCCCATCTTCACCGCCAGGACACCGAAGCCGGCCGTGACCGCCAGGGTGCCGATCACGGCGAGGAAGGTGCGACCCGTGTACCGCTGCCACAGGACGCCTCCCTTGTCGACGAGTTGAACGGTGGCGCCGCGGAGTGCGCCGAGTGCCGCGCCGAGGACGGCGCCCGTGATGACCCAGGTGAGGTCGGTGCCGGTCAGATCCGTCATCTTGACGAGGGACAGGACGCCGATCCCGGTCAGGATCGCCGGGGCCGCGAAGAGGTCCCTTGCATTGACCGGTTCACCGATCATCCGTTTGATCACGACCGCGATCACGACCACCGCGATGATCGCGGCGAGTAGCCAGGGGTTCACGCAGATACCACCCATCTTTATGGCACGACTGAGCTAAAACGATGTTAGCCCAGTCGTGCTATAACAGCAACGTGCCAAAGATCGTCGATCCCGTGGCCCGCCGCAGGGCGGTGGCGCAGGCCGTCCTGTCCGTCGTCGCCCGGCAGGGGCTGGAGCATGCGTCGCTGCGCAACGTCGCCGATGAAGCGGGACTCGCCATCGGCTCGGTCCGCCACTACTTCGCCGACCACGACGAGTTGATGACCTTCACGATGAGGGAGCTGAGCCAGCGCATCAGCGACCGCATCCGCACGCACGCCGAGCGGCTCATGGCACCCGACGGCCGCACCGACCGCCGGGCCGCAACAGAAGAGCTCCTGGCCGAGTTCCTACCCCTGGACGACGCCCGCCGCCAGGAGGCCGCACTCTGGCTCGCCTTCACCGCCGCAGCACACACCCGCCCCGAACTGCGGCCCTGCGCAGCCGAGATGCAGGCCGACCTGCACACCCTGATGTCGCGCGTGCTGCACGAAGCTCGGAGCGCCGGCGGGCTGCCGGCCGGCATGGACGTCGAACTGGAAAGCACGCGACTGGCCGCCCTCCTCGACGGACTCACTCTCCAGGCGACGCTGCTACCGGACCGCTATCCGCCGAAGCTGCTCCGGCAGGTACTGCGGCGGCACCTGGACGCACTCAAAGCCGACATCTGACCTCCGGCCAACCTCGTCGAGGCCCTCGCAGGGGCTCCGGCATCGCCCCCATGGTGGCCGCGCGCACAGCAGACGAATGGTGTCCCACCACATGTGCCACTGACCTGCGTGTTTCTACGGTGTGGCGACACGAAATCGTCCCCGTTCCCGCTCGGAGTGGTGTTCATGACCGCCTCGGCAACGGCTCCACCCGCCCCCGGCTCCCTCAAGCGCATCGTCGCCGCGAGCCTCATCGGCACCACCATCGAGTGGTACGACAACTCATCCGATCAGAGCTAGGACCTGCGACTTTGCGCCGGAGCGAAGCACACCCCCAAGCGCCTGGATACAGGGTCACCCCACCGTTCACCTGCGATGATCGTGGTCCCGACGGTCCTGGCGATTCCAGCGGCTCCGGCGTTGCCTACTGTATCGGCGGTCCCAGCGGTCTTGTTGATCGCGGTAGTCCCGGTAGTCCCGGTAATCGGGATCGCCACCATGGCCCCGGCGCCCGGAACCACCGCGGCCGAAATGGGCGAGGCCAAAGATCAACACGCCCGCAGCCACCCACCACATGGGGTTGAGGAAGCCGAAGCCGATCAGAGCCACCACGAAGATGAGAAGCAGAACGAACATGTCGGGCCTCCCGGAGCGGAACAGGTCATCGCTGCCGGGGTCTGGGGCCTCACCGAACAGCGTAGCCGCTGCCCAAGGGCTGCGGATAGCGCCCCCTGTCGACTCGTACTGCCGAGCGTAGACCCCTACTTGACACCAGCTGGGGGACGAGTCCATACGCGAACAGCTGGAGGCGGCCTACTGGGGGGCAGATCGGGGCCCGAGCCAGTACGGCCTGCTCCGACGACCGCGCCCCGGTCGAGAGGGCGATCGCCTTGGAGTGAGTGGTTCCCCTGCGCATTCGGCGTCCCTGCGCTGGAGGTCTCTCGTTGGTCGATCAGGTCGTCGCGACCCTCGCCGGCCGCGGCCGTCTCCTGGCACGTTCGGGTTGATCTTGCGCAGCCTCCCCGCCGCCCAGTGGAGAGCCCCCAGGACTACGGGGAACAAACCGGCCTCTGTGCGCCACGAGCTCCTCGGAGCGGAACAGCTCGTCGCTGCCGCAGGTTCGGGACTCTCCGACCAGCGTAGTCCTGCCCGTACGCCGCTGACAGCCGTGCGTGGGACAGCCCTGCCCGTCGCCAGATGCCCCTGACGCCTGTTCAGGGAGTGCGTCGACGACTAGCTTGTGTGGTGCGGCCCGGGCCCCCGGCAGCGTCGAGAAGTCACCGCGCTCCCTCGGGGCGCACCTTGCGCATCGATGCCGGAGCCCGCCTCGTCACGAGCGTGGCCGTTCCGCAGTCGCCTTCGCCATGCGATCCCGGCGCCGCCTCGATGCGCCCCATGTGGGCACCTTTTCCGCTGCCCGCCACGTCGCACGTGTCCGACAACTGGCGGTACGCATGTACGCGCTGATCGTTCCGGCTGCAGTCCCCTTCGTCCTGCTCGGCACCGTGATGGGCCTGTCCTGGTGGGAGGACCATGTCCTGCCACCGCCCAAGGAGCCGGCGGAAGCCCCTGCCGATGCTCCGTCGACACCAGCGGCCCCAACCGCCGTAGCACAACTCCCCAGCAGCTCCGGCAGGTTGACAGGGGTCGCCGACCGGAGTTGACTGATACCGACGGCGTAGGGCTGTGGTGCTCCGGAATCTCCGGGCAAAGCCTTCACCTTCGCTTCGCCCAGCCCCCGCGGAACGCAGGACATGTCTTTGTGACCGCGTGGAGGCACAGCCATGCTGCTCTGGGTTCTTCTCCTTCTGCTGATCCTGATTGTGTTCGGGTTCGGCTTCACCATGCAGATTCTCTGGTACGTCGCGTTGGTGCTGCTGGTCGTCTGGATCGCCGGGTTCGCCATGCGCGGCCGCCGTGGTGGTCGCAGTCGCGGCGGGCGTCGATACGGCCGAAGCCGCGCGTAGCCCGTACCAGGCCCTATCCCACGTGCGGTAATGGCGAGTTGCACGGCAATCCCGCGCGGGAGCCCCACCCAAGCCTCACCCAGTGGACGAACAGAGGGCAGCCATGAGCTTTGAACAGAAGATCAGGAACAAGGCACAGGAACTCAAGGGCCGGATCACGGAAAGCATCGGCCGAGCCGCCCGCAACAGGCGGCTGAAGAGGCAAGGGAAGACCGACCGAGTCGCCGGGAACCTGAAGCAGTCCGGCGGCAAGGCCAAGGACGCGTTCAGGCGCTGACCGCGACCGCCCCGGGTGGTGCCCACGTCGCGTGGGCACCACCCGGCAGGCACCGATGCGGAGCACGAGCCGAGAGGGTTGATGGGAATGCAGCAGAGCGACTTACGACACGAGAGCCAGGCGGCCACCGAGGCCGACGCGCTGCTGGCAAAAGACCGAGGCTTCCCCGACGGCGAACAGTTCGAGGAGCAGACAGCCGCGATCCCGGTGCACCACGCCGACCGTGTCGAGGGCTACCGCAGGATGCACACGGCGGTGCGTGGCCAGGGCGGCACGGAAGAGGCGCGGGAGGCCATGGTCGAGGCCCGCGGCCTCTTCGACACACTGATCACCGAAGAGTCGGCCGACTCGGGCCGACACCGCCAGCAATCCCCCGACGACCATCGACACACGCCGTGGACTCGCAGCCGCCACCACGCATAGGGAAGTGGCACGCGATGACGTACGACCCCGAATGCGCACAGCAGCGCATGTCTCCTGCCACCGCCCCGGCCGGGCCTCCACCGAAGGTGCTCCTCACACCAGCGGCCTGGGCCAATGCGTCGCCGACAGAACTCCCCCGTCCTACTGGCCCGTTGACAGGAGACGTTGCCCGGCGTTGACTGACGACGACGGCGCAGGGCTATGACGCTTCGGATACTCCGGGCGAAGTCCTCCTCCTTCCGCTTCGCCGGGACCCCGCGGAACACAAGAAAATCTTCCGCGAGCTGGAGGCCTGGCCATGCTTCTCTGGATTCTTCTTCTCTTGCTGACTCTGTTCGGGCTCGGCTTCCCGATCCTGATCCTTTGGTACGTCGCGGTCGTACTCGTGGCCGTCTGGATCCTCCGCTTCGCCGTCCGCGGCGGTGGCCGGTCCGCCCACAGCCACAGGTAGCCCGGGCCAGTCACCGTCCCGCCCGCGGAACCAGGCGCCCTGCCCCTTCTTCGAATGGGGCATCGCGCTGTACGACCTGGAAACCGGCGTCGTTATCGCTGGCCGGAAGCCGCTGCGTGACCTCTTCGCCGATCTGGCGGGGCTTCTCTCTAAGGCCGGCCGACAACTCGTCAAGGACTACGTCCTCTTCCCGCTCCTCGCAGGCCCCTCTGCGCTTCCGTGCCTGCTGGGCAACCTCACAGCACCGGCCCACTGTCACGGCAGTACGGCTCGACCTGGGGGCGCATCCTGCGCTACGCACTGCCCGTCCACTGACCTGGATCTCTCGGCCCCTTATGTTGTAGAGGGTCTGGGCGAGATGACGGGGGCGCCCGGTCTGCTCATGCCGACCGTCTACGGCCGGTGGAGTGCGTCCCCAAGTACCGTGCGGCGCAACGGATATGTACACGCGTTGCCGCCGCCTGGACAGTGTCCAGTCCCTGAGAATGAGGGCTTTCGGTCGTCCATCGGACCGGACTGAGGACTATGCTGCTGTGTGGACGTCCCAGACCCCGGCGGCATGTTGTTGCTCAACACAGATGGCTGCGGGGAGCGGATCTTTCGTCCGGTCACCCGGCGCATCCCCCTGGAGGGAACTGGGTGGGTCCCCTGTCCTGGTACACAGGCTGCTGGATCGGTCATTCGCCTGCCTCCGCCGAAAGTACGCCCCCTGCCGGGAGCGCGTTACGGGGCGCCGGAAGTCCGGCACCGCCGCATCCGTTGCCCGGTTGGCCTCCTGAACCGAGGCGCCATGCCCATTCCGCAGCTGAACGTCTACCGGCACGACAGAGAGAGCCGAGCGCTGATCACCCTGGCCGGTGAGATCGACCTCGACACGGCCCCGCTGGTGCTCGAATCGCTGGAGGGGTGCCTGCGCGACGGCATCCGCACCATCGACATCGACCTCATCACTGTCACCTTCTGCGACTGCAGCGGCCTCAACGCCTTCCTACACGCGTCACAACAGACCACCGCAGCCGGCGGGTCCCTCCAACTGCACCACCCGCCGGCGCTGGTGGCTCGGCTCGTCGAACTCACCGGCTCCGGCTCCCTGCTCCTCGGCCTCCCGTTCGGACGCCTGCCCGCTCCTCTCCAGGGCGGACCGGTCCCGACCGCCCCAGCCGCGCCGCGTCGGCTTGCTCCCGTCGTGCCTGCCGTCTCGAGCGGTGTGCTGTGATGGCCTGGTCCCGGCAGGGGCAGCCGCGGGACCCTGATGGTCCCGATTCGTCTGCCATGGACGCGGTGCGGCTGCGTCGAGTGAACCGCTGGCAGGCCGAGGAGCTGTGTGAGAATCTGGCGGATCTTTACCTGGAGTCCTCGGACCCGTCGCCGAGTGAGGGACACCGCAGCCGCAGCCGGGAAGAGTTCCTGCACCGCCTCAGTGGCGACATCCGGAGGCCGGGGTTCGCCATGGCGATCGCGGAGTCAACTGCCTTGGTGGGATGTGCTTTCGGATTCCCCGTGAGGAGCGACAGCTTCTGGTGGCTCGGGTTCGACGGGGCACTCCCGCCCGGCATCGAGCAGCTCACCGAGTCCGACAATGCCTTCGCGGTCAACAAGATCTTGGTCGCTTCGCACGAGCAGGACGATGACATCGCCCGCCGACTGCAGCAGCGGCTGCTGACCGACCACCATGCGTCGCTCGGTGTCACCCTGGTCGATGAGGCCGACCATCCGTCCCTCGCTGCCTTCCAGTCCTGGGGATGGCAGGACATCGGGGAGGTCTGGAAGCCGCCCGGCCCCACCATGTTCCGTGCGCTGGTTCTTCCCTTCGGGGAGCGAACGACCATGAGACTGAACAAGCTTGCCCGCCATGCCTGGACTCGGTGGCCGGGGTGATGCCTCAAAGCCGGACGGCCCGGATCCGGGTGCTGGTCGCCGAGCAGGCAGCCCGACGGGGCTCCCGGGTCGGCATGGTGGATGTGTGCACCGCCGCGGTGGCAGCCCTGTCGGTCGGCGGGGCCGGGGTGTCCGCGATGTCCCGGACCGCGGCCAGCCATCCGTTGTGCAGCACCGACGACATCAGCCAGCAGTTGGAAGAGCTGCAACTCACCCTGGGTGACGGGCCGTGCGTGGACGCCTTCACGCAGGGCGCGGCCGTCTTGACGCCGGATCTGCGAACCGGTGAACTGCGCCACCGCTGGCCCGTGTTCGCCGATGCAGCCCAAGAAGCCGGAGCGCGCGCGGTCTTCGCCTTCCCCCTGCAATTGGGAGCGATCAGTCCTGGAGTTCTGGACCTGTACTCCCGAGTGCCGGTCCAGTTGGACGCGGAGAAACTGGCCGACGCGTTGACCTTCGCCGATATCGCGACTCTGGTCCTGCTCGATACGCAGATCGACGAGACAGGCGCGACGGCCGGCGGAATGCTGCTGGACGGGCGCTTCGAGGACCTGGGCGCGTACCGGGCCGAGATCGACCAGGCCACCGGCATCCTCACCGTCCAACTCGGCGTCGGCATCGAAGAAGCCTTCGTCCGGCTCCGCGCCTATGCCTATGCCCAAGGGCGCCGACTCGCCGAGGTGGCCGCCGACGTGGTCGCCCGCCGGCTCAGCTTCTCCCCCGACACATATCCGGATCAAGGCGATGACGATGCCTGACACCCCCGCATGGGCCGATGGATGCACTGCGCTGCACTTCCCGCCCCATTCCGGCGGGACTGGTCTCAACAGAAGGTGTCCACAATGAATCAGCAGCTCCTCGCAAAGACCTTCGTCGAACTCGCCGACAACCTGGTCGCCGACTTCGACCTGATCGACTTCCTGCGTCTGCTGACCGACCGGTGCGTCGGCATGCTCGGCGCCAGCGCGGCCGGAGTGCTGCTCGCCAACCGGGACGGCGAACTCCGCGTCATGGCGGCCTCCGACGAACAAGTACGCCTGCTCGAGCTCTTCCAGCTCCAGAACGACGAAGGCCCGTGCCTGGAATGCTTCCGCACCGGCGCACCCGTAACCGTCCCCAACCTTCGTACGGAGGCCGACCGCTGGCCGCGCTTCGTCGCGCAGGCCCACCACAGCGGGTTCGCCTCAGTCCAAGCCCTGCCGATGCGCCTGCGGGACGAGGTCGTCGGCGCCCTCAACCTGTTCCACACCGACCCAGGCCCCTTCGACCCGGTCGGCACACCCGTCGCACAAGCCCTCGCCGACGTCGCCACCATCAGCCTCCTGCAGCAACGATCCACCCACCGCAGCAACGTCCTCAACGAACAGCTGCAGACCGCGCTGAACAGCCGCGTACTGATCGAACAAGCCAAAGGCAAACTCGCAGAACGCCAGGGCATCGACATGGAACAAGCCTTCACCGCACTACGCAGCTACGCCCGTGCACACAACCGCCGCCTGTCCGACCTGGCCTGCGCCTTCATCGACGGAACCGAACCCCTCACCGGCCTGAACACTTGACCACGGTCGCCGGGCCCCACTTCTGGCTTGCTCGCCGTGCATCGGGCTCGACCCGACAGCGGCTCACCTGGAGGGGGCGCCCGTGCTGAAGACGCATCCAACGCCGTCACCTACGGCGCCATCGGTACCGTCCTGGTCCTCCAGTCCTGGCTGGTCGGCGTCGGCCTCGTCGTATTCGGCGGCGCCCTGGCCGGCCGACTGCTGCACGAGGAACTCCCACGCGTGGCACGTGCGCTGAAACGTCGAGAATGAGATACGGACCCGGAGCTGGTACGGGCATCACCCTTGTCAAAGCTCAACGCTGCGTGGTCAGCACCAAGTCAGCACGGGAGGGGTGATCAGGGGTGCTGACGTGGGGTTTCAGGTCAGCACCGAACCAGCACGGGAATCAGCAGCGGGTCACCAAACTGTGGCGTATCGCGCAACTCCGGCAGGCCCCTTCCCTGCGCCAATTCGACCCTGCCCCCAGCCCCCGCACTCCCATCATGGTGGTCGCGCGCACAGCGGGCGGCCGAAGTATGGTGTCCCAGCACATGTGCCACTGACCTGCGCGTTTCTACGGTGTGGCGACACGTAAACGTCCCCGTCCCCGCTCGGAAGTGGTGACCATGGCCGCCTCGGCAACCGCTCCACCCACCCCCAGTTCACTCAAGCGCATCGTCGCCGCGAGCCTGATCGGCACCACCATCGAGTGGTACGACGACTCATCCGCTCAGAGCTAAGACCTGCCGTTTTGCCGCCATTGGCCCTCCGAAGTCAGCACCAAACCAGCACCGAAGAATCTCGTGCTGGGTGGGAGACGAGAAGGAGCCCGGTCTGGTGCCGCATCAGACAACGTTCGCCCTGTTGTCGGCTGGCGGTGTCAGCCCGTGCTGAGTGGCGCGGTTTTCTCGGCCTCGAGCTGATGGTCGGCCCAGACGTAGCTTTCGGGCAGCAAGTCGGTGATGAGGACGGTTCGGATGCGGTCCCCCTCGCCGACGATGACCTTGAGGGCAGGGAAGTAGTCGAGAAGGACCTGACGGCACCGGCCGCACGGGGGAACAACCCCTCGGTCGCGGTCGCCCACGGCGACGATTGTGTCCAGTTCGTAGACGCCCTGGGTGGCTGCCGCGCCGATGAGAACGAGTTCAGCGCAGGGTCCTCCCGTGAAGTGGTAAGCGTTCACCGCGGTGACGATCCGGCCGTCCCGGGCGCGGGCTGCGGCTGCCATGGTGTGGTTGTCACCCCGGCAGCGTGTGCGAGCGACGTGCGCTGCGGCCTGGATGAGTTCGTGGTCGACGGGGTGGGTCTGCGTGGTCATCTTCTCTGCCTTCGTCGGATGTCAGGCGACGTTGGCCCGAGTGACGATTGCGTGCAAGCGAATATCGGCGGTGTGCTTGTTCCGCCAGATGATGTAGCGGCGGATCATGCTGCCCTGCTCCTTGTGGCCGGCATGGTCGGTGCCGTCCAGCGTGAAGTAGCGCAGGGCGGTGAACTGGGCCTCGATGCGGTTCAGCCAGGAGCTGTTGGTCGGGGTGTAGGCGAACTCGACGTTGTTGGCCGCGGCCCAGTCGCCGACCCGGGTGGTTGAAACGACACCTCCTCGCGCAGCAGGATGCGCAGGCCCTCGTGGCTGATGTCGTCGACCACCCCCTCGGCGACCAAGAAGTCGGCCAGCTTGGCCAGGCTCCAGGTCGAAAATGGCAGGCCGTGCTCGGCCGGCCTGGACTTGGCGATCTTCTTGATCTCTCGCCGCTCGGAGGGTGAACGTCCTCGGCCGACCACCTTTGTACTTCGGGTAGAGGGAGTCGAAGCCGTCGGCGTTCAAGTTGTGGATCACGTCCCGGACCCGGGCTTCGTCTGCGGCCACAATGCCGGCCACTCCCCGCCGGGGGCCCCGGGGACGACCTGGGCGACGCCCTTCTGCTACTCGTACGGGGCACGACCGACCGGGCCTCCCAGGAAGACGTTCCGGGGTGAGAGAGGCGTCCTGAGCCTGACTGTGGGTGCGCGCGGTGGCGCTGCGCAGCAGCGCCTCGTTCTGCCGCGTCATTTCCTGCGCAGTGCGCGTACGACCTCGGCCAGCGCGTACAGTACGGCCGCGCGGTGCCGTGACTCGGTGCCGTTCATCGCCGCGAGTCCCACGGCGGCGACGGCGACGGCGACGGCGACGGCGACGGCGACCACGGTTACCGCAAAGGCCAGCCACGTCAGCTCCATGTTCCTCGAACCTCCTCGTTTCCCGCACGCTGCGCTTCAACGGCGGGCAGGATTCAGCCTGGGGACGCGACCGCCGCCTGTCTGCATTCCCCGGACGCCGCCGGACACTTGGGGAGTCGGGGCAGGTCAGCGCCGCTGTCCGGAGTGTCCGGCCGGACGCGGCGGACAAGGTGACGTGTGGGGGCAGGGGAGCATGGACGAGGATCTCACGCACATCAGACATCCCGGCAAGAGGGAGTTCGCGCGCGCCCTGCATGAGGCCGAACAGGCGGCGAGGCTCGTCTCGACCGGGAGTTATTCACGCAAGCGCGTCTTTGCCAGAGTCAAGAAGAAGCACGGCATCGTTCTCTCAGACAGCACTGTGAGTGACTGGTTCCGTTGGGGTAAGGCCCCGGGGGAGTGGCTGAAGACATGGTGCTTTGTGGAGGCCCTTCTCGACTGGAACGAGACGCCGCAGGCCAGAGCACGTCTCACCGACGAGCAACGTCTCAGGGCGGATACACAGCGTAAAGAGGAGCAAGCCCGGTGGGACCTGCTGTACAGACAGGCCAGGCTGCCGGATCCGACCGCGGATCGCTCTACGGGGGATGCCTGGGCGAGGGTCGGGCAGACCGATCCCCTGGAACTCGGCGTTCTCCGGGCCGCCTTCCCCGGAGACGACGACGCTGATGACGAGGTCCGGTAATCCTTACCGCCCTACCTGCTGCGTCCGCACGACCAGATACTGCGAGAGGCGGTGACACGGGCCGCGCTTGGTGGTCGGTCCGTGTTCGCGGTGCTGGTCGGTGATTCGGCCACCGGCAAGACCCGCGCTCTCTATGAAGCCCTGATGGCGGCGACGCCGGACTGGCCGCTGTTACGGCCGAACGACGCCGCCGAGCTGCAGCGATTGTTGGTGAGCGACGAGGTCGCCGCCGGCACGGTTCTGTGGCTCAACGAGACGCAACGCTTCCTCGACGACGATGCGGGCTCCACGGCCGCCGGTCACCTGCAACGGCTGCTCGCCCGTACGCCGGGCATCGTGGCCGTGGGCGCCCTGTGGAAGCGTCCGTACCTGGACGAGCTGACCGCTCAAGGCCATGTGCCGGACACCCATGCCGCTGCCCGTGCGCTCCTCACCGGTCCTCTGACACGCCTCATCAAGGTTCCCGACCATCTGAAGTACGAGGAACTGAACCAGCTGCTCCGGCTGCAGGGCCCGCACGGCCGTCCTGATCCCCGCGTCGTCCGGGCCGTCGCTGCCGGTGCCGCGGACGGACGGGTGCTCCAACACCTGACCGGCGGCCCGGAGCTCCTGGACCACTTCACGGACGGCGATCTCTTCACCGCCTCGGAGCAGGCGCTCATCAGTGCCGCCCTCGACGCCCGCCGCCTCGGCCACCATGCCGCCCTGCCCGCGGCCGTGCTGGCGGCCAGTGCCGAGGACTACTTCGCCGACACGCAGCGGCCCGGCGCCCCGGACTGGGCTCGCACAGCACTCGACGACCTCTGCCGCGGCCACCGCGAACAGGACGGAACCCGAACGGATGTCCGCCGTACTCTTACCGTCCTCACCACGGTCAGGAGCCGCTCCGGTGCCGACCCTCGCTACGAACCCAACGGCTACCTGGACCAGAACACCCGCCGGCAGCGCCGGGACATCATCGGCGGTACCGCCCTCTGGGACGCTCTGGCCCGGCACACCACCGACCCGGCCGATCTGGCGTCGCTCGCGCGTGAGGCTCTGCGCCGGGGCCTGTACCGCCGATCGATCCTGTTGCATCGACAGGCCATCCTCGCCGGCCATACCGGCGCAGCCTTCAGTCTCCTGATGGACCTGAGCACGCTGGGGCGCGATCCTCGGCGCACAGGGGCCCAGTGGGTCGCTGAACACGTGGCGCTGAACGACGGCGAAGGCGTTGGCGAACTGCTGTCCGTCCTGCGGTACGTCCACGCACCGCAGGCGATCAGGGCGCTTTTCGCTCGTGACCTTGCCGCGCACATCCAGTTGGACGAAGCCCGCGGTGTGGCCCGCCTGCTGGAAGAACTGCTGAGAGACCCGAGCCCTGCCGCCATGGGGGCTCACCGTGCACGTGTGCCGGGCACGCAGGACCTGCGCAGCGTGCAGCGTGACATCCGGCAGGCGCGCGCCGACGCCTCGACGACTCTGGACGCCCTCCTGCACCGGAACCCTGCAGTACATGTCCGGCTCGACGATACGGACGGCGTCGCGTGGCTGATAGCAATGCTGGGAAAGGCAGGGGCGTACCTGGAGGCGAGCATCCTGGCCGAGCGTGCCGCGGCCGACTCGCCCCTCGACGATCCCTACGCAAGCGCGGAGTTGGCTCAGCAGCTGCGTTTCCTCGGCACGGAGAGGGCTGTCGCGCTGTGGATGGAGCGCAGCCCTGTCACATGCGCTCACCTCGATCACCCCTACGCCGTCGCGGCTCTCCTCAGCGAGTTCCATGCCATGCAGGGTCCGGAGGCGGCCGATGCCCTCGGCAGGCTGTCGGAGCGCGCGGCGGAGGGCGTTCCGATCACCGACGTCGAGAACGTCGTCTGGCTCCTGCGCGCCATGCGCGAGGCGGAGGCACCGAGCCGCGCCATCACCGCCCTGGCCGACCGCGCCGCCCGCACCGCTCCCCTGCACGAGGCGGACGTGGTCGCCGGGCTGCTGTCCGAACTGTACGACGGAGGTCAACGGGCGGCGCACGCTGTTCTCGCCGGCCGCGCAGTCGAACACGTGGCACTCGACGACGGGCCGGACATGGCGCAGCTTTTGCGGGTGCTGGACGCCACTGAAGCCACGGAGGCCGCCGGGACCCTGGCGGACCGCGCCGCCGGCCACATGCGCCTCGATGATCCGTTCCATGTCGCTCAGCTGCTGTGTGCGCTGCGGGAACTCAATGCCTCTCAGGCGGTGGCCGCCCTGCTGGAGCGTCAGCCCGCCGAGCTCGTCCAGCTGAAACACGAGTACGGGATCGCACCCTTGCTCCACGCGCTGCGGCACGTTCAAGCACACAAGGCCGTGGCCACGTTGTCCGACCGGGCTGCAGGCCAAGCCCCCCTGAACAATCCGTTCGCGGTCTCTCACATTCTCGAAGCCATGCAGGCTGCCGGTCAGCACGACGCTGCGGCCGGCCTGTCGAGACGTGCCTCCGCCGCGACGGCCCCGGGTGTGGAGCAGCTCCGGAACGCCACTGGCGAGGACGCCTTTGATTTCGTACCCACCATGTCGAGACATGCCCGCGAGCGAGTGCGTCTGGATGCGGTGGCCCGGTTCGAGGCTGGGCAGACGACCAGAGCCATCGCGACCGCGCTCAGGGTGTCGGAGCGGTCGGTGGAGCGGTGGCGACGTCAGTGGCGTGAGGGCGGTGCACTTGGTGTCGCCTCGAAAGGGTCGCCTGGCCGCTCCCGGCCATCCGACGACCAAATTTCCAGGCTGGAACGGGAGTTGGAGCGCGGTCCACTCGCGCATGGCTGGGCTGATCAGCGGTGGACGTTGGCCCGTGTGAAGACCCTGATCGGTCGGATGTTCCACGTCTCCTACACCGTGGAGGGCACGTGGCGATTGTTGAAGTGGCACGGCTGGTCGTGGCAGCAGCCAGCACGGCGAGCGATCGATCGCGACGACGATGCAGTGGACCTCTGGAAGAAGGAGGTCTGGCCGCGGGTAAGAGCATCGCGGCACACGAACTCCAGCGCCTCGGCGGCGCCACCGACGTCCTCCGCGAGGAGGCGGGCGTGCGCCAAGGACCCCGGCTCCACGACTGGGCCTTCGTCACTCGCACCGACGACGACGGGCCCGGACACTGCCAGCTCACGCCCAATGGCCGGCGAACCGGCACCGTCGTCACGGATTCAGGTATCCATCAGTGGTAGACCGGGCAGCACCTTCTCGATGGTGATGGGGAAGTCGCGCACGCGCACGCCGGTGGCGTTGAACACCGCGTTCACGACCGCCGCACCGGCCCCGCAGATGCCCAGCTCGCCGACGCCCTTCGCGCCCAGGACGTTGGCCTTGTCGTCGTACCCGTCAAGGATGACCGCGTCGACGTCGGGGATGTCGGCGTGGACCGGCACAAGGTATTGCGCAAAGTCCCGGTTGACGAAGGCGCCGGATCGCAGGTCGACCACGGCCTCTTCTTCGAGGGCCGCGCCGACTCCCCAGATCATGCCGCCGATCAGCTGCGAACGAGCCGTCTTCGCGTTGAGCACGCGGCCCACCGAGAACACGCCGAGCATCCGCCGCAGACGGATCTCGGCGGTGTCCGCGTCGACCCCCACTTCAGCGAAATGGGCCCCGTAGGTGTTGATCGAGTAGTCCGTGTAGTTCGGATCATCGCCCATGAAGCGGGTACCGCCCTCCGCCTCGACACCTTCCGGATGGTTGCGTGCGACGATCTCGCTCAGCGCCTCGGACGCGCCGCCGATAGCCACGTTGCCATCGGAGAACACGGCGTCCGCCGGGTCCAGGCCGTGCAGCGGGGAGCGCGTGTCGCCGCGCGCCGCGGCCAGGAGCTGCTCGCGCAGGACCATACACGCACCGTGCACCGCATTGCTCGAGCTGGCGGCGCCCCACGAGCCGCCGGACCCCCAGCTGGTGGGAAACTCGGAACGCCCGAGCTCGATGCGCACCCGATCGGGCGGCAGTCCGAGCCCGCCGGCCGCGACCTGGGTCAGGACGGTGTACGTGCCCGTGCCGAGGTCGGTCATGTCCGTCTGGACGACGGCGGTGCCGTCAGCCTCCAACCGCACCCGCGCCGCTGTCGGCCCTTGGAAATGCCCGCGAATGGCGGCCGACATGCCGTAGCCGACCAACCACCGTCCGTCGCGCACACTCGCCGGGGTGGCGGGGCGGTGCTCCCAGCCGAACCGGCGCGCGCCTTCGCGCAGGCACTCGACCAGGCGCCGGTCGCTGTACGGCACGTCTCGCTCGGGATCGACGGTGGGCTCGTTGCGGATCCGCAGCTCGACCGGGTCCATCCCGAGCGCATGGGCCAGCTCGTCCATCGCCGACTCGACCGCCAGCATGCCCGGCGCTTCGCCCGGCGCCCGGACGTCCGTCCCGGGCGGCAGATCGAGCGGCGCGAGCCGGTGGCTGGTCAGCCGGTGGGGCGCGGCGTAGAGGCTGCGGGTCGTCGCGGCGGTCTGCTCGGCGTACTCGACGTCGGGGTTGGTGTGCATGGTGACGTCATGGGCGATCGCGGTCAGCCGTCCGTCCTGCTCCGCGCCCAGTCGAACCCGCTGGCTGGACGTGGGGCGGTTGCCGACGAGTTGGAAGATCTGCTGCCGGGTCATCGCGACCTTGACCGGTTGGCGCAACGCGCGAGCGGCGAGGGCCGCCAGGATCGTCTCGGAATGGATGCCCAGCTTGGAACCGAACCCTCCGCCGACGAAGGGGGTGACGATGTGAACCCGCGCCGGGTCGATCCGAAGCGTGCTGGCGATCGAGGCCCGCGCAGCGTCGACGATCTGGCAGCTGACGTAGACGACCAGGTCCTCGTCGCGCGGTTCCACCAGACATGCGTGCGGTTCCATCGGCATCGAGAACTCGTACGGCGTCGTGTAGTGCTGGTCGACCTTGACCGCCGCGCTGTCGAACCCGGCATCGAAATCGCCCACCGCAGTGTCGGTGGGGAGACCGGCATTGACCACTTTCGGGATGTACACCTCGTCTTCCTGCTCGGCGAAGTCGAAACGCCCCTGTCCGCCGGTATATTCGACTTCGACCAGACCGGCCCCCGCTCGGGCCTGCTCGAGGGTCGCGGCGACGACGAGTGCCACCGGCTCGCCGTAATAGTGGATGTCGGGGCTGGTCAGCACCGGCTGGGCGCGCCAGTACTCGAACGGAACGGACTCATCGCGGAGGCCCTGCTCCGGGGCGTTGAGATGGGTCATCACCATGTGCACGCCGGGTGCGCGTTCGGCGTTCTCGGTGTCGATCCGGGTGATGCGGCCTTTGCCGATCGTCGCGCCGACGATGAAACCGTAGACCGGCTGGCCGGCCTCCCAGTGCTCGTAGGCGTAGGTGGCCCGGCCGGCGACCTTCGACGGGCCGTCGACGCGGTTCAGAGCTTGCCCGATCATGCCGTCTCCTCAGCTCGCCCCTGCCACTTGCGCCAGCGTGCGGCACAGCGTGCGCTTGGCCAGCTCGATCTTGAAGTCGTTGTGCCCCTGCCCGACCGCGTCGCGCATCGCCGCTTCGGCGGTGGCGCGATAGGTAGCCATCGTGGCCGGACGGCCGGTCAACGCGGCCTCCGCCTCGATGGACCGCCACGGCTTGTGCGCCACACCGCCGAACGCCACCCGCGCCTCACTGATCGTTCCCTGGTCTGTCGAGACGACAGCCGCCACGGAGACCAGCGCGAACTCGTACGACGCCCGGTCGCGCACCTTGCGGTATTTCTGCCGGCCCGGCGGGGGCGGTGGCAGGACGACGCTCGTGATCATCTCGCCGGGCCGCAGCACGGTCTCGATGTGCGGCGTATCGCCCGGCAGCCGGTAGAAGTCCGTGATGGCCACGCGGCGTACCGCCTGATCGGAGTCGAGCAGCTCGATCTCCGCTTCCAGCGCGGTCATCGCGACGGCCATGTCTGAGGGGTGGGTAGCGATGCAGGAGTCGCTGGCACCGAGGATCGCGTGTATCCGGTTGAACCCGCCGATCGCCGAGCATCCGGATCCGGGATTCCGTTTGTTGCAGCCCGCGGCAGTGTCGTAGAAGAAGGGGCAGCGAGTGCGCTGCAACAGGTTTCCACCGGTCGACGCCTTGTTGCGCAACTGGCCCGAGGCGCCTGCCACCAGCGCCTCCGACAGCACCGGATAGCGGGTGCGCACTCGGGCATCGGCGGCCACGTCGGAGTTCGCCGCCTGCGCGCCGATGCGCAGTCCGCCGTCCGGGAGCTCCTCGACGTCCCGCAACGGAAGCCGACTGATGTCGACCAGATGGCTGGGTTTCTCGATGTCGAGCTTCATCAGGTCGAGCAGATTGGTGCCGCCGCTGATGAATTTCGCGCCGGTTCGGGACACCGCGGCGACGGCGGCCTGTACATCCGTCGCTCGCTCGTAGGTGAAGGGCCTCATCCCGGGACTCCCCCCGCGATGCTACGGATGGCCGCGACGATGTTCGGATAGGAGGCGCACCGACAGATGTTGCCGCTCATCCGCTCGCGGATCTCCTCATCGGTCAACGCGATCCGCGGCGAGGCCACGTCAGCGGTGGCGTGGCTGGGCCAACCCGCCTCCGCCTCGGCGAGCATTCCGACAGCCGAACAGATCTGGCCGGGAGTGCAGTAGCCACATTGGAAGCCGTCACTCTCGATGAAGGCGCGTTGCATGGGGTGCAGGCCATCGGGATCGCCCAGGCCCTCGATCGTCACGATCTTGTCGTCCTCGTGCATGACGGCGAGCGTCAAACAGGAGTTGACGCGCCGGCCGTTGATCAGCACGGTGCAGGCGCCGCACTGCCCGTGATCGCACCCCTTCTTGGTTCCGCTCAGACGCAGATGTTCGCGCAGCGCGTCGAGCAGCGAGGTCCGTGGATCCACCTCAAGCCGCCGCACCTGATCATTGACGCTCAACCTTATCGCCGAGAGTGGGGCCATCTCGCCCTGGCTCCGCCCGGCGGCGCCCGTATCTGAATCGCTCATCACAGCCCGCCTTCCGCGCTAGGTGCGGGTGTCACGCTGGGTATGCGTCGCCGCTGTCGGGCGCGCTGCCCGTTCGCCACTGCCGGGCGCGCTCCTCCCCAGGATCTCGCAATTGCCGTCGCACCGCGATTCATACCGTTGACCGGGTCTGTGGACGCGTCGTCAGCGGCACCGCGGGGTGCGCTGACCCGGTTCAGCTCACTACTTCTTTCTCTGGCCCCCTGTCCCAGCCTTCCAGGTGTCCGCGATCAAGGGGAAGCTGCAGCATCAAACTCCCGTCGCTTATCCGCCATGACTCCCCACTTCCCCTGCAGTCAGGGTCTCTACGCTATGAGGGGAAGGTCAGTTCGGGAGTTTCCGCGTCAGGGCTGACCACGGTGACGCTCAACCCGGCCAGAAAGTCTGCCTCGAAGGGACGCAGATCAAGTTCCGGAGTACTGGAGACAGCCTCCCCCTTCAACCTGGTGCGGTCGATGGTGCCGTTCGGGCCGGACATCGCGTATCCCAGGATCAGGCTGGGATCGCTGAGGTTGTCCAGCCGCAGCACTCGTTCAGCGACATCCCTGCCGATGGCGCCGGAGAACTGTTGGCGCGGGATCGGTGTGAAGCCCAACTGTGTCTTGAACCGGAACAGGCCCGTGCGCACCACGTGCCCGTAGAGGTTGAAGTCGATCCCCAGGGAGATGGTCCGGCAGTCCAGCTCGCGGGCGACCCGAAAGACAGTCGCGTAGATGCTCCGGGTCAGGCTGTCACCGTGGTGTCCCGGGGCCACTGCCGCATAGCGGAGACGGAGAAGATCGTCCGCGGCGGAGTAATGGCAGATACAGCCGCCAACCACGCTCCCGTCCCGGAGGGCGCTGACGGTGAGGTATTCGTCCCCTCGGGCAAGAAAGTCGTCCCGCTCGAGCGGTGCGAGCATGAGGCCATTGTGCATTTCGCCGATGCGCGAGGTGTACACATCGAGAAAGGAGTCAAGGCTCTCCGGCGTCAGCGGATGCCTGACGCTGATCTGGACCCCGTCGGCCTCGGTCCTGCGCAGTGACTTGCGGAACAGGTATCGGCTGTTCTGGGACAAGCGGCTGAAGAACTCCTCCTCGCTGCCTCCCGCCGGGGCGATCCAGACCAAGTGGTCCGGTTTCACCACGAATCCCGCTGCGGCGAGTGCGGGCACCGCGCGGTCGGTCGGCTCGACCACCTGGACGATGTCGATCTCGTCACGGTGCCGCGCCCAGTCGGTGGTCACGGCCTCTTGTTCACTGACCACGGCCATGGTGAGGCCGTGGTTCGATTCACGCTGCATGGCGTCCTCGCTCGGGTAGGGCTCGCGCGCGGAAGGCGGGCGCGAGTTATGGGTCGGTATCGCCTAAGGTCAGGACGGAGTCCTGGTCGTAGTGCTCTGCGTCATCGCGCGTCAGTGAAGCGCGCTCTCGTCGGTGCCCAGAAGGTCAACGAGTCTCCGTTTGGCGCAAGCGACGAGCGGGCGGACGGGAAGAGCCACTGCCACGTCCGCGAACCTCTGAAACGCACCGGCCGGGAGACGGTCGACGGGATGCGGGCGGCGTACGAGGAGCTGCTGCGGTCAGACTGATGGCTCGGCTCCGGCGGCCGACGGTCAGTTGTGGCTGTGGAGGATCTCGTTCAGACCGCCCCAGACCGCGTTGTTCGGGCGGGCCTCGACGGCGCCGGAGACCGAGTTGCGGCGGAATAGGATGTTCGAGGCGCCGGACAGTTCACGGGCCTTGACGATCTGGCCGTCGGGCAGCGTGACGCGGGTGCCGGCCGTGACGTACAGGCCCGCCTCGACGACGCACTCGTCGCCGAGCGCGATGCCGATGCCCGCCTCGGCGCCGATCAGGCAGCGCTCGCCGATGGTGATGCGGACGTTGCCGCCGCCGGAGAGGGTGCCCATGGTGGAGGCGCCGCCGCCGATGTCGGAGCCGTCGCCGACGACAACGCCCGCGGAGATGCGGCCCTCGACCATCGAGACGCCGAGCGTGCCGGCGTTGAAGTTGACGAATCCCTCGTGCATGACCGTGGTGCCCTCGGCGAGGTGGGCGCCCAGGCGGACCCGGTCGGAGTCGGCGATGCGGACGCCCTTGGGAGCCACGTAGTCCGTCATCCGCGGGAACTTGTCGACGGAGGTGACCTGCAGGTGCAGGCCCTCGGCGCGGGCGTTCAGGCGTACCGTCTCGACGTCGTCGACCGCGATCGGACCGAGCGAGGTCCAGGCGACGTTGGAGAGCAGCCCGAAGAGACCGTCCAGATTCTGGCCGTGGGGCTTCACCAGGCGATGCGAGAGCAGGTGCAGGCGCAGGTACGCGTCGTGCGCGTCCAGCGGCTTGTCGTCCAGGGACGCGATGACCGTACGGACGGCGACGACCTCCACGCCGCGGCGCGGGTCGGGGCCGGTCGTCTTGGGTGTGGCGGTGCCGAGCAGTTCGGCGGCGCGCTCGGCGGTGAGGCGCTCGGTCCCGGCGGGGCCGGGCTCGGCGGTGAGCTCGGGGGCGGGGAACCAGGTGTCCAGGACGGTGCCGTCGGCGGCGATGGTGGCAAGGCCGGCGGCGACGGCGCCGGTGGTGCAGGAAGCAGTGGTGTCGGTCATGACAGGAAACCTTTGGCGTGACGGTTGCTTGATTTGGTCGCTTGATGTGGTGGTTATGGGTGCGGTTCCTGCGGCTGTCCAAGCGTGGGCGGGTGAGTTGCAGCCACACAAGCGGTTCGTACATCGTTCAACGGAATACTGCTTGTGGCAGTGCTGTTGCGCAGGACTGGCAGGGTCTCATCCGTTCTGCTTCAGTCCCGCCACCAGCTAGAGGTCAGCCCGCGACCTGCGCCGATGGCTCGACAGTGGCCGTGCGACCACGTCGCGGCGCGGTCACCCAGGTGACGAGAGCGAGCACGGCGGCAGCTGCGAGTAGCAGTAGCCAGTAACGGTCCCCCAGTCGGCCCGGGCCGAGCGCTGAGGAAGCAGCGGCGTTGGCAAGGGTGCCGCCTACGGCCATACCGAGACCGACCATGCCGAACGCGGTAGCACGCTGCGCGGCCGGCACGGCCCGGGACACCTCGCCATCCAGCCGAGGGTCGACGATCACCTCGCCAACCGTGAAGAGCAGTACGCCGAGTACCAGGAAGGCAATGGAGCCCTGGCTGAACAGGCCGAAGCCAACGGCCATCGCCCCCAAGCCGGCCACAATGACGGCCGCCGCGTTCGCGATCCGGCTCAGGCGTGCGGAGAGCACCAGCTGCATCACCACTACGGCCACCGCATTAATGGTGTAAAGCACACCAACGAACGCCTGACCCTGTTCGCTGGCTGCCGTGATCGGCATGGCGTATTCAATCTGCACATAGCAGAAACCGAAGACGATCGCCGTGGCGAGTACCCAGATCATTTGCGGGTAGGAACGCAAGATCCCGAATACACCTGGTTTGGTTTCGGCGCTGACCCCCCCGTCTCCAGCGGGCTCTGCCGGGGTGTGCGGGATGCGGTGGCGCAGCTGCCAGAACGGAAACAGCAGCGCGAGGAACAATCCGGCCGCGGCAAGGAAACCGATGCCCGGTGAAGCCAGGAATAGTAGTAGCCCGCCTGCTAGAGGGCCCACAGCGGTGCCGACGTTATTCGCGGTACTGCGCAGGGCGAAAATGGCGGTGGTCTCCGCGCGGCCGTCAACCAGTCGGGCTAGGGCCGCCTTGCCCGCTGGGATGTATAGAGCGCTGCCCAGTCCCACCATGCCGCAGGCGATTACAGCAGCCGTTCCCGAGGTCGCGGTCACGATCAGCACATATGACAGAGCACGCAGGAGGATCCCGAGGCAAATCGTGCGTACGATGCCGAGGCGGTCTGCAATTGATCCGCCGAAAACCATCAGGCCCTGCTGGGCCCAGAGCTTAGCGGTGAAGGCGACGCCGACAGCCCAGGGGGAGATGTCCTGTTCGGTAGTGAGGTAGACGGCCAAATAGGGAAGTACCAGGTTGGTACCGAAGGTGATCGCGACGTTCCCGAACAGCAGCAAGAGACAGCCCGGGGTTTTACGGACAAGGGCAAAGGTTTCTCGCATCAGTGCCTCCGGAGCGCGAAGCGGTGGGCGGTCACCGCTCGGCGCCTTCGGCCGATGCTTCATTCGCCGGCGATTCGGGCTCGATGCCGGTCCCTGCCTCAACCCAAGCCTTCAGCTCGTCGAGCGTACGTTCTACCTCTGCGCGGGTCGTTCTGACGACCAGTGCCGAGGCGACGGTCTCCATGCTTGCGGTTGCGTGGCGCAGCCGGGCGCCGGCCTGGGCGGCCACCTTGGATTCAGTGACACCGCGGATGCGGCACCACTCGTCAGGCACCTTGCGCAGCAACCTGGGGCGGGGCCGCAAGGCGAGAGAGCTGCGGTTGAGGATCAGGTAGTTCATGGTGACAGGGTCTCGATCTCGATGTGGAACGCCTCGTAAACGCGGGCGATCGCTTCTTCAGCCTGCTCGGTGGATTGGGCCTGCAGGAAGACCAGGGCGCTGGCGGCGGCGGAGGTGAGGCGCTTGGGGACGACGTCACCGACCTTGTGGAGCATCTGCACGTCGGTGACGAACGGCAGGGCCTGCAGTTCTGCGGCTCCGGTCATCGAGACGATACGGCCGGGCCGAAGCGGCAGGTAGCAGTGCGCAGTCACGCCCTGCTCGGGCGCGCGGTCCACCTTCGGGTCCAGACCGAGCGCGAGCTGAAGGGATGCCTTCCACACATCCACACCGCTGTGCAGTGCGAGGGCGTGTGGGATGCCGCCGCCTGCGGCTCGGCAGGCGATTTCGCCCACGATCAGCCCGTCGGCGGTGTCCAGGAACTCCATGTGTGTGACACCGTCGGTGAGTCCTAGCGCCTCCACCGCCTGGTCGTGCAGTTCCTCCATGCGGGTGCGCACGGAATCGCCGGCGGGCAGGGTCATCGAGCCGAACAGAGCGCCGTGTCCCAGAACCGGAGCAAGGTATCGGGAGGAGGCCGCGAAGACGACCTCGCTTTCCTGCACAACACCGTCGCAGTGGTATTCGCCGGTCAGCTCGACGAACTTCTCGACGACCACGGGGCAGGGCAGGGCATGCATCGGCTCGGCGTCCGGCGAGGCGATGAACTCCTCAACTTGCTCGGCGGAGTGGAAAACGCAGACGTCCATGGCTCCGCCGCCGACCATCGGCTTGATGACCACCGGCCAGCCCAGCGCGGCGCCGGCCTCGGCCACCTGATCCAGCCCGGGTGCGAGCCGGAAGTCTGCGACAGGCAGTCCGGCCTCGCGCATCTGCTGCTTCATCGCGTACTTGCTGGAGAAGGCGTGGGAGACCTCCGACCCGATGCCGGGGATGCCGAAGTAGGTGCGGACGTATCCGACCTGCGCCTGGCCCCGCTCGAACGGAGCGTAGATCCGGTCGATGTGGCGCTCGCGCAGCAGCTTGAGCACCTCAAGCCGCAGGAGTTCGGGATTCTCCACGCTCTCGATGACGCGGACGTCAACCTCGGGACCGTACTGCTGCACGTGACCGGGCTCAGTGATCACGGTGAGGTGCCCGATCTCCGGAGCTGTGCGGATGTGGTCCGGGAGCAGGTTGTTCTTTACGTGCACGAGCACGACATTCATAGCTGGTGACCTTTCGTCCGGCGAGGCCGGGATGTAGGGGTGTGGTCTCATTCCGTGCAGGACGGCCGGTGTTCTACGCGGCCTGTGCCGACACCCCGTTGTGCGGCCTGGGCGGAGCCTGTCCAAGCGGTGAGTGCTCGCTGGTCTCATGGACGTCGAGGCCCGGACTGGCGCCACCACTCTGTGGCCGGGACGGCTCTTCGGTGAGCGCGTTACTCAACCCGTTGCGGTCCTGGCCCGTGATCAGGTCTGAGTTCGGTGGTGTCGATGAGGCACGCGCCCTTGCACACCCCTTGCTCCACCACCGCCGCGAGTACGTTCTGGGATCTGCTGGCCGCGGCCTCACCGGCGGTTGCTCTGATCACCGGGGGAACTAGAGAACTGGCATGTTGCCCGCGATCCTTCCACCATCGGTTGCTGCCACTCGCAGATCCTCCTGCGCGACGGGCGGCAGCCACCGCAGGGCCGTCACCCGTGATCGAAACGGATCAGAGAACAGGCAACCTGACATAGTTGCCGGGGTTCTACTGATCAATCATGGCGAGCGCGCGAAGGGCGCCGGCCACGCTGTCTGCCCCAGCGGGCAGCAGCGGCAGCCGGACGGCGGGAGAGGGGATCCGTCCCTGTGCGTGCAGTACACCCTTGATGACCGCGGGGTTCGGTTCGGTGAACAACGCGGCCGACAGGGCGGAGAGCCGATGCCCCAGTCCCCTGGCGCGGTGGGCGTCGCCTGCCTGCCAGGCCCGGACCAACTCGGCGAAATCGCTGGTTGCCAGATGGGCGGAGGCCAGGATGCCCCCGTGTGCACCCATGGCCAGCAACGGTGAGAGGAAGGCGTCATCCCCGGCCATCACGGCGAAGTCGTCGGGGCAGTCGGCCATCAGGTCCACAGTGGCGTGGGTGATCCCGCCGACCGCGTACTTCACCCCGGCGATACCTGGCAGAGCCCCCAGCTGCCGCAGCGTCTGGGCGCTCAGCTCCTGGCCTGTGCGGTACGGGATGTGATAGATCGTCAGCGGCACTGGACTAGTGGCTGCCAACTCGGTGAAGTGAGCGACCACGCCCTCTTCGGAGGGCCTTGTGAAGTACGGAACCAGCGTCAGCGACGACACTGCTTCGGGCACCGACTTGAGGGCAGTCAACGCCTCGACACTTGCCGCGGTGTCGTTGCTTCCAGCACCGACCATCAAGGAGGCGGCCCGCTCGCGGCACACCCGGGCGACCACATCCACGACAGCCGTTTTCTCCCCGGCATCGAGCGTTGCCACCTCGGCCGTCGTGCCGAGTGCCACCAGACCGACGGCTCCCTCATCCAGGACCTCATGAGCCAGACGCTCCAGAGCCCCGAGAGCGACATCACCGGTAGCGGTGAAAGGCGTGATGAGCGGGATGTAAACCCCGCTTGCCAGCGTGCTGCTTCCCATGTGCATGGATCCTGCCCGGCACCAACACCACGGTCCAGCAGGAAGATCTGATGGTTCTCATAAGCTGGGCTGATGCTCAACCTGCACCAACTCCGCCTCCTGAGGGAGCTCGCCCACCGCGGGACGATCGCCGCCGTGGCCGAAGCTCTCTCCTACAGCCCCTCCGCGGTCTCACAACAGCTGTCACAGCTAGAACGCAAGACGGGCATCACACTCCTCGAACGCAGCGGCCGTCGGGTGGCTCTGACCCCAGCTGGAACCAAGCTGGTGCGCCGCGCGGAAGCCATACTCGAACACCTAGAGGCGGCCCAGGCCGAACTCGTGGAAAGCCGGGGGGCGACAGGCCCGCTGCGCACGGGCTTCTACCCCTCAGCAGCCGGATTCCTGTCCGCCAGCGTGTACACCGCGCTGCGCGCCTCCCACCCGAGACTGGAGCTGTGGATCCAGGAGATAGACCCTGTGGACGCCCCCGACGCCCTGCGCGCGGGTCAGCTGGATCTGGCTCTGGTCCACTCCTACGAAGGCTTCCTGTCGCCGGTCGAGGCGGGTGTCGAGAGCAAGCCGGTCTTCACGGAACGCATGCTCCTGGCCGCTCCCGCCGACCCAACGACGCTCGGGTGGAAGCTCGTTGACGTGGCTGAACCCGTCCGCAGGTGGAGCCGCGCACCGTGGATCCTTCCCGCGGAGGACACCCTGTGCCACGCAGCCGTGACACGCCTGTGCGAGGCAAACGGCTTCCAGCCCGACTCATGGCACCGCGTGGACGACTACGACACCACTCTGAAGCTGGTCAAGGCCGGCGTAGGTGTCGCGGTGGTACCCGAGCTCAGCGCACTGCCCTCCCCCGGCATCACGCTGACCGCGCTCCCGATGACGCGGCGCAGTGCCGTCGCCTTCCGCAGCGGCGCTGGAACAGATCCCTCCATCCAGGCCTTCATGGTCGCACTTCACGAGGTGCAGGGGGGTCTCATCAACAGACGGGCGCATATCCCGAGCGCGCCGGAAGACCCGCGGGTCGGCGTACCCGCATAGGCAAACCTGGGCAAGTCAGGTTGCTCCGCACAGGCAACCGCCAGCTACCCAGATGCCAAGACCCACCAGGGGCGGCACCTAGCGATGCCGGCCCGGTACCCCGGGCCTCTGCGACGGCAAGGCAGCCAGAGGGCCAACGGCCCACACCTTCGGGCCGTCCCATGCCTGGCGCAGACCCCCGACGCCCGCCCTGGCGAACCGCTGAAACGCTCACCGCAGATGCCGTACCCAGCGGTTCGCCAGGCCCTCTCAGCCGTGAGGTACAGCTGCCCTGCCAGGCGCCATCCGCCCGCCAGAGGCGGCTCCCAACCCGCCAGCACCCCTGCCGTACACACCAGCTGAAAACCCATCAGTTTCCGCGCAATACGCCACCGGCATCACCAAAACGGACAAGATCATCTAGGTATGCGTATTTAACTCCGGAAACCCTCGCGCGAAATAGAAGAATCCCTCACTCGCCGCAATCGATACCGGTGTGATCTACGACACTTTTGATCGGGTTGTTTATGTTGATCATCGACACGTACTGTCGTGTGTGTCAGTTGCCGCGGCGATCGCCATTGCGGGCCGCCCTGGCATTTATGAATCTTCCGGGGAGCTTTAGTGATTAACCCGAACTTCTCCATCACTGCAGAAGACATTCAGCACTTCAAGAAGCACGGCTTCGTAAAACTCAGGAACTTCTTTGCGCCTGAGGTAGTCGAGCACATGCAGAGTCTGGGCACCTCCCAGGTTTCCGCACCGTCCGACAACTACGGCAAGGGCTTCAGCCGCCTGAAGTACGACATGTGCAACGATGACCCGGGCATTCTCAAGCTGATGGATGACCCGGCTTTCTCCAACGCTCTCACCTCGCTGATGGGCCGCGAAGTCTTCTTCACGCAGGGGCTTGGATTCGAGCTTGAGAAGAACAAGAGCACCGGAGCTCCCTGGCACGTGGGCAGCCAGAGCTTCGGATACCAGCGCCGCGAAGACTGGGGCTACACGCTCTGGACGCCGCTCTGCCAGATCAACAAGGAGCAGCGCGGTGGCATGAAGTACATCTCCAAGGACCTGCTGTCCGGCGAGTTCATCTACCAGCAGATCAACCTGGTTCCGGAGTACCTGAAGCACCAGGTCGAGGCCGGCAAGGAGCTCACTTGGGAGCACTTCAGTGCGATGAAGAACGACATCATCAACTCGCCTGAGATGCTGGCCCTTCTGGACCACTTCGCGACCGAGGACACGTTCGAGCTGGGCGACGCCCTGCTATTCGACAAGTACGTTCTCCATGGCAGCGTCCCTCTGGGTGACGGCCCGATCCCGTCCCGTCTGGCCTACGTGCTGCGGTTCTCCTCCACCGACGCGCAGTACGACAAGAACCGTGTCGAGCAGCTCGGCTACCCGCGGGCTGTCTTCAACTACACCGTTCCCAGCAACTACAACGAGACCGTCGCATCCGTGGACGGCGAGCGGATCTACGACAGCCCGTACTTCGACGGCAGCCGTGAGGCCCGCACGCTTACTCCGGTCGCCGGCTGAACTCCGCCTGAATCGGTGCCCCCGCTCCTGCATATCGGCATTGCACCGTCCTGCGATTCCCTCTCGGTGCATCGCGCCGTTGAGACTGCGGTAGACATATCTGGCAGGGGCTCCGAATATAGCTGCAATCGGTGAATGGTCAGGCCTTGCGATAATGCGCAACTGGAAAATATCGCTAGCGATATTTCGCCCATGGCACACGTGGATCGCATGCAGCGAAGGGTGCTCCGGAAAATCGTCGAAGGACTTTCGACGGCAGGAGAGAATTCGCCGCCGGTCAAGCCTGGGCGACAGCGCCAGGAGCATGCTCCACGCTGATACTGCAGCCCGTATTCTCGGAGTTATGTAGGCGGGCGGCCCACGACCGGGCCGCCCGCCTGTCTCCTTTTTGAATCGGCTCTCTTCCGGTGCCCACTGGTCACCGTCGCAGCAGCAATCGACACCCGCCTATACAGGCAACCGCCCTCTTCTCATGGGGCGCTTCCCGCCCCGCCTGCCGAAGCCCAGTGCATCCCACCGCACGAGACTCTGGGGCCGGCCTTCGGAGCAGGCATCGACCCTCCATATGGCGAGAAATTCGAATCAGTTCGCCGGGCGAATTCAAGGCCAGCGGCTTTCCTGAACTGGTTGGTGGCCCTTGTTCCGGGCGGCGGCTCAGCAGCCCGGATACGAAGCTGGTCCCGCACCCGGGTGCGTCCACGCGCACTGTGCAAGAGCACGTTCTTACGCCATGACGACCACCGAACGCGACGCCGAATCCGACTTCTGCACGCTTCCTCCCTTCACCTGGAGACCCGATGGCAACGGGCGCAATCCGTGATCCACTTTCCGATCTCCTCATAGCACTGCCCCTGGTGATCCTGGCCTGCAAGGCCGGGGCACAGCTGGTCCGCCGAATCGGCCAGCCGCCCGTGGTGGGCGAAATCGCGGTGGGCATCCTGCTCGGCCCGTCCCTGCTGGGCTGGTTGTGGCCGCAGGCACAGAGCTGGCTGTTCCCCGGCTCCGTGCTGCCATACATCAGTATTCTGGGCAACCTGGGACTGCTGGCCTTCATGTTCGTGGTCGGGCTGGAGCTCGACCTCCGCTCGCTCCGCGGCCACAGCAAAACCGCCGTGGCAGTGAGCCAGGCAAGCATCGCCCTGCCTCTTGTCCTGGGAGTGCTCCTCGCATGGGGCATGTACGGGTCTTTCGCGCCCCAGGGCGTGGGGCGTCTGCAGTTCGCCATGTTCCTCGCCGTGTCGATGAGCATTACCGCCTTCCCGGTGCTGGCCCGGATCCTGACCGACCGAGGGATGTACCGGACCCGGGTGGGGGCGCTCGCGCTGGCCTGTGCAGCGGTGGACGACGTCACCGCATGGTGCCTGCTGGCCCTGGTGGTCGCAGTGGCCAAGAGCAGCTCGCCGCTCGACGCCGTGACGACCGCCGTCCTGGCCCTCGCCTTCACCCTCTTCATGTACTTCGCGGTACGGCCGGCCCTCACCCGCTGGGCTGCTCGAGCCGAGCGCGCATACACCGACAGCGTCGTGCTGGTCGTGCTCTTCAGCGGTCTGTGCCTGTCCGCACTGGCCACCGAGGAGATCGGGGTGCACGCTCTGTTCGGGGCCTTCCTGTTCGGCGTCGCCACGCCGCGAGGCAACCGGATGATCGAGCGTCAGGCAGCCCGGCTGCAGGCGTTCACCGTGCCGGTGCTGCTGCCACTGTTCTTCGTGACGACAGGCCTGAAGACCGACTTGTCTCTTCTGGCGAGCGACCCGCGGCAGTGGCTTTGGGCAGCCGCGGTACTCGCCGTGGCCGTAATCGCGAAATGGGGCGGTGGTACCGGCGCAGCCCGGCTGGCCGGGCAGAACTGGCGCGACGCGCTGTCGATCGGTGCGCTGATGAACTGCCGTGGGCTGACGGAACTAGTAGTGCTGAACATCGGGCTCAGCCTGGGCGTCATCGGGCCCGATCTCTTCACAATACTCGTGCTCATGGCTCTGCTGACGACGGCGGTGACGTCGCCCGCGCTGAACCTGATTCGCGGCCGGCTGCCCGAGGACGAGCGGCCGGAGCACCCTGCGGACGGAGCAGAGCCCGATCCCGCGGACTCGCCCGCCCCACCCGCACGCCGGCCCACTGCCATCCGCTGATTTTGCTCCGATCAGGCCCCGCACGCCGCAGCGCAGACAGGCTGAGCGACGGTACACCCGTGAAGTTCATGACCTGCCCCCATGCTGCTCGTCGCCACCTTGCCAATGCAGAGGGCGCTGGGAGTTGAGCACCGCGTGTGCCCGGCCCCCATGGCCCGGGACTGGCGTGGGCTGGAGCTCCTAGCGCTGCCGGGGCCCCAGTCGTCGGCCCGTGATCAGATGAAGACCTGGCCACGGGCCGGCGACCTGGCCTCACAACGAGCAGCGGCATCAGGAACGTGGGGGTACGTCTGCATCCACGGAAGTCGGTCGGTGGCAAGTCGCGTTCGCCGCACCATGAACCCTCAAATAAGGGTCTTGCTCGGCGGGTTGGTCCGACGTCAACTCGCTGACCTGGTCGTTTCGCCCCGGAAGCAGCTCCAGCACCCACTATGCGCAGCGCAGGACAAGCCGTAAGGTGAACGAGTGAGATTTGCAAAAGGGCACGGCACCGAGAACGACTTCATCATTCTTCCCGACCCGGATGGCGCACTCGATCTGACACCGCAGCTTGTGTCGGACCTGTGCAACCGGCGCACGGGGATCGGCGCAGACGGCGTGCTGCGGGTCGTACGCGGCCAGGATGCCGAGTGGTTCATGGACTACCGCAACGCCGACGGCAGCATCGCCGAGATGTGCGGCAACGGCCTTCGCGTCTTCGCACGGTATCTGGTGAAGTACGGCCTCGCGGCTCCGGGGCGGTTCGATGTAGCCACCAGAGCCGGCCTGCGGACAGTGGAGCTCGGCGCTACCGGTGCGGTGATGGCGGATATGGGGCCGGCCCAGGTTCTGGGCACCTCCACCGCATCGATCGGCGGCCAAGCGGTCGACGGCCTCCACGTGACGCTGGGCAATCCGCACCTGGCATGTGTGGTCGACCGCCCGGTGAACGCGTTCGACCTGCGTCGGGCACCGGAGCTGGACGGATCGACATTTCCTCAGGGTGCCAACGTCGAGGTCATTCGACTGACCGGCGACCGTCGTGCAGAGATGCGCGTCTACGAGCGGGGCGTAGGGACGACGTGGTCCTGCGGGACGGGAGTAGTAGCGTCGGCCGTCGCCGCTGCAGCGGCTGTGGGGGAAGACGGCGGCGAGTGGGAGATCCGCGTAGTCGGTGGGTTGCTGCAGGTCATCCTCGCCGAGAAGTCGACCTATCTGCGCGGCCCGGCAGTCATCGTCGCCGAGGGCGAGGTCTCACTGTGACCAGCCTCTGTAGGTGACTGGCGGGAGCGGCGAAGAGACTCAGCACCCACCACACCAGTCCGCAGCAGTCTGCGGTCGCTGAACGGCACCTTGCGCGCGGATCACGGCAGCCGGACGTTCCCGCCGGATCACGGCAGCCGGACGTTCCCGCCGGAGCGCGGAGCAACCAGGCGGGTAGCTGGTGAAGAGCCGGCACACGCGACGCCAGGCCGGGCCACGCGTCCTGTGCTCTGGGCTGGGAAAGCCGGTCATGACAGCCGCAGCGATGGATCAGAGCCTCCCACGGCGAGGGCTCTTGCCCGGTTCACCCCTACGTACCACAGGTCTCCCGGAGTGGCGCAAGGCCAGCCCATCACCCGCAGGCAACCCCGGGGGCGCTGACGACATCTCATCGCGCCATGCCTGACTTCCCTTTGTACAGCTCCAGCAACACCGGCATGACGAACTTGCCGTAGGGGCGGCACGGGCAGGCCACGCCGGGAATCTCCGTGCGCCCGGCCCGCGCTGGGCCATCGTGTTGCCAAGGGGCAGCTCAGGACCAGGACTCAGTGCGGCATCTCACATCTGCGGGGACGCATTGCCTGACCCCATACGTATGACTAAAGTGCATGATCGACAAGGTGCCAGCGGGGGCTCTTACAGCGCCCAGATGGTGCCCGGCAGATGCATCGGCTGCATCTGGCCCAGACTTCCTAGCGAGTAGCGGGCTTAGGTCACGGGGGACGACGAAGTCCCATCCGCTTCACGGGTGTTCGGCATCAGTTACTCGAGCGGGTGCGATCACCACATGCGAGCTTCTCGGTCTCATCAAGGAACTCCTGAGCCTGTCGTCGGGTACGGCCTCGTCGAACTCGCTGCCAGCAGACGACGTGGGTGCCATGGCTGACCACACGGTCACGGCGATTCCCTCGGCATGCCTGGCCGGGTGCGCCACCGTGCGCGACTGCCGCCAGCAAACGAGATTCGCCTATGGCACCGACCCCTCAAGGAGCAACGTAATGGACGTCATGACTGCTGTCCTTACCCGGCGCAGTAGACACGTATTGCACGAACCGGCACCATGTGATGCCGAGTTCACCTATCTCCTCAATGGGGCGGCAGCAGCTCCCGACCACGGGAGCCTGCGGCCGTGGCGCTGGATCCTGCTACGGGATGAAGACCGAGAAGCCCTCGGAGCATGCCTGGCCAGTGAGGCGCCCCCTGAGAGCCAAGAGCACATTGCTCAGAAGATGCTGCGGGCGCCCTTGATGGCGACACTGGTCTTCTGCCCAACGCTGGGGCACAAAGTCGCAGAGTGGGAGCAGATGGCTGCGGTGAGCTCCATGGCCTACGGACTGATGCTGCTGCTGCACGCCCGCGGATACGGCAGCATCTGGCGCACCGGTCGTCTGTGCGAGAGCCGTGCAGCTCGTGATCTTTTGGGCCTGGTGGGGGAAGAACGACTGCTTGGCTCTCTGGACATCGGCACACCCGACACATCGCAGGCACCGGACCGCCGGCGGAGCGGGAACTATGCCGACAGAGTATCCACCTTCAACTCGCGGCCAGTGCCGGCAGGGGTGTAAGCCGGGTGAGTGGGAACCGGAACAAGCGAGGAGCACACGTGGGCCTCGTCGTGCAGAAGTACGGAGGGTCCTCCGTTGCCGATGCCGAAGGCATCAAGCGCGTCGCCAAGCGAATCGTCGATGCCAAGAAGAACGGCCACCAAGTGGTCGTCGTGGTCTCGGCGATGGGCGACACGACGGACGAGCTGATCGATCTCGCCGAGCAGGTATCCCCGATCCCTGCCGGGCGCGAGTTCGACATGCTGCTGACCGCCGGAGAGCGGATCTCCATGGCCCTGCTGGCGATGGCGATCAAAAACCTGGGCCACGAGGCCCAGTCGTTCACCGGCAGCCAGGCAGGCGTCATCACCGACTCGGTCCACAACAAAGCGCGCATCATCGATGTCACGCCGGGCCGCATCCGGACGGCGCTGGACGAGGGCAACATCGCCATCGTCGCCGGCTTCCAGGGCGTGTCCCAGGACAAGAAGGACATCACCACCCTCGGCCGCGGCGGCTCCGACACGACCGCCGTCGCGCTGGCCGCCGCGCTGGACGCCGAGGTCTGTGAGATCTACACCGATGTGGACGGTGTCTTCACCGCCGACCCGCGGGTCGTGAAGAAGGCCCGCAAGATCGACTGGATCTCCTTCGAGGACATGCTGGAGCTCGCCAGCTCCGGCTCCAAGGTGCTGCTGCACCGCTGCGTCGAGTACGCACGCCGATACAACATCCCGATCCACGTCCGCTCGTCCTTCTCGGGGCTGCGGGGCACCTGGGTCAGCAACGAACCGCAAGGGGACCGCAAGGTGGAGCACGCCATCATCTCCGGAGTCGCCCACGACACCTCCGAGGCGAGGATCACCGTCGTCGGCGTGCCGGACAAGCCGGGCGAAGCCGCGGCCATTTTCCGCACCATGGCGGGTAGTGAGGTCAGCGTCGACATGATCGTGCAGAACGTGTCCGCCGCCTCCACCGGTCTGACGGACATCTCCTTCACCCTCCCCAAGGCCGAGGGCCGCAAGGCCATTGACGCCCTCGAGAAGCAGCGCTCGGTCATAGGCTTCAAGTCCCTGCGCTACGACAACCATGTCGGCAAGATCTCGCTGGTCGGCGCCGGAATGAAGACCAACCCGGGCGTCGCTGCAGGGTTCTTCCAGGCGCTGTCCGCCGCGGGCGCGAACATCGAGCTGGTCTCCACCTCCGAGATCCGCATCTCGGTCGTCACCCGTGCCGACGACGTCAACGAGGCCGTGACGGCCGTTCACACCGCCTTCGGGCTCGACAGCGACTCCGACGAGGCCGTTGTCTATGGCGGCACCGGGCGATAGCGCCGAAGCCGCCGCACGCCTCGGTAGCCGAGCTTGCCAGGTCGGGCGCTGCGACAGAGCCCTTGGCTTCTCGTGGATCTCGCCGCTGATGGTGCCGAACGCGAGCAAAGGCGTGTAGCTACCGGATTCGTGGAGCATGACGACCCGTCAATTCGCTCATCAGCTGCACCAGGAGAGTGTTTGGCTGCCTGGGCGCCCCGTGCGTGAAGGGGGCCAGCAGTGCGCTGACGGCAGCTCAGGCATGTTCGCAAGCCAAGTCTGTCACGTTTGCTGGGAGTTGCTCGGCGGGACGGGCGTCACAGGGAAACCTCCAGTTCAGGATAGGGATTGACATGCTCGCAGGCGGAATGTGAGGTTGCTGTGGTGACTGGGATCCATCTTGTGCAAAGCCTCAGCGAGATCGATGAGGATGACCTGTTTCTTCTCTCGGAGGGCCGTTCCTTCTACGTCAGCGGGCCCTGGCTTCGCGCATATGAGCACCTTCGCGCGCCGGACGTCGTCTACATCACGCACAGGGACGGTGACGGCCGGCTCGACGGGGTGCTGCCGGTCTACCGGCAACGGCCGGGTACGTTGGCTCCATACGACGCCTTCAGCGGTTTCCTGCACGCCGCGGGCGGGTTCAAGGCTCAGGACTGGTCGCCGAACCTGGTGCTCGGCCAGAGCGCCGCCTACTCGAACGAGTTCCTTGTCGACGCGGTGACACCGGAGGCCGGGGCCGAGGTTCTTGAGGAGATGCTTCGGGCAGCCGACGCACAGCGGCAAGAGTGGGGCTCTCCCTCCACCTCCGCTCTGTACCTGAACGAGGCTGGAAGCCGACAGCTCCAGGGTGTCCGGGGGCTGTCGACGTCGTTCGTCTGCGATGTCGAGTGTGAGGTGGACATCGAATGGGATTCCTGGGATGGGTACGTGCAATATCTCCACTCCCTGGGACGGAAGCGTTCGGCGGCGGCTCGTCGCGAGTCACAGGTCTTCAGCGAGGCCGGATATGACGTCTCGGCGGTCCGGCTGAGCGAGTTGCTTGACACCTCGAATTCACTTTTCACCAAGCTGCAGAGCAAGTACGGCGACACCACATCGCTGGAGGAGCGAGCGCGGTATCTGCGTATTCTGGCGAGCGAGGTCGACGATTACAGTCACCTCTTTGTCATGCGCTCGAGAGGCGAGATCCTCGGCGTCTGCCTGACCTTCCTGTGGGGCGACACGGTGTACGTACGCCAGCTCGGCCTGGATTACGAGCGCCTGGCCGGCGCATCCGAATATTTCAACCTCGCAATATATGAGCCGATCCGGTATGCGATCAAGTATTCCTACAAGCGTGTCCACTACGGGCGCGCCTCATATGACGCCAAAATGTTCCGGGGTGCCAAGGCGCGTCCCCTGTTCGGTGCATGTTGGTCAGCGACTGCTGGCTCCCCTGACGCGCAACCCGCGTTTCGGCAGTGGAACGGCGCGCGCCTGGACGCGGCAGCATCGGGCGATCGCTCGCTGGTCATGGCTGCTTTCGGGAAGCACTGAACGGGAGTCAGCCAGTCGGTGCTGATGCCGCACAGGCGGCACGGATCCGGTGCCATCAGTGGCCACTCGCGGAGGGCAGGCTTCGTTGGGGCTATGCTGCGGATTATCCGGCCAAGAATGTCGTGCACCCAGCTGGCCTTCCATATCTGAAAAGCACCTGCCGACCGCGCGTCTAGTCTTTTCCGACAATACGGCTCGGCTATTTTCCATGCCTTTGCATATGGAAGTACGCTTCACCACGAGCGAGGAATTCGGACATGTCCGAATTCTCTAGCAACGCCTCCGTGAATTGCTGTTACCAGAGTCACGCCGTACACCCGCACCCGCTCGCCTGGGGTAGGGTTTTGCACATGGAGAAAACAACCGTAAGGTCCATCTCGTTCGAATCCGGCTTCCCCTCTATCGTCGAAATGATCGATGAAGAGTCAAACCCGGCTAAAGTCTTGGCGAATATCGAATCTGAGCAGCGGGAGACGGTAAAGCGTCTTCTTGAGGAAACCGGTGCCGTTCTTTTCCGCGGCTTCGATGTTCTCTCCATCGATGAGTTCGAGGATGTCGCCAGGAATCTCCTGGGAGAGCTGGCCGCGTACAAGGGAGGCGATGCCCCCCGTCACGCGGAGAGGGGCCTGGTCTACAACGCGTCCGGGCCGGACAGGACGCGCGCTGTGCGAGCCCATAACGAGCTCTCCTACGCCCCTTGGCACCCCGGGACGCTCATCTTCGGATGCAGCGTAGTGGCTGAGGAGGGCGGGGCCACCACCATCGTGGACGGCCATCGCGTGTACTCGTCTCTTCCGCCCGAGGTCCGGGAGGCCTTCAAGAACCGCGGTGTCACCTACATTCAGCACCTGCCGCACGCTGCCGGGGACCCGAGTGGCATCAAGTCCTGGCCCGAGACCTTCGAGACGGACTCGATGGACGATGTCATGGAGCACTGTCAGGCCAGCTACACGTCGGCCAAGTGGACTCCGCTCGGCCTGCTGACCACCAACCGGACAGCCGGAACCGTCGAGGTCGGCGCTGACAAGCGTCAGGCCTGGTTCAACCAGACCCACATTTGGCGAAAGGACCCCAGCACCGTTCCCGACGTCACGGACATGGAACGCTGGGAATCCTGGATCGGCTACGGCGCAACCTTCGGAGACGGCACGGAGATCCCCAGCGAGTACATGGAACTGGTACGCGACACGCTGAGCGAATGCGAGGTGGCCGTCCAGTGGGAAGCCGGTGACGTTCTCCTGGTCGACAACCGTGCGGCAATGCACGGCCGCCAGCCCTACAGCGGCGACCGGCAGGTCTTCGTCGCCTTCGCCTGACCTCGCAGCTCTTCGCCTCACCGCCTCATGAAGGATGCTGACGGCAGCCGGCCTCCGCCCTCCAGGACGAGCCGCCCATGCGATCAGGGCAACGTCCGCCAGCCGCTCGACGCTGTCGCCTCTACGGCCTCACACTCGATGCCCTACGCCCTGCAGGAACAGCGAGTCTGGGGCAGTCAGGCCCAGCAGACTCCGGTCATCCCGTCGACATCACCTGTCGGTTCGCCGGCTCTGCCTGCGCCTCTGGCGCACACAGCAGCCACATGACGACGGGCCACCGTACGCGGCAGAGGCCCAGCACAGCAGCATCTCCCACGCATCGATGGCGACCCGGTGTGTCCCCTGCCCTGGTACATCGCCCGTGCGAGTGGAACCACCTACCGCCCGGCGTGCCCGGCCTGCATCCCCGCACAAGGGACGCAGGCTCCGGCCCCACGTGTAGACAGCGCCACGGGCACGACAGGCCGGTGAAGCAGCAGGAACGCCCCGTGCGAAGCAATCCACAGCAGCCAGATCTCCGAGGAGAACACTCATGCGCACCATGCCCATCGTCGAGCTGAAGCCCGACGAACAGACCCGTCTGACCGAACTCGTCGAGATGGTCCTGGAGAACTGCCCGGGACAGACCGAATTCCGCTACCTCTCCTACGTTCGTCAGCAGCTGAGCATCCGCACCGAACTCCCTTACATCTTCGAGACCTTCGCCGCATCGGCCGGCGACCCTGTGCATGTGCAGAACCTTCCGCAGTTCGACGACATCGAGCGAAGCAAGATTCTCTGCCTGCTGCTCGGCGAGGCCATCGGCGCCTGCGTGGCCTATGCCGAGTACAACCACTCGTACATCACCGATATCCGGCCCACCAGTCTCTCGTCGGAGAAGAGCTCCGGCGTGGAGCTGCTGAGCATGCACAACGACCTGGCCTGGGCAAGCGACAACTGCCGCCCCCGGACCCTGGTGCTTGTGCCGCACGTCGCTTCCGGTGAGGTCCCCAAGACCCTCCTGGCTCCGGGGCGAGACGTGCTTGAACAACTCTCGGCAGACACGAAGGACGTCCTGCGACTGCGTCACTTCGAGGCCCGCTCGGGGTCTGCACTGTCCTGGGGGTTCGAGCGCGTGCGCCGCATGGAATTGCTCATCGAGGAGGAGGGGATGCCGCCGGTCATTCGGCTCAACTTCGGCACCTACACTCCGGCCGCCGGCCTCACTCCCGCCGAGGCAGAGCGAGCGGCTCAAGCCCTGATCGAGCTGAGTCAGGCCGCTCTTGAGGTCGGACGCCTGTACGGCATCTCGATCAAGAAGGGCGAGTCGGTGCTGATTCCCAACGACCACTGCGTGCACGGTCGCGACACCATCCAGCCCGACAAGTGTGAGCGGCTGCTTCTTCGGTCCTACGTCCTGCCGGACGAGGTCGCGGCGCGTCACGGCAACACGATGGTGCAGCTCAGCAGCTAGAGAGGGTACTTCACAATGTCCGACGTCGTTGTTATCGGCGCGGGTCACGTCGGCCTCACCCTCCTCGCGGACCTGCAGCTGGCGAAGTCGCACCATGGACTCAGCGCACGCCTCCTCTCTTTCGAGAGCGCCGCTGCGATGAAGGAGCGCAGCAAGAACTGGACCGGTCTAGTCATGGAGAACCTTGTGACCGGCTCGGTGGGGACATGCTCGCTCTCCGAGGACCAGTTCGGTTCGCTGTGGAGCGAAGACGGTCGTCAGGCGCTGGAAGAAGCCAGCACGATCGTCGTAACAGTCCCTGACATCCCGCACCTCAGGCTGGAACTGCTGGACCACCTTGAGCGCTCGGTCAATCTCGATGGGAAAGTGATCGTTTTCGTACGCGGTGGCCAGGGTGGGCAACCCGTGCTTGCCAAGTGGATCAGGGACTCCCCCGGCCTGCAGGACACCTCGGTCATCCTCGTCGAGGACTCGTTCTACGGAACCCGAGTGATCGGTTCCACCATCCAGTTCAAACGCAAGATTTCCGTGAACGTGTCGATCTACTCACGTACCCCGGATGTCGCCCTGTGCGCTCTGCGCCGGATGTTCCCGCTCGGTGAGCAGATCGGCAGGCCGTCCTGGCCCGATATGCACGTCTGCGACGGGATCGACCTGCTCTTCAACCCCCTCGGATATATCATTCATGTGGGTGTGGCGCTCGACCCGGAGAATCTGGACAAGACTCGCCAGGGCATCCGGTACACGCACTACATCGACGGCATCTCGCCACGGCTCGCTGCTCGGCTCGACCTGCTGGACAGGGAGCGCGTGCGCCTGGCACGCGCACTGGGAGCCGAAGCCCAGACATTCCCCGAGATCATCCAACGGCAGTACGGCCTTGCGCCCCAGAAGTCCTTCTACGACATGATGCAGTCATGCCGCGGCATCTACCGTTCGCTGTCGAGCGGCAGCATCGATGAGCTGCGCGTCTCACGCGTACTCATGGAGGACGTTCCCGCGTTCCACACAATCCGCTGGCTCGCCGACAAAGCTGGGCTGGACCTGCCGCACACGCAGTCATACTTCGACGACGTCATGGCCGGCCTGCAGGAGATCGGTGCCGACTCCCAGTCCTATACGACGTACCTCCCCCATCTCGAAAAGATCGACGGTGGCGTCGCAGGCGTCAGAGAGCTGCTGAACGAGCCACTGAGCAGGGCTGCCCTCCTGTGCGCGACCTGATGCCGGGTGGGCAGGCGACCCACTTCAGCAGCGAACCGTTCAGCACGAGCTGTGTGTCGAAAGGAAGTTGAAACTAGTCATGCCCCAGCACGTCCGCGATGTTCTGGTTGTGAACCGTCGCAGGCAAGAGCTTGTGACTCGCATCCTGCAGGACCCGGGACTGCGCCTGTCGCTGATCACCGAACCCGACTGTCTGCGGGACTATCCGTCGGCGGACGGCATGGAGTCCGTCACCCTGGTCGAAAGCGTCCAAAACCTGGACGAGGTCAGGCACGCCACGCTCGACCTGATGAACCGCTACACGTTCGACGCGATCGTCGCGCCGGCTGAGAGCTCCATACCTACGGGCGGCTACCTCCGCAGCTACTTGGCAATGCCGGGCATTCCCTTCGATGTCGCCCACGCGTTCTGCAACAAGAACGCGATGAAGGCGAGGCTCCGCAGGGCCGGATTGCGTGTCGCGAACACCACGCTGGCCCCGTCTAACGCATCCGTGGCCGAGTTCCTGCGCAAGCACGGACTTCCCGCCGTGATCAAGCCCGCCTGGGGCGACGGGGCGGCCAACGTTCATGTGGTGCGCGACGAGTCCGACGTGATCACGATCAGCCGGCCTGACGGACCGCTTCTGAGCAACGACGAAGCGCCCTTCCTCATCGAGGACTTCATTAAGTTCGACGAGGAGTACCACTGTGACGGGCTCGTCCACGACGGCAAGGTTCAGTTCACCGCCGTATCGAAGTACACCAGCCCCCCGCTTCGCGCCAAGGGTTCCGTGTTCGGTTCCTATACGCTGCCTGACGACAGTGACGAGGCGAGGGAGCTCGCCGAGTTGCACCAAAACGTCGTCCGGGCCATGGGGCTGTCGGACTCCGTCACCCACCTCGAGGTCTTCCGCACGCAAGAGGGCCTCGTCGTCGGCGAGATTGCCTGTCGGCCGGGAGGCGGAGGCATCCCTCAAACCCTGCAGCGCGCCTACGGGTTCGATGTCTGGAAGCACTTCCTGGCCACAGAGCTCAACAACCATCTGGCGTGGACACCCAAGGCGGCGGACGGGATCTACGGCTTCCTGATGTTCCCGGTGCGCCAGGGCGCCATCAGCCGTGTTCCCAGCGCCGACGTGTTTGCGGACTTCCCCCAGGTCGAGAAGGTCGACATCAAGGCCAAGCCGGGCGACCGCATCTGCGGAATGCTCTACTCCACCAGCATGGCCGGCATGGCCCACCTTCGCGTCGACTCAGTCGATGAGATACCCACACTGGTGGATGCCCTGGAGAAGCGATTCACCGTCGAGTATGCGGACTTCGACCCGGGTCCGGGGACAACGCGATGACCCGCGACGAAGCTCCCGCCGAGGCAGCACGTGAGGACGGCGACCAGACGAGCGGCTCCGACGGCTCCGACGGCTCCATGCGCCATTTCTGGGTGTTCACCGGCGCCTCCGCCGTTTCGAAGCTCGGCAACACGTTTCTAAACGTCGCCATGCCGTGGATCCTGCTCACGATCACCGGCTCGAAGGTGATCGCCGCCCTGAGTTTCGGTGTGCAGCTCGCGCCCTACGCGCTCTCGCCGATCTTCGGGGTCGTCGTCGACCGCTTCAACCGGCGCCAGGTGTTCATCTGGGCCGAGGTGGCACAGTGCGTCATGGTGGGACTGCTACCACTGCTCATCTCGGAAGGCAACGTGGTGTTCGTACTCGTGTTGCTCTTCCTGGTGGGCTGCGGTGGACTGACTTCCGAATTGACGAGCGACTTCGGCTTGATCCCCTCGATCGCCCCGGCCCACAGTCTGGCGAAAGCCTACAGCCGCTACACGACCACCATCTCGATCGTCCGGTTCGTGGGACCAGCCGTGGTGGGTGTCGTCATCAGCACACTAGGTCCTCAAGGCGCGCTCTGGATCGACGCCGCCACCTTCCTCATCACGGCCGCCGCCGCGGCCTCGCTTCCGCTGCACACCGCCGCAGAGCGCGGGCCGAGCCTGTTTCGCCAGATGCTGAGCAACGGTTTCAGCTGCTTCTGGCGCCTGAAGCAGGTAAGGCGGCTGACGGTAGCCCTGACCGTCTTCAACCTGGGTGCCGGCGCCGTACCGACGGTGCTCGTCGTCATCGCGCAAACGCGCTGGCACTGGAGTCCGCAGACCACTGGGGTCGCGCTCGGGCTGGGCGCCCTGGGAGCTGCCATCGGCGCCTGGGCCACTCCGTGGGTGGCACCCGGGCGAGGTCTTCAGACACGCGTGGGCATCTGGTTCGGCTTCTGTGGCATCGGTGGCCTCGTCATGGTGTTCGGGTCCCCCGTCGCCGTCATAGCCGGGTTCTTCCTGCTGTCCGTGGGCGAGGGCGGAATGAACGTCACCACGAACGAGTACCGGTACAACGCGATCCCGGACGATCTGCTCGGCCGTGTCAACGCGATCATCCGTGCCGCCGTCATCAGCGGCGCAGCCGTGTCCTCGGTAGTCCTGGGTTACACGGTGTCCCTGGACAGCCCACTGGCCTGGATGGCACCGGTCGTCATCGGTGCGGTGGTCGCCACAGGACTGTGGTCCACCCGGCCGGCACACCCCACCCTTCCTTCGAAACCTTGAGCTGCATGGCTCGCCTGTGACGGCTCGCCACCATCGCAGCGTGGTGGATGAACGCCGAGACCCGGTGAGCGCTGCTCCCCTTCGCACAACAAAAACGCACGCCGCTCTGAAGACCCTGATACAACGATTGAGAGCACCATGATCACCAGCGCGTTGGAGAACGCACATCAGCGGTACGCCGCCAAGCGTCCGATCAGCAAGAAGCAGCACGCGAAGGCCAGGGCCTTCCTCCCCTCGGGAACCACGCGCTCCGTCCTGGACTTCGACCCCTTTCCCTTCACCGTCGAGTCCGCTGCCGCCTGCCTCCTCAGAGACATCGACGGCCACGAGTACCTCGACTACCTGGGGGACTACAGCGTCGGCCTCGCTGGGCACAACCCCGAGGCGGTTCGGGATGCTGTCGCATCGGTCCTGGACAACGGCTGGTCGTTCGGCACCGTCGCCGCCGAAGAGGCAGAGGTTGCACGCATGCTGTGCGAGCGGTTCGAGTCGATGGACCTCGTCCGCTTCACCAGCTCCGGCACCGAGGCCAACCTGGTGGCGATCAACCTTGCCCTGAAGTCCGCGGGCCGGAGCAAGGTCCTGGTGTTCGACGGCGGGTACCACGGCGGTTTCCTCAGCTTCAGCCGGGGCCGTCCTTCGCTCAATGTTCCACTCGACGCCGTCATCTGCGACTACAACGACCTCGACTCCGTGCGAGAGGCATTCCAGCAGTGGCCCGAGCAGATCGGCTGCGTTCTGGTCGAGCCGATGCTCGGGTCCGGGGGACGTATCCAGGCCGCACCGGACTTCCTCCAGGGACTGAGGACCCTGTGCGACGAGAACGGCAGCGTGCTCATCTTCGACGAGGTGCAGACCTCCCGCATGTCCCATGGCGGCGGCCAGTCTCTCCTCGGCGTCCGTCCCGACCTGACAACTCTGGGCAAGTACATCGGTGGAGGCTTCGGATTCGGCGTCGTCGGTGGCGCTGAAGAGTTGATGCTCCAGATCGCACGGGGTGGAGAGCCTTCCTACGACCACTCCGGCACCTTCAACAACAACCGTTTCTCGATGGCGGCCAGCGCAGCCATGCTCAGCACCGTGCTGACGCGGTCGCGCCTCGACGCGCTGTTCCAGCGCGGTGAGGTCTTGCGCAAGCACGCCGACGCCATCCTGCGGGAGCACGGTTTCCAGGCCACCGGCTGGGGGTCCCTCATGGGGATCCATCCCACCGACGTCCCCATCATCCGCGCGTCAGACCTGGCGGGAACAGACAAGCGACCGGTGGAGCTGCTGTTCCACGAGATGCTCGAGCGGGGCATCTACATCGGCAAGAGCGGCTTCGTCACGCTGTCTCTGCCGCAGACGGCAGAGACTGACGCCCACTTCCTGACCGCGCTGGAGAGCTCTATACGGGTGGTCGCACAGGTCGGAATGTGAGCTTGCCCACATGCCGCCGACTCCACCCGACACAGGAGGGGTCAAGACGGCCGGCCACTGCCGAGCCCTGCACGCGCAACCGGTCCTGGGGGCGTCCGGTGGTGTAAAACGTGCCCCCCTAACCTTGAGGACATGAGCATGTACAAGAGCAGCACTGAGGTGAGCGTCGACGCGATGCTTGAAGACTTGCGGATGCTCGTCGAAGTCGAGTCTCCCTCGGGTGACCTCGACGCGCTCCACGCGTCGGCCCGCACCGTTGCGGCGATCCTCGAGAAACGCCTGGGTCGCCAGGCCGTCCTGCTGGACAGCAAGGCCGGGCCACATGTGCACTGGACGGGCGGCGGCGATCCTCAAGTGCTCATCCTCGGCCACCATGACACGGTCTTCCCGCTGGGCACGCTAGCGCGTCGTCCGTTCCAGGTGGAGGACGGACGCGCAACGGGACCCGGCGTCTTTGACATGCTCGGCGGGCTGGTGCAAGCCATTCACGGCCTGGCCGCAATGGATGACCTCTCAGGTGTGGAGATTTTGATGACCGCCGACGAAGAGGTCGGTTCAGCCACCTCAAGAGCGCTTATCGAAGAGCGGGCACGCGCCTGCGGAGCCGTGCTGGTCTTCGAAGGCGCGGCCGATGGCGGGCACCTGAAGACCGGCCGCAAGGGCTGCGGAACTTTCGAGGTCCTTATCAAGGGCTGCGCGTCGCATGCCGGGCTTGAGCCGGAGGCCGGGGTTAACGCACTGGTCGAGGCAGCGCACCAAGTGCTGGCAATTGCGGCGTTGAGCCGCCCGGAGATCGGGACGACGGTGTCGCCGACAGTGGCGTCGGCAGGCACCTCGGACAACGTGATTCCGGCGGACGCGACAGTGTCGGTCGATGTCCGGGTGAAGTCGGCACAGGAGAAGGAACGGGTCGAGTCGGCGCTCGCAGCGCTTGCTCCGCATCTGGAGGGAGCGCAGATCACGGTGCGGGGGGCGGTGGGCCGCCCCCCGATGCCCGAGTCGGCGTCGGCGAAATTGTTCGAGATGGCGCAGCGGCTGCTGCCGGGCATCGAGGGAACGGCTGTGGGTGGGGGCAGCGACGGCAACTTCACGGGTGCGCTGGGCGTGCCCACGCTCGACGGCCTGGGTGCCGTTGGCGGCGGTGCCCACGCCGACCACGAGTACCTGGTGGTCGAAGCGATGGCGGAACGGGCGAACCTTGTCACCGAACTGGTGAAGGCGATCCGTAATTCGGCGTAAGGCAACGCGTTCACGTCAACGGCGGCCATCACTGTGAGCCACGGCCTCCCTGAAGCCGCCGGGTGGGGCAGCTTGCCCAGGTCAGCAGCGGAGACGCGAGAGCCAGTCACCGGCCTTCTGCTCGGGCCGGGGTTGTTCATGCTCCTGGTGCTCGCCGTTGGCCTGCTGCTGGCGTACGGCCGTGACGGCCTGGTACTTGCAGTCCTCGCACAGGTACGGGTGGATGTCCTTGGGGGCGTCCCACCCGGTCGGGTGGATCGCCTTCCAGCGCTGGTCGGTGAACTTCGCCCCGCAGTCGGCGCAGACGGGGCGGCTGGCCTCGCGCTCGGCCGCCTTCTGCTCTGCCGCGCAGCACACCTGCGCCTGGCACTCCTCCTGGCGGGCCGTCGCCTCCTCTCGCTCGCGGGCGTCGGCGGCCTCGCGGCGGGGGTTGCCGATCGCCTCCAGGAGGGGCTGCATGTGGTCGCGGCCGAAGCGGAGGAACACCGGTCCGGCCGGACCGTGCTGGCGGAGGTTGCACAGCCCGGTCGCGATGATCGGGATCTTCCCGTCGTAGAGGTGGTGGCCACCGCGCTGCCGCTTCCCCGCCCACAGGTGGCGGGTGAGCTCGATCAGGCGCAGGACGGTGCGGTGGGGGTTGCGGTCGCCGATGTGGTTGAACACCAGCAGCACGGGCGGGTGCGACACGTCACCGACCCATCCCGCGGGGACCGTCCAGCGGGTGCGCCACATCGGGCGCTCCTTGCCGTCGGTGTCCTTCACCTTCCGCCGGAAGAACCGGGCGTACTTCTCCAGCTTGTCGGCGATCTCGTCAGGGGTCTCGTGGCAGGCGCCGCTGGAGCACGCGCCTGCTCACCAAGGAGCCGGCCGCCCTTGCCGGGCGCGTTCCACGTACCGGTGCGGGCAGCGGGACCTCGGTCCAGTACGAGGCGATGGTGCCGACATAGCGCGGGATCGCCGTTTAGCCAAACCGGCGATCCCGCGCATCATTAATGGTCCACCGCCACTACCTGCCCGTACGTCGAAAGGCATCACCAAGACGATCATCAATTCAACTCCCCTCACATCGTCAACGCTTCACGCTTCCGCTCGTGAGGAACAGGTCCCAGTCGCGCTCCAGATCGCTCGGAACACGCAGTTGGACCGATGCTTCGCTGTTGATGCCGTCGCGACCGAACCTTGTCACGTCCTGGGTAAAACTGACCGCGAGTTCAATCCGAGTGGCCTTCAAATCGGCATTGAGCCCAGAGCGCGATCCGGCGTGACTGCACTCAAGGCACCTGCGGTGGTTCGCCGCGGGGAGTTCCCGTGCCGCGTGCTACGCATCGGCCGTGGGACACGTGTCGTCACCGCGTCCTTGCTCCGCGTACTCGAAAGCGGAGAGCCGGAGTGAAACGGCCCCCGCGCCGAGCCTTGCACGCCGTCGTAGTCCGCCGCGCGCAGAAGCCCCGCCGGGCATTCCGGCGGGGCTTCTGCGTCTCACGCGCTCTCACACGCGTCTCACAGACTGTGTGGACTTCCTCGGACCATGAGGCCCTGGCCTGGCACTAAGCTCCCGTCCTGCACCGGCTGGACGCCCCTGGACGGTCGCTATGACCTGTGCCAGGTGGGACCGTCACAGCTCAAGGACAGTGGTCACCACCCCGTGTGGCCGGTCTCGCTGTCCGCGGCCGGATGCAGATGCCGTCGGAAGCACGGCCCCTCCCCGCGGCATGGGTGTCCCTGCTGGCGGGCTAGGCATCAGCGGTTCCCGCGCCAGTGCAGAAGCCCGGCCTGGAGGCAATACGCACCACAAGCCCTCACGCTGCGGCCCGCCAACTCGGTGCATTCCTCAGGCGTGCCACGACATGGTCGCGTCCGGCTTCGACCGCTCCATGGCGCCGGGCGGCGGCCAACCAGGAGTGGCGTTCTTCGAAGCCGGCCACCAAGCAGCGCATGAGGCGAAGGTCCACTCAAGCAAGGTCCCGGTCCGGGGAACAGCATCGATCACGATCCGGACCATTCTCGGGCCAGCAACCCCGCCAAGGTCTCGACGGGCGCTATTTGCGCTGGTCAGCGATGCGTTGCCGCTGTACCACCAGCAGACGAAGAACTTGCTCGGACTCACAGGCACCAAACGCGCCTGCCACGAGTCGAAGTCTTGCCCGGGAGTCAGGCCGGCAGCAATTTCAGACACTGCGTCCTCCGCAGACGAGCCGATTCACACAGCCCCCGTTGGAAACGGCCCGATCTGCTACACATGCCGGGGTTCAACGCAGCGTAGTCAGCACCAAGTCAGCACGGGAGGGGTGAGAAGGGGTGATGACGTGGGCTTTTAGTCAGCACGAAACCAGCACGGGAGTCAGCACCGCATCTCCTCGTGCCCCAATAGCTCAACTCGGACACGGTCCCTCGCGGCCTTCTAGAAGCCCCCGCAGAGGCTCCGACAGCGCCCCCATGGTGGCCGCGCGCACTCCGACACCCAGAACTATGGTGTCCCACCACATACGCCTCTGACCTGCGTGTTTCTACGGTGTGGCGACACGAAAACGTCCACGTCAACCGCCAGGAAGTGGTGCCGATGTCCTCCCCCGCGACCGCTCCCCCACAACCGTCCAACCTCCGTCGCATCGTCGCCGCGAGCCTCATCGGCACCACCATCGAGTGGTACGACTTCTTCCTCTACGGATCGGCCGCGGCGCTGGTCTTCAACAAGCTGTTCTTTCCGGGCTCGGATCCGCTGGTCGGGACCCTGCTGTCCTTCCTGACGTACGCCGTCGGCTTTGCCGCGCGGCCGCTCGGGGCGCTGGTGTTCGGGCACTACGGGGACAGGCTCGGGCGCAAGAAGCTGCTGGTGCTCAGTCTGCTGCTGATGGGCGGGGCGACGTTCGCGATCGGGCTGCTGCCTACGCATGCAACGATCGGAACGGCCGCTCCCGTGCTGCTGACCGTGCTGCGGCTCGTGCAGGGGTTCGCGCTCGGCGGTGAGTGGGGCGGAGCCGTGCTGCTGGTGTCGGAGCACGGGGACGCCCGGCGGCGTGGGTTCTGGGCCTCGTGGCCGCAGACCGGGGCGCCGGCCGGGCAGTTGCTGGCGACCGGTGTGCTGTCGGCGCTGACCGCGCTGCTGTCGGATGCTGCGTTCACCTCGTGGGGCTGGCGCATACCGTTCCTGCTCTCCGGAGTGCTTGTCGTCGTCGGTTTGTGGATTCGTCTGTCTGTCGATGAATCGCCCGTGTTCAAGGCCGCCCTGGCGCATGCCGAGGAGCGGAAGGCCGCCGCGGGGCAGGCCGAGAAGATGCCGCTCGTGGCGGTGCTGCGGCACCACTGGCGCGACGTGCTGATCGCGATGGGCGCGCGGATGGCCGAGAACATCAGCTACTACGTGCTCACCGCCTTCATCCTCGTCTACGCGACCACCTCGGCAGGGCTCAGCAAGCAGACCGCCCTCAATGCGGTGCTCATCGCCTCCGCCGTGCATTTCGCGGTCATTCCGGCGTGGGGTGCGCTGTCGGACCGGATCGGGCGGCGTCCGGTGTATCTGATCGGCGCGGTCGGCGTGGGTCTGTGGATGTTCCCGTTCTTCACGCTCATCGACTCCAAGTCGTTCGGCAGCCTGCTGCTGGCCGTCACCGTCGGACTCGTGCTGCACGGGGCGATGTACGCGCCTCAGGCGGCCTTCTTCTCCGAGATGTTCGCGACGCGCATGCGCTACTCGGGCGCGTCGATCGGCGCCCAGTTCTCGTCCGTGGCGGCCGGGGCGCCGGCCCCGCTGATCGCGACCGCGCTGCTCGCCGACTACGGCAGCTCGACGCCGATCGCCCTCTACGTGATCGCCGCCGCGCTGCTGACGGTCGTCGCCATCATCTGTGCCCGGGAGACCCGCGACCGGGATCTGGCCGATGTCGCGGCAGGACAGGACAGCCATGACGTGCGGGACGCGGTGGCAACCGCCGACGCGCCGACGACCGCCTGAGCCTGAGCCGCAGGAAGACCCTCCGGGCCGCGTGGACCGCTGCACAGCGGTCCACGCGGCTCGCTTCTTGCCGTCAGCGGGCGACGGCCTCCGATATCGCGTGCAGCCGGAGCGCCAGCTGAAGCTCCAGGGCGCGGGCCGGTGACTGCCAGTCGTCCCCGAGGAGCCGGCCTATTCGCTCGAGCCGCTGCGCCACCGTGTTGACGTGGACGTGGAGTTCGTCCTTCGTACGGGCAGGGCTCATGCCGCTCGCGAAATACGCGTCGAGGGTGCGCACCAGATCCGTCCCGCGCCGCTCGTCGTAGTCGGCGACCGGCCCGAGAGTGCGGCGGACGAAGCCCTCGATGTCGCGCGTGTCGGCGAGGAGCAGACCGAGGAAGCCCAGGTCCTCGGCCGCCGCGCCTTCTCCGGAGCGGCGCAGCAGTCGCAGGGCCTCGACGCAGCGGCGCGCTTCGGCGTAGGCAGTGGCTATCGCGCCCCGGGCGGTGGCGGGGGTCCGGACCGGGGACGAGGCGCCGACGGTGACGGACTCGCGGAGGGTGCCGCCGAGTTGCGTGGCGGTCCGGCGGGCGAGGTCGGCGGCGCTGTCCGCGGGGCCGAGCGGCAGCAGCAGGACCGCACCGCCGTCGCGGGCTGCGGCCAGGCCGTGGCGGGTGGCCGCGAGGTGGGCGGCGGCGGAGGCGAGGCGCTGACGGTCGGCGGTGGCCCGCTCCGCGCTGTCCTCGGTGGGGTGGGCGTCGATACGGGCGGCGAGCACCACATGCGGGGCGTCCAGGTCGGCGCGGAGCCGGATCGCCCGTTCGCGCAGCAGACGGGGGTCGCGGCCGGGGGCGTCCAGGAGATCGTCGAGCAGTTCACCCCGTACCCGCTGCTCGGCCTCGCCCGCGGAGCGCCGGGCCAGCAGCAGGAGGGACGTCACCATGGCGGCCCGCTCCAGGGTGCGCCGGTCGACGGGGTCCAGGGACGGGTGGCCGTGCAGGACGAGCACGCCCAGCAGCTCGCCTCCGGCCGACACCGCGGCCACCCAGTCCTCGCCGTGCGGTATCGCGTGGCCGTCGGTGCCGTCCAGTTGCAGCGCGGCGAGCGAGGGTGCGTCGGGGTCGGCGAACTCGACGGTGCCGTCGAGGATCTCGGAGAGCGCGTCGGCGACGTCGTGCACCCCGCCGCCGTGCAGCACGAGCTCCGTGAGCCGGTCGTGCACGTCCGACGCGCGCTCGATGACGGCACTGTGGTCACGGATGATCTCGTTGGCCCGCTCCAGCTCGGCGAGCGCGGTGCGGGTCTCGGCGAGCAGGTTGGCGGTGTCGATGGCCACCGCGGCATGGGCGGCGAACGAGCCGAGCAGCGCGACCTGCTCGCGCTCGAAGACGCGGGCGCGGCGATCGGCGGCGAACAGCACCCCGATCACCTGACTGCCGAGCATCAGCGGTACGCCGAGGATCGCGACGAGGCCCTCGTCCCGGACGCCCGAGTCGATGGCGCGGGTGTGCTGGAAGCGTTCGTCGTCGAAATAGCTCTCGGTCACATACGGTCGGGCGGTCTGGGCGACGAGTCCGCCGAGCCCCTCCCCCATGCCGAGCCGCAGCTGCTGGAAACGCGCCGAGACCGAGCCTTCGGTGACGCGCATGTACGTGTCGCCGGCGGCCGGGTCGTTGAGGCTGAGATAGGCCACCTCCGTGCCGAGCAGCGAACGGGCGCGCTGCACGATGGCCCGGAGCACCGCGTCGAGGTCGCGCAGACCCGCCAGATCGTGCGCGGTCTCGAAGAGCGCCGACAGCTCGGCCTCGCGGCGCCGCCGGCCCTCCAGCTCGGCGCGCACGCGCAGCGCGAGCTGCTTGGCGTGCTCCAGGCCGACGAGCGTCTCGGGTCCCGCGCCGCTCGCACGGGCGAGCAGCACGGGCCGGTCGTACGCCTCCACGGCGGCGCCGCGGGCGAGGAGCTCCAGGTAAGAGGCCTGATCGTGGGACATGGACACAGGGATACCTGCCGTGCGGGGGGTCGCACCAGCCCCTGTGGACGACGCGGCCCCTGTGGACAACTCCGTCACCCCCGCCGCCGGCCCCCTTCCGGTGGCAGGGCGGCGGGGCCCGCCGGACGACGCGGCTCAGTGCGCCGTCCAGCCCCCGTCCATCGCCAGCGACGTGCCGGTGATGAAGGATGCCTGCGGCGCGCAGAGATAAGCGACTGCCTCGGCCACCTCCTCCGGCTCGATGAGCCGCTTGAGCGCGGAGTCCTTCAGCAGGATGTCGGCGACGACACGGTCCTCGGGAACGCCATGAGCCGCCGCCTGGTCGGCGACCTGCTTCTCGACCAGTGGGGTGCGCACATAACCGGGGTTGACACAGTTGGAGGTGACCCCGTGCGAGGCGCCCTCCAGGGCGGCGGTTTTGGAAAGCCCCTCCAGACCATGTTTGGCGGCCACATAGGCGGACTTGTAGGCCGAAGCTCGCAGCCCATGCACGGAGGAGATGTTCACGATCCGGCCCCACCCCTGCCCGTACATGTGCGGCAGCGCGCCCCTGATCAGGCGGAACGGTGCCTCGAGCATGACGGTGAGCACGGTGTGGAAGACGTCCGGCGGGAACTCCTCGATGGGGCGCACCAGCTGCAGCCCTGCGTTGTTGACAAGGATGTCGGTGCCTGCGGCCGCCGCCTCCGCCGCGTCCAGGTCGGTCAGGTCGAGGACGTGCGGCTCCACGGAGCCCGCCACACCCGTCCCCAGGGATTGCTCGACGAGCGCGTCGAGGCCACCCGCCTCCCTGTCCACGGCCCTGACCTTGGCCCCGGCGGCCGCGAGCCGCAGCGCGCAGGCGCGGCCGATGCCACCCGCCGCTCCGGTGACGAGTGCGGTACGGCCACCGAGGTCGAGGCCGAGGGAAGGGACGGACGCCAGGGCTTGGGGGGCGGGACCCGGATTCATGGTCATGTTCCGCACCCTAGGCAGCGCTCAGGCACCGACCGATGTGGGCAGCGCCCACAGTTCACTCAGGCAAGGTGGAGTCGAACCACGTCGGACCGTCGCTCAGCGCTTGCTTGATCCGGAACAGGGCGAACTCCTGCAGCTCCGGCAGCGCGTCCACGGAGAACCAGCCCACCTCCAGCGACTCCTCGTCATTGACACGCGCCTCGCCACCGACGGCACGGCAGCGCAGGGAAACGTCCATGAACTGGCACCGGTCGCCGTTCGGGTACGTCACCGGCTTCCGCAGCGCCTGGACGAGCACGATCCGCTCCGCGACACAACGCACCGCGGTCTCCTCGTACACCTCACGCACTGCCGCCGCCGCGGGCTGCTCCCCCGGCTCCGGGATCCCGCCGATGATCGACCACTTGCCGGTGTCGGCCCGTCTCCCCAGGAGCACTCGTCCCTCGTCGTCGAGGACCACCGCACTGACGCCCGGCAGATAGAGCAGCTGGGAGCCCGCGCTGGCCCGGATCCGACGGATGAAATCAGGAGTACCCATACCGCCGACCCTATGTGGTGATACCGCGCGCCGCCTTCAGGGCCTCGACGAGCCGCAGCACGGTCAGCCCTCGTCGGCTCAGGCTTCCGGTCGGCCGCGTCCGCGAACGCGGGCGTAGCCGACCCAGCCGAACGCGCCGACCGCGAGCGCGGCCAGGACGCCCTCGGGCAGTGTGCCCATGCGGGTCGCGGGGGTCAGCGTGGAGCGCAGCGGGACCTCGGCGACCAGGGCGTCGGGGGTGAACATCCGCGTCTGCTGGACGATCTTCCCGTCCGGGTGGATCACCGCGCTGACGCCGCTCGTGACCGGGACGACGACGGCCCGGCCGTGCTCGACGGCCCGAACCCGCGACATCGCCAGCTGCTGGTACGTCATCTCGCTGCGCCCGAAGGTGGCGTTGTTGCTGGGCACGGAGATGAGCTGGGCGCCGTGCGTGACGGTGTCCCGGACCGCCCAGTCGAAGGCGGCCTCGTAGCAGGTCGCGAGGCCCACCTTCGTACCCGCGAGGTCGAAGACGCCCACCTTGTGCCCGGGGCCGAAGTCGCGGCGCACACGGTCGACGTTCGAGTTGAAGATCCGGACGAAGGACCGCATCGGGATGTACTCGCCGAACGGCTGGACGTGCCGCTTGTCGTACGTGGCGACGGGGCCGCGCGCCGGCTCCCACTCGATCAGGGTGTTGCGGAGTTTTCCGGTCTCCGGGGTGACGACCGCGCCGATCACGGTGGGTACGCCGATCTTCCTCACGGCCTCGTCGATCACGAGACGCGCGTCGCCGTTGCGGTACGGGTCCAGGTCGGAGGAGTTCTCGGGCCACAGGACGAAATCGGGCTTGGCCACCTTGCCCGCGGCGACATCGGCCGCGAGTTGCTCGGTGCGGCGCGCGTGGTTGTCGAGGACCGCGCGGCGCTGTGAGTTGAAGTCGAGTCCGAGGCGCGGCACGTTGCCCTGGATCGCGGCGACGGTGGCGGTGCCGTCCTCGGCCGAGTCGTCGACGAGCGGCAGCGCGGCAACCGCTGCGGTGACGGGCACGAGGACGGTGAGCGCCGCTGCCGCGAGAGGGCCGCGGGGCAGCTCGCCGGTCCTCCGGTACGCGACGATCCGGCGCCAGGTCTCGTACAGCCCGAAGCCGCACAGGACGACCCCGAAGCCGAGCACGGGTGTGCCACCCACAGCGGCGAGCGGCAGGAAGACGCTGTCCGCCTGACCGAAGGCGATCTTGCCCCAGGGGAAGCCGCCGAACGGCACACGCGCGCGCGCAGCCTCGCCGAGGATCCAGACGGCCGCACCCCACACCGGCCACCACGGCAGCCGGGTCACGAGGGCGATGCCCACACAGGTGACGGCGACGAAGAGCGCCTCGACGGCGGCGAGCGCGAGCCACGGGCCGGCTCCGACCTCCTCGCCGGTCCAGACGAGCAGCGGGAGCAGGAAGCCGAGGCCGGCGAGGTACCCGAGGCCGAGGGCCGCACGCGCGCGGCGGCCTTGCAGGCACCAGCCGAGCAGCGCGAAGCCGGGCAGGGTCAGCCACCACAGGGGTCGTGGCGGGAAGCTCAGAAAGAGCAGTACCCCGGACAGTGCGGCCGCGCCGGGCCGTACGAGCCGCCGCAGCAACCGGTGGGCCCGGTCTCGGGGGGCTTGGACGGGCTGCTGGGTCTCGACGGAGGTCATGGTCGCGCTCACCTGCCGGAGTCTACGGGCGCGGGGCAGACAGGCGGCAGTCCGCACCGGCTCGGGCCGCCCGCGACGGGTCGGCGACGCGGTGGTGGCCCAAGGACCGAAGCCTCAGGGACACAGTTCCTGCGCAATCCATCCACAAACCCTCGTCCCTGCCGTTACCGTGTGCGCCAGTCCTGTCCCCCTGCCCGTCCGGCAGGCGGCAGACAGGGCCCGTCACAGGTCGGGGGGTCGACGGATGGCAGCACCGCCGGGCCGGTCGCCGGCCGTAGAGGAGCGCACGGAACGGAAGCGGCAGGAGCGGGAGCGGCACGACCGGGAGCGACAAGACCGGGGCAGTGCCCCCGACGCCCTCGGTGTCGCCGTCCTCGGCGGCTGCGCGGCCTGGGCACTGATCAGCGCGGCCGGCCGGGACGCACGGCCCGAAGGGGTGCTGCTCGCCGTCCTGGCCGTCGCCGCGGGATACGCATGCGGGCGGATCTGCGGAACGCTGCTGCCGGTGACCGCCGCGGCCGCCGCCGCGCTCGGCGGGCTCGGGCTGGCGATCGCCTCGCCGCACGGCGTGCCGGGGGTGACGACCATGGCGCAGGCCCCGCCGGGATACACGGGTGCGGCCGCCGCGCTGCTGGTCCTGGCGACGGGAGCGGCGTGCTGCGCCGCGTCGGCGGCCGGGCCCGTGGCCGTCCGGCTCGTGCTCCGGCTGCTTGCCGTCGCCGTCGTGTGTACGTCGCTCGTGCTCGGCTCGGTCGAGGGGTTCGCGGCGGCCCTCGGCGTACTGCTCTGTTCGCTCGCGGCGGCTCGAATGCGTCGCCGGCTGCCGGCGCTCGCCGGGTTCGCGCTGGCGACGGCCCTCGTGACCGGCGGCTCATGGGCGATCGCGCAGGACGCGCTGCCCGACGGGCTGAAGGTGTCGCTCCAGGGGCAGCTCACCCAGCACCGGGTGCAGCTGTGGCAGGACGCGGCCGCCCTCGCGAAGCAGCATCCGGTGCTCGGCGCGGGCCCCGACCGGTTCGGCGATCTGAGCCCGACGGTGCAGCAGTCGCTGTACTCCGACGGCAAGCCGCACTCGGCACCCCTTCAGCAGGCGGCGGAGCAGGGGTTCGTGGGCGCGGGGCTGCTGGGCGCGCTGTACTGCTGGATGCTGTACGGCCTGTGGCGCTCGTCCCGCTCCACGGCGGTGGTCCTGAGCGCGGGCGCCGCGCTCACGGCGCTCGCCGCGCTGGCGAGCGTCGGCAATCCGTTGAGCTTCACCCCGGTCACCGCGGGCGCCGGTCTCCTCGCGGGCCTGGCCACGGCCCGCCCGGCCGCGGACACGTTCCCTGCCGCGGACGCGATCCCCGCCACGGACGCGTTCCCGCTCGCTCCTTCGTCCCCGGCGCGGACCGCCGAACCGAGGGACACCGTTGCGGACACCCGTCATCCGGCCTGACGCCGACCGGGCCGAGAGCGGGCCCCCCGGGCTCCTCAGGCCCCCGCCGCCGTCCCCGTCGACGCCAGGCGCAGCCGGTCGCGGATCACCCGCACCGCCGACTCGGCGTCGTCCACAGTGACCGTGAAGGTCCGGCCGTCGCCGAGTCGCAGCGCGATGCCCTCGCCGCGGCGGACGATGACGGCCGTGCCCTTCTCGGGGCGCCAGCGGTAGCCCCAGCCGCCCCATTGGCGTGGGCAGACCCTGGGCACGAACTCGGCGCCCACCACGGACGCGAGAGGGATCCTCCGGCGAGGCACGCCGATGTGACCGCAGCGCACCTCCATGGCGTCGCGGTCCACGGTGACCGCGACATGAACGAAGGCGAGGGTGCCGAACAGCATCAGCAGCCCGGCCGCGACGCAGCCGATCACTGACATCAGGAGCGCGATGATGCCCGAGGTCCAGGGTGAGTCGACGGCGAGTTCGATGCCGAGCGCCATGCAGCCCGCACCAGCGGCCGCGAGTATCCATTGGATGCGGTTGGTAGCGCGGCCGGTCCAGATTGCGGGCGGGGCCTCAGCGGCCTGCCCCTCGGTACGAGGCTGGTCCGTCATGCGTAGCAGCGTACTCACGTTCCGCTCGCCCGGCACCGGTCGTCCGGCCCGGGAAAGCCGCCCGTGGCAGCCCCGCCCAGCCCCGTCGTCGCAGGCAAGAACGGGGACCGTCCGGCTCGCGCCGCCTGGCGGCTCAGTGCGCGGGAGTGACCGGATTCACCGCGCCCAGCAGCCGGCCCTCGGCATACGCCGGCGCCGCCTCCGGCAGTGCTGCCTCACGCCCGCTGAGCAGCACGGTCAGCCGGGTGCTCGGGGTGGCGGCCGGCTCGGGCCGGGCGCCGATTCGGCGCAGTGCCTGGGCGGCTACCGCCCCGGCGGAGCCGTGCAGGGCGACCGGCGGCAGCCCCTCCGTACGGCCCGCGGAGACGGCGGTACGGATGCGCTCGGCGACGAGCTCGTAGTGGGTGCAGCCGAGGACCACCGCGCGTACGTCCATCGGAGTGAGTTCGGCCGCCGCGGCGACGGAGCGGTCGATGGCGTCCTCGTCGGCCTGCTCGACGGCGGCCGCGAGTCCGGGGCAGGGCACCTCGGTGACGTCGACGCCGTCGGCGAAGTCGCGGATGAGGCCGCGCTGGTAGGCGCTGCCGGTGGTGGCGGGGGTGGCCCAGATGGCGACACGGCCGCCGCCCGCGGCGGCCGGCTTTATCGCGGGGACCGTGCCGATGACGGGCAGGCCGGGCTCCAGCTCGGCGCGCAGCGCGGGCAGCGCGTGCACGGATGCGGTGTTGCAGGCGATGATCAGCGCGTCGGGGCGGTGGGCGGCGGCGGCGCGAGCGGCGGCGAGCGCGTGCTCGGTCACGTCGTCCGGCGTACGCGGGCCCCAGGGCATCCCGTCGGGGTCGGAGGAGAGGACCAGATCCGCGTCCGGCCGCAGCCGGCGCACCGCGGCGGCCGCCGCCAGCAGGCCGATTCCGGAGTCGATGAGCGCGATCTTCACCCGGTCACCCTAGCCGACGGCCCTTGCGGTCCCGCCAATGTGGGGCACACTGCGGCGAATGAGCACCATTGCGTGGATCGCCGTGGGTTCCCTGGCCGCGTGGCTGTGGCTGCTGCTGGGTCAGGGCTTCTTCTGGCGTACGGACCAGCGGCTGCCCCGGCGTACGGCGCCGCGTCCCTGGCCGTCCGTCGTGATCGTCGTACCGGCAAGGGACGAGGCCGGGGTCCTGCCGGAGAGCCTGCCGTCGCTGCTGCGGCAGGCCTATCCGGGCGAGGCGGAGGTGATCCTCGTCGACGACGGCAGCACGGACGGTACGGGCGAGCTCGCCCGCAAGCTGTCCGTCCAGTACGAGGGGCTGCCGCTGACCGTGGCCTCGCCGGGCGAACCGGAACCGGGCTGGACGGGCAAGCTGTGGGCGCTGCGGCACGGCATCGCGCTTGCGCGGACCCGGCGTCCCGAGTATCTGCTCCTCACCGACGCCGATATCGCGCATGAGCCCGACAGCCTGTGCGAGCTGGTGGCGGCGGCCCGCACGAACGGCCTCGACCTCGTCTCGCAGATGGCGCGGCTGCGGGTCGCCACCGCCTGGGAGCGGCTCGTGGTGCCGGCTTTCGTCTACTTCTTCGCGCAGCTCTATCCGTTCCGCTGGATCAACAAGGAGCGGGCCTGGAGGACGGCCGCGGCGGGCGGGTGCGTGCTGCTGCGCATGGAGGCGGCCGAGCGGGCGGCGATCCCCGATTCCGTACGGCAGTCGGTCATCGACGACGTGGCGGTGGCGCGGGCGGTGCGGCGGGCCGGCGGCCGGGTGTGGCTGGGGCTCGCCGAGCGGGTGGACAGCATCCGGCCGTATCCGCGTCTGGCGGATCTGTGGCGGATGGTGTCGCGGAGCGCGTACGCGCAGCTGCGGCACAATCCGCTGCTGCTGGCGGGGACGGTGGCGGGGCTCGCGGTGGTGTATCTCGCGCCGCCCGTCGCGCTGTGCGCCGGGCTGTTCGGTGCGGACGCCCGCGGGGACACGGTGGCGGGCTGGGCGGGGTTCCTGGCGTGGGCGGTGATGGCCGGTACGTACGTGCCGATGCTGCGGTACTACCGGCAGACGCTGTGGCTCGCCCCCCTGCTGCCGTTCACCGCCCTGCTCTATCTCCTGATGACGCTCGACTCGGCGGTGCAGCACTACAGGGGGCGCGGCGCGGCCTGGAAGGGGCGTACGTACGCCCGTCCCGAAGCCGCACCGGACCGTTGACACCGGGCGTAGGTCACTTCCTGCCAGGTGTCCAGTTCATGCCCCAGCCGTAGGCGTAATCGATGGTGCGCTGGGGGCTCACACCGCGCTCCGGTACGAGATAGCGCGCCTCACGCTGGACGACGAGGTCTCCGCCCTGGTTGGTGAGGAGGGCGAGGGCGCAGACGGTGGAGGGGACGGTGCACTCGTCGAGGGAGAAGTCGATGGGGGCGCCGTGCTGCGGCTGGAGGGTGACCGTGGCATGGAGGTCGGCGAAGCTGCGGGCGCCTTCGTAGATGGTGACGAAGATGACGACGCGGCGGAGTTTGTCCTTGTGGTCAAGGTTGATGGTGAGGTTCTCGCCGGTGGTCACGGCGCCGGTGCGGTCGTCGCCGTCGAGGTGGATGTACGGGGGCTGGTGGAGCGCGCCGTACGCATTGCCGAGGGCCTGGACGACTCCCTTGCGGCCGTCGGTGAGTTCGAAGAGCGCGCAGAGGTCGAGGTCGAGATCGGAGTGCATGGCGACGGCCCGGCCGAGTTTGGCGCCCCAGCCCTTGAACTGCTTGCGCACCTCCCAGTTGAGGTTGACGCGCATGGCGCCGGATGTGCCGCCCTGCTTGTTGAGCGAGACGGTCGGCGACTCTTTCGTCAGGGTGACCTTGGTGAGGCGCACGGGCCCGGGCGCGGGGGGCGCCGCGTGCGACGGTGCCGGCGCCGGGGCGGCCAAGGGTGCCGGGGCGGGTACGGGCGCCGGGGCGGGCGCCGGAGCCGGGGGCGCCACGGGCTGCTGGGGCTCGTCGACCGTGATGCCGAAGTCGGTCGCGAGGCCCTCGAGTCCGCTCCCGTACCCCTGGCCGACCGCGCGGAACTTCCACGCGCCCTGGCGCCGGTACAGCTCACCGAGGATGAAGGCGGTCTCGACCGTCGCGTCCTGGCTCTCGTAGCGGGCGATCTCCGTGCCCCCGGCGGCGTCGAGTACGCGCACATAGAGGCCCGGCACCTGCCCGAAGCTGCCGCCGTCCGCCGATGCCGCGAGGACGATCCGCTCGATCGCCGGCTCTACGCGGCCCAGGTCGACGACGAGACGGTCGGTCGTCCCGTCCCCGGCGCTGCGCTTGCCGTCGTGGCGCACCGCGCCCGAGGCGTGTTCGGGCTGGTTGTAGAAGACGAAGTCCGCGTCGGAGCGGACCTTTCCTGATCCGGAGTCGAGCAGCAGGGCCGACGCGTCGACGTCGGGTACCCCATTTCCCGAACGCCACCCCAACTCGACATGAACGCTCAACGCGGGTACTGGAACATTCGCTCCCTTGAGCATGGACATCCTCGCCCCCATCACGGGTCCTCGTGCCCGGACAATTCCGTGCCGACAACTTAGCCGCGGTGCCCCCCGGACACCCCCCGCGACCCGTGGGTAACCCCTTCTCAGCTTGACCTTTACACGATCTAGACGTTTCGGGGCGACCGTTTTTCCCGAGTTCGCTCGCATTGGGGATCCATGGTCACTCGTAACACGTCAAACAACCCTCTTATCGGGCTCCCCAACCAGCACATCGTGGGCTTAACTTATGTGCCATGACCTCCCCCCGCTCCACCTACGGCGGCGGTTACTACGCCGCGCCGTCGTTCCCCGACACCCCGATCTACGACTCCCTGGTCGCTGAGCGGGGCACGCCTCAGATCGCCCCGATCCGAGTGCCCGCCGCATACGACACCGTCGGCAGCTACCTGCCGGCGCTGCCCGCGGCCCTGCCAGCCCTCCCGGCGGCTCCCTCGCACCCCGCCCCGTCTCCTTCGTACGGGTACCCGCAGCCGATGCAGCAGCCGGTGCCGCTGCAGCAGGCGCAGGCGCCGTACATCCCGCAGCAGCCCGTCGGCCCGCGCGGCTACCCGGGCGCCCAGCCCCAGCCCATGCCCCGCCCGGCGGCGACCGGATACGAGTCGATGCGCCCGGCCGCGGCACCGCGCCCGATGCCCACCCCGGCTCCGTACGAGGACCCGTACAACCGTCCGTACCAGGGTGGCGGGTACTGACCGACGGTTTTCGACCGACCGTTTCCGACCGGCGGGCACGCGTCGCCCGGCGCGGGACGCACGGTGTTGCTGGCAGGATGACTGTATGCCGAATCCAGTGCTCCGTTCCGTCCATGTCCACCCGGTCAAATCGGTCGCGGGATACGCGCCGGACGCGGCCGTCGTGGAGCCGTGGGGCCTCGCGGGTGACCGTCGCTGGATGCTCGTCGACCAGACGGGCAAGGCGGTCACGCAACGCCAGCACGCCCGGCTCGCGTTGGCCTCCGCCGAGCCGCTCACGGACGGCGGAATCCGGCTGTCCGCGCCCGGCCGCGCGCCGCTGACGGTCGCGGTGCCCCGCCTCGCGGGCACGGCTGTCGTGGAGCTTTTTGGGGAGAAGGTGGAGGCGGTGCCCGTGGGCGCCGCCTCCGACGCCTGGTTCGGCGCGTTTCTGGGCGCGCCGGTCCGGCTGATGCATCTCGACGATCCGGCGCACCGCCGCCCCGTCGATCCGGACTACGCGCTGCCGGGCGAGACGGTGTCCTTCGCCGACGGCTTTCCGCTGCTCATCACCTCCGTCGCCTCCCTCGACGCGCTGAACTCCCTCATCGCGCAGGGCGACCACGCCGACGAAGGCCCGCTCCCCATGAACCGTTTCCGGCCCAATCTCGTCGTGGACGGCACGCCGCCGTGGGCCGAGGACGACTGGAAGCGCATCCAGGTGGGCGATGTCCGCTTCCGGGTGGCCAAGCCGTGCGGACGCTGCGTCGTGACGACCACCGACCAGCAGACCGCGGAGCGCGGCAAGGAGCCGCTGCGCACCCTCGCCCGGCACCGCCGCTTCGGGGACCGGCTGGTCTTCGGCCAGAACCTGGTCCCGGAGCACACCGGAACCGTGCGGGTGGGTGATCCCGTTCGGATCCTCGACTAGCGGGTCTCTGTCCGCAAGGGGGCCCCGCCGGGGAACTCGGCACGGAGCCCGGCACGTTGGGAACGTGAACGGGTGAGCTTGCTCTCTCTTCGCTCCACCCGCGTGTACGCGCTGCCGTACGGGTCTATGACGGACGGGGAAGGGGGTGCGGGACAGTGCGCGCGATCACCGGACTCCGGCGCTGGCGGCACAATCCCCTGCGCCGTGCCACCGATCTCGTCGAGGCATGGGCGGCGCTGGCCGCCGTGCTGCTGCTGACCGTCGCGGTCCCGGCCGTGGGGTGGCTCTGCGGCGGGCTGGCCGACGCCGCACTCCGCGAGTCCGTGCGCGCCCAGCGGGCGGAGCGGCACGCCACGACGGCGCGGGTGCTGCGCCCGGCGCCCAAGCCGCAGCAGGCCGTTGCCGATCCGGAGGCGGGATTCGAGCGCCGGTCGAGCCGGGTGGTGGTCGCCGAGTGGACGGGTGCGGACGGCAGCCGGCACACCGGCACGATGGCCACCGGCATCCGGACGTCGGACCCCGGGGACACGTTCCGGATATGGACGGACGACGAGGGGAACGCCGTCACGCGCCCCATGGACGCGGAGACCGCACGGGCGCACGCCGTGCTCGCGGGCCTCGGCGCGGCTGCCGTCGCAGCCGCTGTGGTGGAAGGCGGCAGGCGGCTGTTCGTATGGCGGCTCATACAGCGGCGGTATGCGCACCTCGACCGTGCGTGGGCGAAAGCCGGTCCCGACTGGGGCCGTACGGGCACGGGCAGCTGACCGGTCAACTCCCGCCCGCCGCGCGCGCTACGGTGGTGCGACGCGTGACACGGCAGTCGACCGACGAGGTGGGGGCAGATCAGCACCATGGCACAGGGCACGGTCCAGGTGACGCACACCGGCACATCGCGGTGGCGGCGCCGCACGGGCGAGTACGCCTCCCTTGCCGCAGCCCTCGAGGCCGCCGGTGACGGAGACGTCCTCACCGTGGCTCCCGGTACGTACCGGGAGAATCTGGTGGTGCAGCGCGCCGTGACCCTGCGCGGGACCGACGGGTCGGTCGGCTCGGTGCGGATCGCCCCGCCAGAGGGGGTTCCCCTGACCGTGCGGGCCTCGGCGACCGTGCAGGACCTTCATGTCGAGGGCCAGGACGCGGCGGCGCCGGCGCTGCTCGTCGAGGACGGCGCACCGGAGCTGACGGATCTGCGGATCGTCACGCGGTCCGCCGCGGGCATCGAGGTGCGCGGCGCGGCCCGCCCGACCGTGCGCCGGTGCACCGTCGACAATCCGGCCGGGGTCGGCATCGCCGTACTGGACGGCGCGGGTGGCGTGTTCGAGGAGTGCGAGGTCGTCGCTGCCGGACAGTCCGGCGTCTCGGTACGCGGCGGGGCGCATCCACGCCTGGAGCGCTGCCGGGTGCACCACGCGTCGGGCGCGGGGCTGAGCATCACCGGCGAGGCCAGTGCGCTGGAGGCGCTGGGCTGCGAGGTGTACGAGATCAAGGGCGCGGGCGTGCAGATCGCCTCGCGCGCCACGGCCCATCTCACCGACTCGAGCGTGCACCGCACCTCGTCGGACGGCATCACCCTGGACACGGACGCCGTGCTCACGCTCTCCGACTGCGACATCCACGACGTTCCCGAGAACGCGGTGGATCTGCGCTCCCGTTCGGTGCTCACCCTGACCCGGTCGACGGTGCGGCGGTTCGGCCGCAACGGGCTGTCGGTGTGGGACCCGGGCACCCGGGTGGACGCCAACCAGTGCGAGATCCACGACAGTACGGGCGACTATCCGGCGGTCTGGGTCAGCGACGGCGCCACCGCCGTCCTCGACTCATGCCGTGTCCATGATGTTCCGGATGCCCTCTTCGTCCTTGACCGCGGCTCGCGGGCCGATGTCGTCGACAGCGATCTTTCCCAGGTGCGCAACACGGCGGTGTCGGTCAGCGACGGCGCCACGGCCCAGCTCGACGACTGCCGCATCCGGGAGGCTTCCACCGGCGCCTGGTTCCGCGACCACGGAAGCGGCGGCACCCTCAGCAACTGCACCATCGACCAGGCCCAGACGGGCGTCATCGTCACCAAGGGCGCCGATCCGTCGATCGAGCGCTGCACGGTGACCTCCCCCGCCGAGGCCGGCTTCTACGTCTCGGCGGAAGGCCGCGGAACGTTCCACGGCTGCCGGGTGACCGGCAGCGGCGGCTACGGCTTTCATGTGATGGACGGCTGCCGTACGACGCTGACGCACTGCCGCACCGAGCGATGTGCGCGCGGGGGCTACGAGTTCCCCGAAGAGGGCCTCGTCGTGGAGGACTGCACCAGTGACGAGAGCGGCGTACGGTCGGCGCCGCAGCGCACCCCGGCAGTGCTGACGACGGCCCAGCCCGACCGCTCCTCCCCCGGACTGCTCGGCACGATTCCCGGACAGCGCACCGCCGAGCCCGAGCCCTGGCCCGCACCCGCGCCGAAGGCGGACGTGGCGGCCCCGGTCCGTACGTCGGCCGCCGTGCTCGGCGAACTCGACGCGCTGGTCGGCCTGGAGAGCGTCAAGCGGGAGGTCCGCACGCTCACGAACATGATCGAGGTCGGCAGGCGGCGCCAGGAGGCGGGCCTGAAGGCCGCCTCCGTCCGCCGCCATCTGGTCTTCACCGGATCACCCGGCACCGGCAAGACAACCGTGGCCCGGCTTTACGGCGAGATCCTGGCCTCCCTCGGGGTGCTGGAGCGCGGGCATCTCGTCGAGGTGTCCCGGGTGGACCTGGTCGGTGAGCACATCGGCTCGACCGCGATCCGTACGCAGGAGGCGTTCGACCGGGCACGCGGCGGGGTGCTCTTCATCGACGAGGCGTACGCGCTCTCCCCCGAGGACTCCGGGCGCGACTTCGGCCGCGAGGCCATCGACACCCTGGTGAAGCTGATGGAGGACCACCGGGACGCGGTCGTGGTCATCGTCGCCGGATACACCGCGGAGATGGAGCGGTTCCTGTCCGTCAACCCCGGTGTGGCGTCCCGCTTCTCACGCACCATCACCTTCAGTGACTACGTCCCGGACGAGCTGCTGCGGATCGTGGAGCAGCAGGCCGAGGAGCACGAGTACCGGCTGGCCGAGGGCACGGCCGAGGCGCTGCACAAGTACTTCACGGCGCTGCCGAAGGGGCCCGCGTTCGGCAACGGCCGGACCGCGCGGCAGACCTTCGAGTCGATGGTGGAGCGGCACGCGGGCCGGGTCGCCGAGCTCACCGAGGTGAGCACCGACGACCTGACCCTGCTCTATCCCGAGGACCTGCCCGAACTGCCCTGAGGTCGCGGCGGCTTGCCGGCCGCGGCCGTGCCGCCGCGGTCTCCGTCCATACCCTCGCGGTCGCCGGCCGCCCCGCCGCAGTCTCCGACCGTCCCGCCGCGCTGGCGCGGAAGTGGGGGTGGCAGCCGGTTCAGGAGCTCTTCGCGCTCCTGGGCGAAGGCCGGGTCGGCCTGGTATTCGGAGTGCCCGAGGACGGGCTCCGGCAGCGGATGCGTGTCCGTACGCCCATACACCACCGGGTCCTTGAGAGCTTCCCGGTCGACCTCGGGCTTGCCGTCCTCGGCCGGGACCCGGACCGGGCCACCGATCGGATCCGTGTGCCGCCAGAGGTTGCGCCAGCAGTGCAGCTCCTGGTGGAGCGCGCGCATCGGGGCGGGCCCGAAGTAGGCGGGGAACCAGCGGCCGTATAGCCGTTCCAGCGGGGAGCCATAGGTGAGCAGGGCGACCCGGCGCCGGGTGGTCGGCGGGAGCTGCCAGACAGCGGCGGCGGCCAGCACACTGCCCTGCGAGTGGCCGGAGATGACGAGCCGTCCGCCGGTGCTGCCGGTCCAGGAGGCCATCCGCCAGGTGAGGTCGGGCACGGCGCGCTCGGCGTAGCACGGCGGGGCGAAGGGGTGCGCGGCGCGCGGCCAGAACGTGCCGACGTCCCAGAGGATGCCGATGGTGCGGCGGGCTGAGGCATCGCGGTACGCCCGCCGGCCCCAGGTGACGAAGAGTATGAAACCGAGGCCGACGAGCCAGGAACCGAGTGTCTGGGCGGCGTCGGCTGCGGCCTCCACGACCGGGTGGGCCCGGTGGAACGCCTCCCCGGGAACATCGCCGCTCACCCAGGCACCGGCCACCGCGCCCGCGCCGAGCAGCAGGGTCGCCGCGCAGACGATGCCGATGACGGTGGGGGCGGCGTCGGTGAGCTCCGCCCTCGCCCTGATGCCGGCGATCCGTCGGGTACGGACCTCGTCGGGCCGCTCCTCCGGGTAGTCCTCCTCGACCGTGGGGGCCAGGGCGCGGGCGGTGCGCCAGGTCCGTACGCCGAGGGCCGTGAGCGGGGCGAGCAGCAGGAACAGCAGCACGGGGATGACGGACGCCTGCCAGCTGAGCAGCACCGGCGGTCCGACGATGGAACCTCCGCTCACGCCGGGGGTGCCGGGGCCGTCCAGCCAGTCGGCGACGCGCTGGGCGACCCCACCGGTCATGACACCGCCGAGGGCGCAGGCGAGCAGCGCGACCGCGGGGCCGCCCATGCCGCGCAAGGCGGTGCGGGAGTCCCGGACCCGGCGGTACAGGACGTGCGCGGTGACGGCGAGGGCGACGATCAGCCCGCCCTGGGCGAGGGCGATGACGCGGAAGGCGGTGTCTCCGGGAAGGGTGCCGTGGGATACCCAGCCCGGCCGCGACCACGAGGCGTACAGCATCGACAGGGCGAGCAGGCCGAGGGAGAAGCCGGGCAGCCAGCTGACGACGGCGTGGTCGATGCGGTTGTCGAGGACCTTCTCGCTGCGGCCCCGGCGGAACACGACGCCGACGACGACTGCCCCGACGAGGGCGAGCACCGACTCCAGCGCCCAGCCCGCGACCTCGAGGGCGAGGACGTCCGCGCCGCGGTCGTGGCGGGCGGCCGCCCCGGCGACGGCGGCGGCGATGACCAGGAACCCGGCGCCGGTGTGCGCGGCCCGCAGCCGGGCGACGACGCGCCGGCCGTACCAGAAGCCGGGGCGGCCGAGAGCGGGGTGCACTGCCGCTTCCGCGTCCTGCGCCGTGTGTTCCTCGCCGTTCTCGCCGCCCTCGGCCTCCTCGCCGTTCTCGGCGTCCTCGGCGTCCTCGGCGTCCTCGGCGTTATTCTCCGGGTCCTTGTCCGCGCCGCCCTGCTCGGCGTCCCTGTCCGCGTGCTGCGTCGTCGTGGTGCTGGGCGGGCGCTGCGACTCGTACGCGTTCCATGTGCGGTTGGAGAGGTACCAGAGCAGTCCCACCAGACCGGCCGGCACCAGCGCCGCGAGCGAGAGCCGGCGGCCCGGCTGTGCCCACCAGCCGTCGCCCGCGGCGGAGAGGAAACCCAGCCAGGAGCGGTTCGCCGAGCAGGCGGCCGAGCCCGCACACTGCCAGGCCGTCAGATCGAGCGCCACCTCGCAGGCGGCGGCGGTGAGCAGGGCGGTGAGGCTGAGCGCCACGAGCCGTACGAGCATCCCGTAGAAACGGACCGCCCTCGCAGGACCCTTGGTCGTGGGCCGCATCCAGTGGGCCAGATTGACCACCATGAACGGCAGGAGAAGCAGCCAGAGCGCGCGGGCGCCGTTCCCCGAGGTGAGGTTGGACCAGCAGTACGCCTCGGGGACGGGCCCGTTCTCGTACCGCTCGGGGTGGTTCTCGGCGTCGGCGTCCTCGGGGCGCCGGTACACGGCGGCGGTCGCGTCGCCGGTGATCCGGACCGTACGGGGATCGTCGAGCATGTCCTGCGGGGTGGCCCCGCCGACGCCGTGGACCAGAAGCTCCAGCGCGGCGCCGCCGCTCTGCGGGACCGGGGCGGCCGGGGCCGGGGTGGCAGGGGACACTTCTGTGACTCGCTCTCTGGTGGGATGATCGGCCTCTGGTGGGATGATCGGCGCGCGACCAGAATCCCTGATCACGGCCTGCCGCCGCACGGCTCTCACGGAATCTCCCCGCACCCGGCGCGAACGGGTCGTGGCAGGATGAGCAGCCCTGATGAACAGCGGTGATTCGGCGAACCCGAAGAAGTCGAAACGGAAGGACCGGCCCGGGCGGTGAGCGACAATCAGAACCTCCTCGCGGAACAGCGGCGCGCCCTGATCCTCGACGAGGTACGGCGACGGGGCGGCGTACGGGTCAACGAGCTCACCCGCAAGCTGAACGTCTCCGACATGACCGTGCGCCGGGATCTGGACGCCCTCGCCCGGCAGGGTGTCATCGAGAAGGTGCACGGCGGCGCGGTGCCGGTGGTCGAGGCCAGCACGCACGAGCCGGGCTTCGAGGCCAAGTCGTCACTGGAGCTCAGCGCGAAGGAGGACATCGCCCGGGCGGCCGCGGCGATGGCGCTCCCGGGCAGTGCGATCGCGCTCTCCGGCGGCACCACGACCTACGCCCTGGCGCAGCATCTCGTCGACGTGCCCGATCTGACGGTGGTGACGAACTCGGTGCGGGTCGCCGATGTGTTCCATGCGGCACAGCGGGCGGGCACGTCGAGCGGCCAGCGGGCCGCGGCGGCGACGGTGGTGCTCACCGGTGGCGTGCGTACGCCGTCCGACTCACTCGTGGGCCCGGTCGCGGACCAGGCGATCCGTTCGCTCCACTTCGACGTGCTCTTCCTCGGGGTGCACGGCATCTCGGTCGAGGCGGGGCTGTCGACGCCGAACCTGGCGGAGGCGGAGACGAACCGGCGGTTCGTCCGGTCCGCGCGGCGGGTGGTGGTCGTGGCCGACCACACCAAGTGGGGGACGGTGGGGCTGAGTTCGTTCGCCCGGCTGGACGAGGTCGACACGCTGGTGACGGATGCGGGGCTGCCGGCGGAGGCGCGGGCGGAGATCGCGGAGCATCTGCTGCACCTGGTCGTGGCGGGTGAGTCGCCCGAAGCCGGCACGGAGTGACCTCGGCTGTCGGCGGCCGCTGCGTGCCGTGCGTCTGCGGCGGGCCCATGCGGCGGAGACACACATCGGAGAGCGGGCAACACGTCGCCTCGTCGGCCGGGATCGAGGCCCGATCTCGCACGGTAGTGCCCATCTGACGGTCCGACAGCTAGGGTGTCCCAACCCCGACAGCCGCCCGTCCCCCGACTCCGGAGGTTCCGTCCATGCCACGCCGACTCAACCCCGTGCGGCTCGACTTCGTGGAGTCCGCGCCGGTGCGTCTCGTCTTCGCGGCCGAGGTGAACGCCGAACCGGCGGCCGTCTATCGCGCGCTCGCGGAGGATGTGGAGGGTTGGGCCTCCTGGTTCAGGGCGGTGACGTCCGCCCGGCCCACCCGCGGGGGCGCGGGCCGGGAGGTCCGGCTGATCGGCGGCACCCGCTTCGACGAGACGATCGTGGCCGCGGAACCCGGGGCCCGATACGCGTACCGGGTCGACGAGACCAACGTCCCCGGTGTGCGGGCCATGTTGGAGGAGTGGCGGATCACGCCCGCCGGGTCCGGGACGCGGGTGCAGTGGACCATGGCGGCGGCCGGTGCGGCGCCGTTCCGGCTCGGGCTGCGGCTGGGGCGGGCAGGCGTCGGGCACGCCTTCCGTGATGCCGTACGCAGCCTCGACCGCCGGCTCGCGGCCTCGGCCGCCTGAGTCGGTCCGGCCAGCCCGGTCGGTCCGGTCGGTCCGGTCGGTCCGGTCAGATCAGTCCGGCCACACGCCGCTGCCGAGGAACTGGTCGATCGCCTCGGCGTAAGGGGCGATGTCAAGACCCTGTCCGGCCAGCCACTCGTCCGAATAGTACTTGTCGAGGTAGCGGTCGCCCGGGTCGCAGATGAGCGTGACCACACTGCCCTTGCGCCCCTCGGCCACCATCTCCGCGACGATCTTCAGGGCGCTCCACAGCCCCGTGCCGGTGGAGCCGCCCGCCTTGCGTCCGATGGCCTGTTCCAGGGCGCGTACGGCGGCGATGGTCGCCGCGTCCGGCACCTTCATCATCCGGTCGATGGCGCCGGGCACGAAGCTCGGCTCCATGCGCGGGCGTCCGATGCCCTCGATGCGCGAGCCGCAGTCGCTCGTGGCCAGCGGGTCATGACGGGTCCAGCCCTCGAAGAAACAGGAGTTCTCCGGGTCCGGCACACAGATCCTGGTGTCGAACTGCATGTAGTGCACATAGCGGGCGATGGTCGCCGACGTGCCGCCCGTGCCGGCGGTGGCGACGATCCACGCCGGCTCGGGGTAGCGCTCCAACCTCAGCTGCTGGTAGATCGATTCGGCGATGTTGTTGTTGCCGCGCCAGTCGGTGGCCCGCTCGGCGTAGGTGAACTGGTCCATGTAGTGCCCGCCGGTCTCCGCGGCGAGCACGGCGGACTCCTCGTACATCTTCCGCGAGTCGTCCACGAAGTGGCACTGTCCACCGTGGAATTCGATCAGCCGGCACTTCTCGGCGCTGGTGGTGCGGGGCATCACGGCGATGAACGGAACACCGATCAGCTTCGCGAAGTACGCCTCCGACACCGCCGTCGAGCCGCTGGACGCCTCGATGACGGGCTTGCCGGGCCTGATCCAGCCGTTGCAGAGCCCGTACAGGAACAGCGAACGGGCCAGCCGGTGTTTGAGGCTGCCGGTGGGATGGGTGGACTCGTCCTTGAGGTAGAGGTCTATCCCCCATTCCTCGGGCAACGGGAAGCGCAGCAGGTGGGTGTCGGCCGAGCGGTTCGCGTCGGCCTGCACCTTGCGCACGGCCTCCTTCAGCCACGCCCGGTACTCCGGATCGCTGCGGTCCACGTCGATGGTGGCCATCGCCTCGTACGTACTCATGCGCCCCGCTCCTCACTTGTCGGCTCACTGCCCACTGCCCGCTACCCACTCCCCACTGACCACCATAAGCCCCTCACCTGCACAAACGTTCACTTTGGGGTTCCATAGCACCTCCTTGTGGGAGGGTGCTGGAATGCGCCCTGGTGTCCTTGCGGTTACGTGGGCAGACTGAGGTGCAGGAGCTGGTGCGAAGGGGGCGGACGGCCATGCAGGAGCCGGAGTTCAACGCCACGGGTGTGCGGATCGAGCGGTGGCCCCGCTCGCTCACCAAGGCCGGTCAAGTCCTCATCGAGGACGGCCGTCTCGCATTGCTGACCAGCTATGGCCGGGTGATCGACAGCGCCCCGGTGGAAGCGGTACGGGCGGGGAAGCCCTGGTTCGCGGGCGGCGAGAGCATGATCGCGACCGTCAACGGCACACGCTACCGGCTGACCATGGACCGGCCCGGCCGGGCGGACGACGGCCACGGGCCCGACGGTACGGCGCTGGCGGGGCGGTTCCTGGACGCGCTGCGCAGGGCGGGCGGCAGCGGCGCCTGACCGTGCGCCCCTGGTGCCGACCGTGCCGTATGCATGGGCACCTACGAGGTACGCGGCGTGGCACAGCTGTGCCCGCCGAAGCCTTGTGAACCGTCCGCCGCCACGTGTGCGCGGAGTTGCGAAGTCGTCACCCCGGGTTCACGCTTGACTACATCACTCAGGGTTCACCGGCGGTGACACTGTGACCCAGACCGTCGGCGCAAACAGCAGGCAGCCAACTGCTGGATCCGTTCCTTCGTCTTCTTCCGGACCTATTTCGGGGAGTCGCAGCCGTGATCAGCGAGGCAAGCAGGCATTGCAGGGTGGAGCTCCAGGCCCTCCCGTCGCGGATCGGTCAGGTCCGCAGGATCGTCTCGGCGCAACTGCGCTACTGGCAGCTCGATCCCTTGATCGACCATGCGGCGCTCGGCGTCACAGAGCTGCTGACCAATGTCCACCGGCACGCAGAGCCGGACAAACTCTGCACCGTCGAGATCGAGCTGCTGCTCGACCGTCTCACGGTCTCGGTACACGACCACGACCCGAGGCTTCCCGTGGTCGCCACCGCCGGTCCGCTCGAGACCACCGGGCGCGGGCTCGCGCTGATCGAGGCCCTCAGCGAAAGCTGGGGTGTGCTGCCCAAGGGCGAGGACGGCAAGGTCGTCTGGTTCACGCTCCCGGCAACGCTTCCTGTCGGTGCGGCGAAGACGCCGACGTATGCGGTCGCCGCTGCGTACGGGGCGAAGGCCGGCGCTGCCGCGGCCGCCGGTGCTCCCGTGGCAGCCGGCGTTTCCTTCGCGGCTGATGCCGCTGTGGGGTCCGGAGATCCTTTCGCGGTCGTGGAAGCCGGGCCCTCGTCGGAGCCCCGTACGCCCCGTACAGCTGCCGCGGCCCGGTCGGCCGTTTCCGGCTGACCGGGCGGAGTGGGCCGGCAGGGCAGAGCCGGGCTCGGAGTTCACTCGGTGGCGATGGCCCGCAGTACGTCGAGGCGGGCCGCCCGGCGTGCGGGCCGCAGGCCCGCGACCGCCCCGGCCGCGAGACCCACCAGCGCGACCACCGCGAGCCGGTCCGGCGGGAGCGCGAACGCGAACGCCGTGTCGGTCCCACCGTCGGACGCCCTGACCAGCACCCAGCCGAGGAAGGCACCGAGCGCGAGCCCGCCCGTCGTACCGAAGGCGGCGACCAGCACCGACTCCCAGCGCACCATGGCACGCAGCTGGGACCTGGTCTGACCGACGGAGCGCAACAGGCCCAGTTCACGGGTGCGTTCATGGATCGCGAGGGTGAGCGTGTTGGCGATGCCGAGCAGGGCGATGAGCACGGCCAGGGCCAACAGTGCATGGACGAGGGTGAGCATCATGTCGATGCCGCCCGCCGACGACGCGGCGTACTCGTCGCGCGTCTGCACCTCGGGGTCGCCGTACGCCTGCGCGATCCTCTCGACCGCGGCCTTGCCGTCGGCGGCGCCCACACCATCCTTGAAGGAGACGGCGACGAGCGTGTCGGCGTCCTGGGCGCGGTGAGGGGCCCAGGCCTCGCGGGCGAGGAGGTAGTCGCCGACCAGCTCGGACCTGTCGTAGACGGCGCGGACCGTGAAGGTCTGCTTCGTGCCGTCGGTGAAGGTGAGTTCGGTCGTGCTGCCGAGTCGGCGGCCGTGGGACTCCGCCTCGTCGCGGGTCACGGCGATGCCGTCGCCGCCGAGTCCGTCGAGGGAGCCCTCCACCGTGCCGAGGTCGAACACTTCACCGACGGCGGCCGGATCGGCGACGGTCAGGGCACGGCCCTCTCCGTCGACCTCCGCGACCCCGCGGCCGAGGCCCACCGCGGTCGCCACCTCGGGCTGCCGGTCGAGCGCCGGGGCGAGCCGGGGGCTGAGGCCGCTGCCACCCGCGCCGAACGCGGGGGCGCTGACGGCCACATCGCCCGCGAAGGATCGGGACACCGTCCGGTCCATTGTCGCCTTCAGCGAGGCGCCGAAGACGGTGAAGAGCGAGACCACGGCGACACCGATCATCAGGGCGCTCGCGGTCGCGGCGGTGCGCCGGGGGCTGCGCAGGGCATTGCGCACGGCCAGCCGTCCGGTGACGCCGCGCAGCCGGTCCAGCGGCACTCCGAGGACCCGCACGGCTGTCGAGGAGGCCACAGGGCCGAGAACGACGAACGCGGCAAGGGCCAGCACTCCGCCCGCCCCCGCGAGCCACAGGGACGGCGTGGCGAGGACACCGGCGAGGGACGCTCCCACGGCGGCGAGCGCCAGAACGGCACCGGTGACGGCGCGACCACGAGAGGACCCGGACCGGTCGACGGCGGTCTCGCGCAGCGCGGCGAGGGGCGCGGTGCGCCCGGCCCGTACGGCAGGCAGCAGCGCGGAGCCGAGGCAGACGACGATGCCGACGACGAGCGGCAGGGCCATGGACAGCCCGCTGATGACGAGGTCGCCCTCCGGGAACGGGAAGCCGATCGCGGGGAACAGCGTCTGCAGCCCCGCGGCGATGCCGATGCCGCCGACGAGTCCCGCCGCGGAGGCGACGACGGCGACGACGGCGGCCTCGGCGAGCGTCGATCCGACGACCTGGCGCCGCGACGCGCCGAGCGCACGCAGCAGGGCGTTCTCACGGGTGCGCTGGGCGACGACGATCGCGAAGGTGTTGTGGATGGAGAAGGTGGCGACCAGCAGGGCGACGCCGGAGAAGACGAGCAGGAAGGTGGTGAAGAGGGTCAGGAACTGGCCCGAGATCATGTCGGTGTTCTCCTGCGCGGACTCCTGGCCGGTGATCGCCTCGACGCCCTGCGGGAGTACGGGGGTGAGCGCGTCGACGAGGTCCCGCTGACCGGTGCCGGGTCCGGCCCGTACCAGGATGCTCGACGCCTGCCCCGGCTCGGGGGTGAGGTACTTCTCGGCGTCGGCGCGGATCATGCCGGTGAAGGTCACCTGCCCCATGCCGTCCTCGCCGCCGAAGGTGGCCAGGCCCACGACCTTGACCCGGACGGGGTCGGGGGTGCGCAGAACCGTCGTGTCGCCGATCCCCAGACCGCCGGTCCTGGCGGCGCCGCGGTTGACGACCACCTCGCCGGGCCCGGCGGGGGTGCGACCCTCGGCGAGCCGGTACGGGTTGAGCTCGGGGTCGTCGATCCAGTTGCCCGCGAGGGTGGGCGGGCCCTGGCCGCCGATCGGCCTGCCGTCGCTGCCGATCAGCTGGCCCGCGCCCTGGATGTTCGGTACGGCGGCGGCGACGCCCGGTGTCTTCGCGATCCGCTCGGCGAGCGCGCTGTCGACGGGCTCGCGGGTGCCCTGGGCCTGGCCCGGGACGGTGATGGTGTCGGCGCTGCGTACGACGGCGTCGGTGCCGCTCGTCGCGTTGCCGAACATGGTGTCGAAGCTGGCCCGCAGGGTGTCGCCCATGACCAGGGTGCCGGTGAGGAAGGCGACCCCGAGCAGTACGGCGGTGAAGGTGCCGGCGAAGCGGCGTTTGTGGGCGCGCAGGGAGGAGAGGCTGAGCCGGGCGGCTGTGGAGACGGAACTCATGACGTCACCGCCGTTGCCGCCTTGTTGTCGAAGGCCTTCAGCCGGTCGAGGACCTTGCCGGCGGTGGGCGCGTCCATGCGGTCGACGAGGCGGCCGTCCGCGAGGAAGACCACCTCGTCCGCGTGGGCCGCGGCGACCGGGTCATGGGTGACCATGACGACCGTACGGCCGGTGCGGCGTACCGCATCGCCGAGCAGCCGCAGTACCTCCTCGCCCGAGCGCGAGTCGAGATTGCCTGTCGGCTCGTCGGCGAAGACGACGTCGGGGCTGCCCGCGAAGGCACGGGCGACGGCGACACGCTGCTGCTGGCCGCCGGAGAGTTCGCTCGGCCGATGGTGCAACCGGTCGCGCAGGCCGACGACATCGATGAGGGTGTCGAGCCACCGCTGGTCGGGGCGCTCCCCCGCCAGATCGGCGGGGAGCGTGATGTTCTCGGCGACGGTGAGGGTGGGGATGAGGTTGAAGGCCTGGAAGACGAAGCCGATGCGCTCGCGGCGCAGGCATGTGAGGCCGCGGTCGTCGAGGGTGCTCAGATCGGTGTCGCCGATGAGGGCGGAGCCGGAGGTGAGCGTGTCGAGCCCGGCCGCGCAGTGCATCAGCGTCGACTTGCCGGAGCCCGACGGGCCCATGATCGCGGTGAAGCGGCCGGCCGGGAAGCCGACGCTGACCCCGTCCAGGGCGCGGACCTCGGTGTCGCCCGCGCCGTAGACCTTGACGGCGTCCACGACGCGGACGGCGGTACGGGTCGACGTGGCGGCGGTCGCGGTCGTCATGCGGCACCGCCCTTGGAGTGCGGGCCGAACTGCTCGTCGAGGACGGACAGCCGGCGCCAGTACTCGTCCTCGTCGATCTCACCGGCGGCGAACCGGCGGCCGAGGACGGCGATCGGCGACTGCTCACCGTGCATCGCGCGGTGCTGCCACGGTCCGCGGCGGCCGCGCCAGACCGTGCGGCGCAGGACGGTGACGACGCCGACGATCACGGCGGCCCAGATCAGCGGGAAGAACAGGACCCACGGGCCGGGCCCGTCGTAGGCAAGGGTGTTCATGGCGGTCGGCTCCTCGGTAGCGATTTCTGGCGATCTCTGACGGCGGTGTCCGACGTCGGTGTCCGACGGCGTGTCTCGCGTAGCCGTCTTCCGTTGGTCACAGGCTCGCTCCGGGAGGGGGTCCGAGTCGTCGTACGGCCAGCGGCACTGCGCCTACCACCCGGGGAGTACGCGGGGCGTTCGCGGCTGCTCCGGGCCGCGGCGGATCAGGTCTCGACGGCTGTACCTACTAGTATGTACAGTCGGGTGCATGAGCACGTCGGAGCGCCTGATCGAAGCCACGCAAGAGCTCTTGTGGGAGCGCGGCTACGTGGGCACCAGCCCCAAGGCGATCCAGCAGCGAGCGGGTGCCGGGCAGGGCAGCATGTACCACCACTTCGCGGGCAAGCCCGATCTCGCGCTTGCGGCGATCCGCCGCACGGCCGAGGAGCTGCGAGCCGCCGCCGAAGTCCCGCTGGGCAGGCCCGGATCGGCGTACGAGCGCATCGCGGCCTATCTGTCGCGCGAGCGCGATGTGCTCCGCGGCTGCCCCGTCGGGCGGCTGACGATGGACCCGGACGTCATCGCGAGCGACACACTGCGCGCGCCGGTCGACGAGACGCTCGACTGGCTGCGCGAGCGGCTGGAGGGAATCGTCGACGAGGGGCGGGAGCGGGGCGAGTTCAGCGCCTCGCTCGTGCCGTCCGAGGTCGCGGCGCTGATCGTGGCGACCGTACAGGGTGGCTATGTGCTCGCGCGGGCCTCCGGGTCGACGGCTGCCTTCGACACGGGCGTACGGGGCCTGCTCGCACTGCTCGCTCCCCGTGACTCCGCTGGGGACTGAGGAGGTTCGTGCCGTTGCATGCCATGCAGTACGAGATCACTCTGCCCGCCGACTACGACATGGAGATCATCCGCAGGCGCGTCGCCACGAAGGGGCATCTGCTCGACGACTTCCCCGGGCTCGGCCTCAAGGCGTATCTGATCCGCGAGCGGACTGACGGCTCGGCGGTCAACCAGTACGCACCGTTCTATCTGTGGACTGCGCCCGAGGGGATGAACGCCTTCCTCCTGGGGCCCGGATTCCAGGGCATCGTGAACGACTTCGGACGGCCGGCGGTGCAGCACTGGGTGGGACTCGCCTACGACGAGGGACGCGAGGGACGCGCCTCGGGAGCGGCGCCGAGAACGGCCACGCGCCGCCGCGTACGGATGCGGGAGGACGACACGCCCGCCGATGCGGTGCAGGAGGCTCTTGCCGAACACCGCCGACTGGCCGGAACGGAGGGCGTGGTGGCGGCGGCCGTCGCGGTCGATTCCCGGCACTGGGAGCTCGTGCATTTCGCGCTGTGGGCGGGGGCCGCCCCCGACGCGGCGGCCGGCGACCGCTTCCAGGTGCTGCACATCTCGGCGCCGCACCGCGCCCGGCTGTCGGACTGCCGGCCCGAGGGAAGTCCTCAGCCCACCGGCACCAGGGTCAGATAGGCGATCCCGAGGACACCTCGGTAGCCGTTCAGCCAGCTGGAGCGCTGGCGGTCGACACGTTCGCGGATCTCGGCGGCCTGGGGGTGGTCCGGGTGGGCCGCGAGCCAGACCTCCCTGTCCTCGCGGTAACCGGACTCGAACTCCTCCCACTCCTCCGCCGACGCGGTCTCGATCCGCGCCGGGCGGAACCCGGCCTCGACGGCGAGATCGACGAGGGGACCCAGCAGGAGATGGTCCCCGGTGTGGGCGCCCGGCCACATCGCGGCCAACTCCTCGTCGGTCGGTGTGCGCTCCCAGAAGCCCTCGCCCAGCACCACCCGGCCGCCGGGGGCGACAAGGCGCCGAAGCTCCTTGAGTGCCGCCGCCGGGTCGTGCGGTCCCTCCGGGTCGCACAGCGCCTGGCTGGAGCCGAGGCAGAGCACGACATCGGCGGGGCCGCGCGTGCTGCCGAGGGCGGACTCCTCGACGAACGCGACCCGTTCGGCGAGCCCGCGCTCCTTGGCCAGATCCCGGCCCTGGGCCAGGTCCTCGGCGTTGATGTCGATTCCGACGCCGGTCGCGCCCGGCGCGGCCTCCAGGACGCGCAGGAGCAACTCGCCCCAGCCGCAGCCGATGTCGAGGATCGAGGTGGGGTCGAGGCGGGCGAGCCGCGCGGTCAGCCCGGCGGCCCGCACCTCGGAGAAGGGCCCGTGGAAGGTGAGCCGGGTGAGTCTGGGCGGAAGATCGGTCTCGGACATGATGCGGACGGTACGACACGCGGGCCGTACACACATCCGAATTCCGCGCGGTGCGGCGGGCGGCGGGCGCGCCAGGCCGGGGCGCCGGCCGCCTCCCCGGCCGCCGCCGCGGTCAGGACGCGCGCGCCGGCAGTACGGTCAACGGGTCGTCCAGGACCGGCTGCCATGCCAGTTCCGCCGCGCCCACCAGGCTGTTGTGGTCGAGGGTGCAGGGGAGGATGGGGACTCCGCCGCTGCGGCCCCAGAGGCTGCGGTCGGCGACGACGGCGCGGAGGCGTTCCGGGTCGGCGTCGAGCAGTTCGCGGTGGAGGCCGCCGAGGATGATGCGGTCCGGGTTGAGGATGTTGACGAGGCCCGCGAGGCCGAGGCCGAGCCGGTCGACGAGTTCCTCGGCGGCCGCGCGTACCGAGGGGTCGTCGTACTCCGTGCGGAGCAGGTCGCGCGACTGCTGGAGCAGGGACACCTCGGGGCCGGGCTCGCGGCCCGCAGCGGTGAGGAAGGCGAGGGGGTCGGCCTCGACGTCGAGGCAGCCGCGGCTGCCGCAGTAGCAGGGGCGGCCCTCGGGGTTGACCGTGAGGTGGCCGACCTCCAGGGCGAGGCCGGAACTGCCCGTGTGCAGGCGGCCGTCGAGGACGAGGGCGCCGCCGACGCCGCGGTGGCCGGTGGCGACGCAGAGCAGGTGCTGGGCGCCGCGGCCGGCGCCGTGGCGGTGCTCGGCGAGGGCGGCGAGATTGACGTCGTTGCCCGTGAAGGCCGGGCCCGTGATGCCGGCCGCGCGGACGCGTTCGGCGAAGATGTCGCGGACCGGGGCGCCCGCGGGCCAGGCCAGATGCAGCGGGTTGAGCGCGGTGCCCTCCGGTTCGGCCACGGCGGACGGGACGGCGAGCCCGGCGCCGATGCAGCGGCGGCCGCTGTCCCGCAGCAGAGCGGCACCGGCGTCGACGACCTCGCCGAGCACCTGGGCCGGGTCGGCGGAGACCGTGACACAGCCGGGCGCGGTCGCGACGATCCGCCCGCCGAGTCCGACGAGCGCGGCCCGGAATCCGTCCGCGTGCACCTGCGCGGCGAGCGCGACGGGTCCGGTGTCGTCGACGGACAGCCGGTGCGAGGGACGGCCCTGGGAACCGGCGGCGGCGCCCGGCCGGGAATCGACGCGGATCAGACCGAGGGCTTCGAGTTCGGCGGCGACGGCGCCGGCGGTGGCGCGGGTGACGCCCAGTTCGGCGGTGAGGACGGCCCGCGTGGGCGCACGGCCCGTATGCACCAGTTCCAGCGCGGGGCCGAGCGCGCTGCGGCCTCTCTCCAGCCTCGTCCGGGCCGTCGTCACCTTGCCGTTCATGGAGGCGAGTCTCCCATGATCCAGCAGGAAGGCGAGCGGTCGTGTGGCCGGCTGCCCTTCCACCGGAACAGGCGCCCGGGGCCGGGGCCGGCGCCGTACCCGTCCCTTGCCGTCCGTATCGACGCCGTCATGGGCACCCGGGCGGGCCTCGGCGCTGTGCTGCGCGCTTGTGCCGTACCGGCGGCGCCTCTATCCTGAGTTTGTGCCGCTACTAAACAAACTATGCACGGCCACTCACGGGAGCCACGGCGGAGACCCCGCCTCACACTCCCTGACCCGCCTCCGCGCCGCGCTGACCGTCTTCTTCGCCCTCGACGGCTTCCTCTTCGCCGGCTGGGTGGTCCGTATCCCCGCCATCAAGCAGCAGACCGGCGCCTCGGAGAGCGGTCTGGGCCTCGCCCTCCTCGGGGTGTCGGCCGGTGCCGTGGTGACGATGACCCTCACCGGGCGGCTGTGCCGGCGCTTCGGGAGCCACCCCGTGACCGTCGCGGCCGGGGTCCTGATGTCGCTGAGCATCGCGCTGCCCGCGATGACGCACTCGACGCTCGCACTCGGCCTGGTGCTGCTGGTCTTCGGCACGGCGTACGGCGGCATCAATGTGGCGATGAACAGCGCCGCCGTGGATCTGGTCGCGGCGCTGCGGCGGCCGGTCATGCCCAGCTTTCACGCCGCCTTCAGTCTCGGCGGCATGATCGGCGCCGGGCTCGGCGGCCTGGTCGCCGCGGGCCTCTCCCCCGTGGCGCATCTCTTCGCACTCACCGGGATCGGGCTGCTGGTCACGGCGGCGGCAGGCCCGATGCTGCTGCGCCATCCCTCGCCCGCGCGGCCCGTGCCGCCCACGCCTTCCTCTGACCGGGGGCGGCCCGCGTCGGCACGCACATCCGCACAGGCAGCGGCGCGCACCTGCGCACCCGCAGCGGCGCGGCTCACCGGCCGTACCCGGCGCCTGGTCGTGCTCTTCGGTGTGATCGCACTGTGCACGGCGTACGGCGAGGGCGCGCTGGCCGACTGGGGAGCGCTCCATCTCGAGCAGGACCTGAACGCACATCCGGGCGTGGCTGCCGCCGGGTACTCGCTGTTCGCCCTCGCCATGACCACGGGCCGGCTCACCGGCACGACCCTGCTGGAGCGGCTCGGCCAGACCCGGACGCTGGTCGCGGGCGGTGCGACGGCCGCGGCCGGCATGCTGCTCGGCGCACTGGCCCCGACCGCGTGGCTCGCCCTCCTGGGCTTCGCCGTGACGGGGCTCGGCCTCGCGAACATCTTCCCGGTGGCGGTGGCCCGCGCGGGCGCCATCGCCGGCCCCGGCGGTGTGGCCGCCGCGTCCACGCTCGGCTACGGCGGAATGCTGCTCGGGCCGCCCGCGATCGGCTTCCTCGCCGACTGGTTCTCGCTGCCGGTGGCTCTGACGACGGTGGCGGTCCTCGCGGGTGCGGCGGCCCTGATCGGATACGCGGCGCGCACGGCGCAGGCACCCGTACCGGGCACGCACGGCGCAGACACCGGTTCGCGGGCCGAGTAGACGTACGCAGGCGTCCACGCCGCCCCTGCACCACGATGGAGACATCGACCGAGGGGGCACCGCTCATGAACAGGAACGGACGTCTCGGCCGGATCGCCCGGCTGACCTTCGCCAATCCGGCGTCGCTGGTGTATCTCGGACTGGTGGCCGTGGCCACCCTGCTCGCCGCATACGACACGCTGTTCGTGCACCACGAGGACGCGTCGTTCGCGTGGCTGATGCCGATGATGCTCACCGCGCCCACGTTCTTCGTCGTCGCGGCGGGCGGCGAGTGGCTCGGCGGCTCCGTGGCCGGATCGGACTGGTTCCCGTATCTGGCGCTGGCCGTCTCGGCGCTCATCCAGGCCTTCGCGATCGGCTGGTTCGTCCATATGTTGCGTGGCAGGCCGCGGTCCGCACACCTCCACGGTGTGTGACGCCGCTGGCACAATGCCCGCATGGAGACCGTGGAGCTGATCAAGTACCTCGCGGAGGAGGGGCGGTTGCTGGCCGGCGCCGCCGAAAAGGCAGGCCCGGAGGCCGCAGTGCCGACCTGTCCCGGGTGGGCGGTGAGCGATCTGCTGCGGCACACCGGCATGGTGCATCGCTGGGCGACGGAATTCGTGGTCGAGGGACACACGGCGTACCACCCGGACGCGGGTGAGCCGGACCTCGACGGGGACGAACTGCTGGAGTGGTTCCGGGAAGGGCACGGGCTGCTGGTCGCGGCGCTCACCGGTGCGCCGGAGGATCTGGACTGCTGGAGCTTCCTGCCGGCGCCGTCACCCCGGGCCTTCTGGGCGCGGCGCCAGGCCCACGAGACCGCCATGCACCGCATGGACGCGGAATCCGCTCTCGCCGGCGGTCCGCTGTCCGTGTCCGCAGCCGTGCCGGCCCGGTTCGCGGCCGACGGGATCGACGAACTGCTGTGCGCGTTCCACGCCCGGCCCAAGAGCCGGGTACGCGCGGACGTGCCGCGGACCTTCCGGGTGCGGGCCACGGACACGGAGGACGTCTGGACCGTCCGTCTGTCCCCGGAACCGGCGCGCACCGAACGTACCGGCGAGGGGCTGGCGGACTGCGAGCTGAGCGGTCCCGCGGGCCGGCTCTACCTCGCCCTGTGGAACCGGCTGCCGCTCACCGCCGTGACCGTCGCGGGGGACGCCGGACTCGCGCGGCTGTGGCGCGAGAAGTCCGCGATCACCTGGTCCTGAGCCCCGTCCCGGGGCGTCAGCGGCCGCGGACGCCCCGGAAGCGCGGACGTCAGCGATCCGGGCCGCAGCAGCCCCAGGCGCCGGCTGCCCCGGACGTCAGCGGTCCGGGCCGGCCAGCATCCGGGAGAGCACCGCCCGCTGCAGCGGCTGCACCTCCGCATGGCGCTCGCGCCCCTTGTCCGTGAGCGCCACGCGCACCCCGCGCCGGTCCTCACTGCACATCCCCCGCGTCACCAGGCCGTCCTTCTCCAGCCGTGCGACCAGCCGCGACAGCGCGCTCTGGCTCAGATGCACGCGGGAAGCCAGCTCCTGCACCCGGTACGAACAGCCGCCGTCATCCGCGGCGCCTTCGGCGAGCACATCGAGGACCTCGAAGTCGCTCGCGCCGAGGCCGTGCTGATGGAGCTCCCGGTCGAGCTCGCACATCGTGCGCGCGTGCAGCGCGAGTACGTCACGCCATTCGTCCACGAGCGTGCGCTCGGACTTCTTCGCCGCCATGACCGCACGTTAGCAGAGAACACGGACTTTGTTGCATCGGAATTAAATGCACTTGCATTCAATGCATGTGCATGTAGTGTGCTGCGCATGACCTCTCCGCTCAACGTCCCCACATCGCAGGAGCGTTGGACACCGCGGCTGTGGGGCACCCTGCTCGTGCTCTGCGCCGCGATGTTCCTCGACGCCCTCGATGTCTCGATGGTCGGCGTCGCGCTGCCCTCCATCGCCACCGACCTCGGCCTGACCACCTCGACCCTGCAGTGGATCGTCAGCGGCTACATCCTCGGCTACGGCGGACTGCTGCTCCTCGGCGGTCGCGCGGCCGATCTCCTGGGCCGGCGCCGGGTGTTCCTCATCGCCCTTGCCGTCTTCGCGCTCGCCTCCCTGCTGGGCGGGCTCGTCGACTCCGGGCCGCTGCTCATCGCCAGCCGCTTCATCAAGGGCCTGAGCGCCGCGTTCACCGCGCCCGCGGGGCTCTCGATCATCACGACGACCTTCAAGGAGGGGCCGCAGCGCAACCGTGCCCTGTCCATCTACACCACCTGCGCCGCGACCGGCTTCTCCATGGGCCTGGTGCTGTCCGGGCTGCTCACCGAGGTGAGCTGGCGGCTCACGATGCTGCTGCCCGCGCCCATCGCGCTCATCGCGCTCCTCGTGGGCATCCGGCTGATCCCGCGGAGCAGCCGCGAGGACTCCGGCAAGGGGTACGACGTCCCCGGCGCCGTCAGCGGTACGGCCTCGATGCTGCTGCTGGTCTTCACCGTCGTCCAGGCGCCGGAGGTGGGCTGGGCCTCGGCCCGCACGCTGCTGTCGTTCCTGGCCACGGCCCTGCTGATCGCGGCCTTCGTCGCGATCGAACGGCGCAGCTCCCACCCGCTGATCCGGCTGGGGGTGCTGCGCTCGGGCAGCCAGGTCCGGGCGAACCTCGGTGCCGCCTTCTTCTTCGGCTCGTACGTCGGCTTCCAGTTCCTCGTCACGCAGTACATGCAGTCCCTGCTCGGCTGGTCGGCGCTGCAGACCGCGCTGGCCTTCCTGCCGGCGGGTGCGCTGGTGGCCCTCTCCTCGACGAAGATCGGCACGGTCGTGGACCGGTTCGGCACGCCACGGGTGATCGCCACCGGATTCACGCTGTTGGTGATCGCGTATGCGCTGTTCCTCCAGATCGACCTCACACCCAGCTACGCCGCCGTGATCCTGCCGTCGATGCTGCTGCTCGGCGCGGCGTGCGCGCTGGTCTTCCCCTCGCTCAACATCCAGGCCACCAGCGGGGTGGAGGACCATGAGCAGGGCATGGTCTCCGGGCTGCTCAACACGTCGATCCAGGTGGGCGGCGCGATCTTCCTGGCTGTCGTCACGGCGGTGGTCACCGCGGGCGGGGAGACCGGCCGTTCCCCGCAGGAGGTGCTCGACAGCTTCCGGCCCGGCCTGGTGGTGGTCACCGCGATCGCGGCGGCCGGGCTGCTGATCACGCTGACCGGACTGCGTGCGCGGCGCGCCGCCCAGCACTCGGTGGTCGTCGCGAAGTCAGGGTCCGGGTCCAGCTCCGGCACCGGGTCCGTACGGGAGGACGACGCGGCCGACGAGCGCGTCGGGGCCCGTAACTGACCAAAACGACACGGGGCGGCGTGCGGGTCATTGCCCGCACGCCGCCGCGCTGTCCGGTCAGCCGAGCCAGCCAGGGCGGACCAGCCCCGACTCGTAGGCCAGCACGACCAGTTGGGCCCTGTCGCGGGCGCCCAGCTTCACCATCGTCCGGCTGACGTGCGTCTTGGCGGTGAGGGGGCTGACCACGAGCCGGCGGGCGATCTCCTCGTTGGAGAGGCCTATCCCGACGAGGGCCATCACCTCCCGCTCCCGCTCGGTGAGTTCCGCGAGCCGCTCGTCCTGGGCGGGCGCCTTGGACCGGGCGGCGAACTCGGCGATGAGCCGGCGCGTCACACCGGGCGAGAGCAGCGCGTCGCCGTCCACCACCGCCCTTACGGCGCGCAGCAGTTCCTCCGGCTCGGTGTCCTTCACCAGGAAGCCGGAGGCCCCGGCGCGGATCGCCTCGAAGACGTACTCGTCCAGCTCGAAGGTGGTCAGCATGACGACCTTCACACCGTCCAGGGACTCGTCCTCGGTGATACGGCGCGTGGCCGCGAGCCCGTCGAGCAGCGGCATCCGGATGTCCATCAGGACGACGTCGGGCTTGAGCGCGGCGACTTCGCGCAGCGCTTCCTCGCCGTCCGCGGCCTCCCCCGCCACCTCGATGTCCGGCTGGGCGTCGAGCAGTGCCCGGAAGCCGGCCCGTACCAGCGACTGGTCGTCGGCGAGCAGTACCCGGATCACGGTGTCTCCTCCAGTGCCCTCGGCTGGAACGGCAGGTCGGCGTGCACCCGGAAGCCTCCGTCCGGGCGGGTGCCCGCCTCGATCGTGCCACCGAGCGCGGCGGCCCGCTCCCGCATCCCGGCGAGTCCGTTGCCGCTGCCACCCTGTTCGGTGCCGGTGGCGGGGCCGTCGTCGTCGATACGGAGAGCGAGGCGGCCCGGCGCGTAACGGATCGCTACCCGTGCCGTGCGGGACCCGGAGTGGCGCACCACGTTGGTCAGCGCCTCCTGCACGATCCGGAAGGCGGCGAGATCGGCTCCCGGCGGCAGAGCGGCCTTCGTCCCCTCGGTGGTGACCTCCACCGTGAGTCCGGTCCTGGCGGCCTGCTCGACGAGTTCGGGAATCCGGTCGAGGCCGGGCGCCGGTGCGCGGGGGGCGTCGCCGGGAGCGCGGAGGGTGTCCAGGACCTGCCGCACCTCCCCCAGGGCCTCCTTGCTCGCCGCCTTGATGGTCGTCAGTGCCGTACGGGCCTGCTCGGGGTCGGAGTCCAGCAGCGCGAGGCCGACCCCCGCCTGGACGTTGATGACGGAGATGGAGTGGGCGAGTACGTCGTGGAGTTCGCGGGCGATGCGCAGCCTCTCCTCGTCGGCGCGGCGCTTCTCGGCGGCGGCGCGCTCGGCGCGCTCGCGGACCCACTGCTCCCTGCGGGCGCGGGCGAGTTCGGCGCCGGCGAGGACAGCCACGACCCATGCGGTGCCGATCAGCTCCTCGCCCCACGGCGCAGCCGTGTCGTTTCCGGGTGGCAGATAGCGGTAGAGCCAGTGTCCGACCAGCAGGTGGCCGGCTGCGAGCACTCCGACGGCCCACCAGGCCGCGCGACGGTGGCCCGCGACGATCGCCGAGAACACTCCGACGGCGACGGTGGCGAAGACCGGTCCGTACGGATACCCGGTGGCCAGATACACCAGGGCGGTCGCCGCCGCGCCGACGAGTGCGACGACCGGGTATTTCCGGCGCAGCAGGAGGAAGGCGGGCCCGGCGAGCAGCAGGGCCCGGGCGAAGGTGTCGAGCGGCTCCCTGTAGGGCTGGTTCCGCGCCGCGAAGCCCGTACCGACCATCACGAAGACGGCGAGCAACAGCGTGGACCGCCAGGGCACGCCGGTGCCGCCCCACCGGTCCGCCCACCGGTCCCGTCCATCACGCCACCACGGTGGCCCGCCGTGCATCCACGGCGGGCCACCATGGTGGTGGCTCGTGCGCTGCTCATCCATACCGTCACGCTAGACCGCACCGGTCCCGGCGGGCGTCAGCCGGGCGCGGTGATCGGACGTACTCCCTGTGGAGTACGAGAGTTGCTCTCAGAGGGCCGTGCCACAGTGGGCCGCACTGATCGAGACGGAGCCGAAGGGCCGGGGGTGCTGTCGCTGGGTGACCACCCGGAGGAGTTCGGCAGGCGGCTGGGGCACCGCACCGAGGAGCAGATGGGCAGGTTCTGAGCCGGCGCGGGGCAGGGACCTAACGCGGGGCGGAGCCGGGCAGGACGAGTCCCGTGTCTCGCGCGAGGCGGGAGACCGCGTACGAGAAGAAGGTCTCCCGGTCCTCCACGATGCGGTTGAACTGGCCGAAGACCTCGAAGGAGATCAGCCCGAACACCTGGGACCAGGCGGCGACCAGGGCGACGACGAGGGCAGCGGGCAGGTCGGGCGCGAGGTCGGCGGTCAGACGGTCCGCTTCGGGACGGAGTTCGGCGGAAAGCGGGGCCGGGGCGACGCCGGGGCCGCGGTGGGCGTCGCGGGCGATGGTGATGAGGGTGAGGCCGACGCGGGAGGCCGGCGCGATGGTGGCCGCCGGGGCGGCGTAGCCCGGGACCGGGGAGCCGTAGATCAGGGCGTACTCATGGGGGTGGGCGACCGCCCAGGCCCGGACGGCCACACACACGGCGGTCCAGCGGACGACGGGGTCGGCCGGTCCGGCAGCCTGCGCCTCGGCGTGGGCGTCGACGTCGGCGAGGGCCCGCTCGGCGGCGGCGCCGACGGCGTCGTACGCGTCGACGATCAGCGCGGTGAGCAGCTCGTCGCGGCTCGGGAAATAGCGGTACAGCGCCGAGGACACCATGCCGAGCTCGCGTGCGACGGCGCGCAGGGAGAGCTTGGTGGCGCCTTCGGCCGCGAGCTGTCTGCGTGCCTCGTCCTTGATGGCGGCGGTGATCTCGCTGCGGGCCCGCTCCCTGGCCCCCCGCACGGTGGAGCCGGTGCTGCTCGTGGTGCTCGTGGTGCTCGTGCTGCTCGTCCGGCCGGCGCTGCTCATGCGAGACAGTGTGTCACGTTCCCGGAGCATCGCTCAAGAACGAGAGCAGTGCTCTTGCTTTGGATCGCCGATCCGGTGCACACTGCTCTCAAGCGAGAGCAGTGCTCTCTCAACCTCATACGATGGAGATCGCGATGTCGTCGTCGCCGCACTACGTCCATGCCAACGCGCTCGAGGTCCGCATGAACCGCATCGTGGGCTGGCTCGCCCGCCGCGGCGTCAGCCTCCTAGGCACCGCCGAGCTCTCCGTGCGCGGCCGCAAGAGCGGCACCATGCAACGCATCCCCGTCAATCCGTTCACCCAGGACGGAGTGCAGTACCTGGTCTCGGCCCGCGGCCACTCCCAGTGGGTGCGCAACATGCGCGCCGCGGGTGGCGGCGAGCTCCGCCTCGGCCGCAAGGTGCACACCTTCACCGCCGAGGAGATCCCGGACAGCGAGAAACTCCCCGTCCTCCGCGGCTACCTCGAGCGCTGGGGCTGGGAGGTGGACCGGTTCTTCCAGGGCGTCACCGCCAAGTCCTCCGACTCGGAGATCCTGGCGGCCGCCCCCGATCACCCGGTGTTCCGGATCACGGTCATGAAGTGACGCGTGCGCCGTCGGCGTCCAGCTCGCCCGGTCCCCGCTCGCCCGCTCCCGACGCGGCGGCCCCCCGGCGGTCCGCCCCCGCGCTCACCGGCCGTACCCGGTCGAGCGCCTCCAGCGCGCGCCGGGCCATGGGCCGGGAGCGCACGATGCCCGCCAGCGACGTCGACCCGCGGGTGATGTCCGCGAACGCCTTCCAGGCCGGCCGGAACCCGGTGATCGCCGCGTGCAGGAAGCCCGGGCGCCGCTCGAAGATCGCGAGCATGCGCCGGCCGACGCCCATCTCGACGCCCAGCCCCGCCTTGATGGCGAAGGCGTAGTTCAGCGCCTGGCGGCGGGCGTCCACGGCGTCGTTCGCCTCGGCGATCCGTACCGCCCACTCCCCCGCGAGGCGCCCCGAGCGCAGGGCGAACGAGATGCCCTCACGCGTCCACGGCTCCAGCAGCCCGGCCGCGTCCCCGCACACCAGCACCCGACCGCGCGACAGCGGTGAGTCGTCGGCGCGGCAGCGGGTCAGATGCCCGGACGAGATGGACGGCTCGAAACCGGCCAGCCCCAGCCGGGCGATGAAGTCCTCCAGATAGCGCTTGGTGGCGGCCCCTTCGCCACGCGCCGAGATCACTCCGACGGTCAGCACCCCGCCCTTGGGGAAGACCCAGCCGTAGCTCCCGGGCAGCGGGCCCCAGTCGATGAGCACCCGCCCCGCCCAGTCCTCGGCCACCGTCGCCGGCACCGGGATCTCGGCCTCCAGGCCCAGGTCGACCTGGTCGAGCTTGACCCCTACATGCGCTCCTATCCGACTGGCGCTGCCGTCGGCGCCGACGACGGCCCGCGCGAGGACCGTCCCACCGTCGGCGAGGACGACCGCGACCGTGCGGCGGTCCGGCACGGAGGGGCCGTGCTGCTCGACCCGGGAGACCGTCACCCCCGTGCGCAGCTCGGCGCCCGCCTTCTGCGCCTGCTCGACCAGCGCGGCGTCGAACTCGGGCCGGTTGATGAGCCCGAAGAGCATCCGCCGCGAGCGGCGGGTACGGGACAGCTTGCCGTTCAGCGAGAAGGTGACCGCGTGGACCCGGTCCTGGAGCGGCAGCTCGAAGCCGGGCGGCAGGGCATCCCGCGAAGGGCCGATGATCCCTCCGCCGCAGGTCTTGTAGCGGGGCAGCTCGGCCTTCTCCAGGATGAGCACCCGGCGTCCGGCGACCGCGGCGGCGTAGGCCGCCGATGCTCCCGCCGGTCCGGCCCCGACCACGACGACATCCCACACCGGCTCGCCGTGTCCGCTGACTGCATCTGCCTTCTCGCTGCTCACGATGTGCTTCTGCTCCCGATCCGACCCCAAGGCCCAAGCTCTCGACGGCATCCTACGGGCGCGGCCCGCGACCCCCGCTGTGGGAGGATCGGCCGTACCTTCGCCGTACACACAATGAACACAACGTCGCACCCACAAGGAGCGTGCCCATGTCCGCGAATCCGATAGCCGAGACCGTCGCCACCCTGATGCCCCGCGCCAAGACGGAGCTCGCGGAGCTGGTGGCGTTCCATTCGGTGGCGGACCCGGCCGTGGCTCCGAAGAGCGAGTGCGAGGCGGCCGCGGAGTGGGTGGCGGACGCGCTGCGCGCCGAGGGCTTCCAGGACGTCGCGCTGCTGGACACCCCCGACGGTTCGCAGTCGGTGTACGGCCTGCTGCCCGGCCCGGAGGGCGCGCCGACCGTGCTCCTGTACGCGCACTACGACGTGCAGCCGATGCTGGACGAGTCGGCGTGGATCACGCCTCCGTTCGAGCTGACCGAGCGGGACGGCCGCTGGTACGGGCGCGGGGCCGCCGACTGCAAGGGCGGCTTCATCATGCATCTGCTCGCCCTGCGCGCCCTCAAGGCGAACGGCGGCGTCCCGGTCTCCGTGAAGGTCATCGTCGAGGGCTCCGAGGAGCAGGGCACCGGCGGTCTGGAGCAGTACGCGGAGGCGCACCCGGAGCTGCTGAGCGCCGACACGATCGTGATCGGCGACACCGGGAACTTCCGGGTCGGGCTGCCGACCGTCACGGCGACGCTGCGCGGCATGACGATGATCCGGGTCCAGGTGGACACCCTCGAAGGGAACCTGCACTCGGGGCAGTTCGGCGGCGCCGCGCCCGACGCGCTGGCCGCGCTGATCCGCGTCCTCGACTCACTGCGGGCCGAGGACGGCTCGACGGTCGTGGAGGGCCTCACGGCGGACGCGGCCTGGGACGGGCTGCAGTACCCCGAGGGCGACTTCCGCAAGGACGCGAAGGTCCTGGACGGCGTGGGCCTGATCGGCCACGGCACGGTCGCCGACCGGATCTGGGCGCGCCCCGCGGTCACCGTCATCGGCATCGACTGCCCGCCGGTGGCCGGTGCGACCCCGTCGATCCCGGCGAGCGCCCGCGCGCAGATCAGCCTGCGGGTGCCGCCCGGACAGGACGCGGCCGAGGCGACGAAGCTGCTGTTCGCCCACATCGAGAAGCACACGCCGTGGAACGCCCGGGTGAGCCTGGAGCAGGTGGGCCAGGGCCAGGCGTTCCGTGCGGATGTGAACAGCCCGGCGTACACGTCGATGGCCGAGGCGATGCAGGTCGCGTACCCGGGCGAGGAGATGCAGACGTCCGGCATGGGCGGCTCGATCCCCCTGTGCAACACGCTCGCCGCGCTCTACCCGGAGGCCGAGATCCTGCTGATCGGGCTGAGCGAGCCGGAGGCGCAGATCCACGCCGTGAACGAGAGCGTCTCGCCGCAGGAGCTGGAGCGGCTGTCGGTCGCGGAGGCGCTGTTCCTGGTGAACTACGCGCGCTCGAAGCAGAATTAGGTGTCGCAGCAGGGTTAAGCGCTGGGCGAAGATCGCCGAGAGCTGACATCCATGCGGCGGGCGTACGGGGCACCGTACGTTCGCCGCATGGACGTCATCGAGGTGCTCCCCCAGCTGCACATGTTCCGTTTCCCGATCGGCCAGGCCTACCTGTGGCGGGACGGCGACGAGCTGACCCTGGTCGACGCTGGCCATGTCCATGCCGCCGCCGGCATCGAGAAGGCGGTACGCGGCCTCGGGTTCGACCCCGCGGACATCCGCCGGATCGTGCTGACCCACTGTCACCGTGACCATGTCGGTGCGGCACAGGAGCTCGCGGACCGGTACGGGGCCCAGGTGCTGGCGCACGCGCTGGACGCACCGGTGATCCGCGGCGAGGCGCCCGTGCCCGAACCCGTACTGCTCGACTGGGAGATCCCGCTGTACGAGCACGGGCTCACGGTGCCCGAGGCGCCGCCGACCCGGGTGGACCGGGAGCTGGCGGACGGGGACGAGCTCGGGTTCGCGGGCGGGGCCCGGGTGGTGCATGTCCCGGGCCACACCGACGGCTCGATCGCGGTTCATCTGCCGCGCCACGGCGTGCTGTTCACCGGGGACGCAGTCGCGTCCGTGGGACAGGTGATGCTGGGTGTGTTCAATGTGGACCGGGAGCAGGCGAGGGCGTCACTGCACAGGCTGGCCGCTCTTGCGCCGACGACGGTCTGCTGCGGGCACGGTGACCCGGTGACCGCGGACGCCGCGGACGCACTGAGCGCGGCGGCGGCCGATGCCTCGCCCGAAGGCGCGTGACCCGACGGCGTTCAGCCGACAGGCACACCTGCCTCCAGGTTGAGCACCGTGCCTCTCTCGCGGGCCCGCAGGGCCCAGCGGAGGCGTTCGTAGCGGACCGGGGGCAGCATCCGGGCCGCCTCCTCCTCGGAGGCGAAGCGCCAGCCCCGCAGCTCCGAACCGGGCAGCAGCACCCGTGCGGCCGCCTCGCCGCTGAGCCGTCCGCCGTCGAAGAGCAGCCGCAGCCCGCCGTAGCCGGGCGGCCGCGGCGGCTCCCAGTCGACGACCAGCAGCCGTGGTACCGCGTCGAGCTGGATGCCGATCTCCTCCGCGACCTCGCGCATCCCGGCGCGGGCCGGGGCCTCGCCCTGCTCCACGACTCCGCCGGGGAACTCCCAGCCCGGCTTGTAGGTGGGGTCGACGAGCAGCACCCGGTCCTCGTCGTCGAAGAGGAGGACTCCGGCGGCGAGTGTCTCGGCGGTCGGCTCGGGTGTCTGCACGATCTCGCATATCCCGGCGGCGCCGGTGCGTACGGCCTCGGCGACGGCCTCGGCGGTCTCGCGGGGTGTCAGGTGCGAGGTGTCGACGACGTGGGCGTCGGCGGTGAGCCAGCCGAGGGCGTTGCGGTAGGGCTCGATGTGGTCGTACGCCCATTGCCGTACCCGCTGTTCGGCGTCGGGGACGTCGGGTTCCTCGCGTTCGGCGATACGCGTCCGCAGGATCGTTTCCTCCGGGGCCAGCAGGACATGGCAGACCGGTATGCGGCGGGCGGCGAGCCCACCGAAGATCTCGTCGCGGTACTCCTGACGCAGCACCGTCATCGGAACGACGAGCACGCCGCCGACCTCGGCGAGCAGGGCGGCCGCGGCGTCCACGACCAGCCGGCGCCAGATCGGCAGATCCTGATAGTCGGTCACCTCGTCGAGGCGTTTCTGCGGCAGGAGATACCGCAGTGCCCCGCCGATCACTTCGGGGTCGTACACAGTGCTGTTCGGGATCAGATCGATCAGTTCGCGAGCGGCGGAGGTCTTGCCCGCGCTGAACGCACCGTTGATCCAGACGATCACGGTTCCCCCTCTTCCGTAGCCCCCAGTGGACTGCCCGCAACACCCTGCCACGGAAACCCGTGTCTCCGGGTGGGTCGGACCGGCCGCATCCATGCCCGCAACGGCCTGAAGCGGTCGGGGCGTAACAGTTCCTGAGGGAGCGTCGTTGGGGTTCACGACGACGAGGGGGTGCGCGGATGCGCCGCAGGGTGCTGGAGATGTTTCCCGCCGGGGGGCCATGGGGCAGCCGCCCGGCAGAGGAGTTCGCGCGCGCCCGGCGCGACGAGGGCCTTCCGGCAGAGGTCGTGATGGACCTCGACACGGACGCCTTCCTGGTGATCGTCCCGCACCAGCCGACCGAACCGGGCCGCCACCCGCTCGGCTGACCTCGTCGGAGCCCGGCTCAGGGCGCTGTCGGCTCGGGCCGCGGCGCGCCCGCTGCCAGGGCCAGCAGCTCGTCCACCGACCACTGGTCGTAGACGTGCTCGCCGTACTTGGCGGCGAGCACACGGGCGTCGCGTCCGATCAGGAAGTCGGCGGGAAGCCCCAGCCGTCCGCCGGGCTGGGTGGGTGCCGGTGCGCGTTCCCTTCCGCGGGCGACCTCCCATGCGCTGCGCGCGACCGCCCGGAGGATCGGGCCCCACGCGCGCGGACTGAGCAGCGATCGGGGCGCCGACTCGACACCGAACTCGGCGTACAGCCGCTTGCCGGGGTCGGCGATCACGGCGAACGGCAGGTCCGCGGTGTGCTCGGCCAGTTCACCGGCCGGCGAGTGGAAGACGACGACCTCGCGAATGCCGGCCGCCTCGATCTCCCCGTGCCGCCGCACCACCGACCGCAGATGAAGGTTGCAGACCGGGCAGCCCGCGAACCGCCGGAACTGCAGATGAACAAGGCGCCCGGGATCGGGGACGGCCACGGGCGGACCGGACACGGCGGTCAGTGCGCGGGCGGTGACGACGGAGCCGGGAGACGTTCGGGACGTGCGCATCGGACAACCCTTCCCTCGCGGGCGACACAGCCATCGTTGGCGTATGCCGTACACCTACCAATCGTAGGCGTATGCCGTACGCTGTCAACCGTCATGCCGCGCCCACGCTCGCTCACCCATGCCCAGGTGGCCTCGGCCGCCCTCGCCGTCATCGACCGCGAAGGGCTCGCCGGGCTGACGATGCGCGCCGTCGCCGTGGAGCTCGGGATGAGCACGATGGCGCTCTACCGGTACGTGGTCGACCGCGACGAGCTCGAGCAGCTCGTCGTCGAGCTCGTCCTCGGCGCCGTCGACACCACGCCGCCGCCCCCGGACGCGTCATGGCGGGAGCGGATCGAGGTCATGGTGGGGCGGCTGCGGGACGCCGTCGACGCCCATCCGGCGGTCGTACCGCTGACCATGACCCACCGGCATCGGTCACCCAGCCAGCTGCGCTGGGCGGAGACCGTGCTCGGCATCCTCACCGAGGCGGGTTTCGAGGGCGAGCGGCGGGTCATCGCGCTGCGCGGGCTGGTCGCCTACGTCATCGGGGCGATGCAGCTCGAACACCTCGGCCCCCTGTCGGGCCGGGGCACGGACGCCATCGCCCGGCTTCCGCAGGACGAGTTCCCGTACATGGCCGAGACCGCGCGGTACGCCGCCGCCGTCGATGCCGACCAGGAGTTCCTCGGCGGACTCGCGATCCTCTTGCGCGGCCTGGACGGCTCGGACGGCCCGAGCGGCCCGGAGGCGTGACGCCACGCGGGCGTTCTCACCCCTTGCCGGCCCCGAGCGTCAGCCCCGCGATGAAGTGCCGCTGCAGCAGCAGGAAGACCAACGTTCACCTGCCGGAACTGCGGGGTCGTTGCCCACGCAGACCGGAACGCTTCCCGCATCATCGCCCGCAAGGGCGAGGCTGCGTGGACTGCGGGGCGTGAGTCACGCGTCCCTGCCACCCCGTCCACCCCGTCGTAGGGGTGTCTGACGGAGGAGTCCACCCAGCAGCCAGTTGGGCGCTACCTCCAAGCCCGGTTCTTTAGGGCCGGGCCAGTGGACTAAGGGTTGCCTGCTTCAACGTCGCGGTAGGCCTTCCGCAGCACGGTGGCCTCCTCGCAGTAGACGCCTTCGGTGCGGCAGTTGCCGCAGGCGGAAGCGTGGGAGATGAACGCGGTGTAGGCCTGGCTGGTCGCGGTGGCGCGTAAGGCGCGCGACTGCCGAACAGGCGGGACATGGGCGCGCAGTACGGGGTTGCGCCCGGCACGGTACGGCGGGCGGTGCGGGAGTTGAGGGACCGCGGCCTGGTGCGAACGCTGCCGAACAAGGGCACGTTCGTCTCGTGGCGGCCGGAGGGCTGACATGTCGAAGCCCCGCACGGTGGCGGGGCTTGGCTAGGAGCTCTTACGGTCAGGCTCCCTACCCGAGGTGGTGTTTGGGTGGGGTGAGTTCCAGGCTGACGCCTCCCACGTGTGCCGACCAGCGGTCACCGCGCTTAACGGCTGCTTGCCCCTCGTCCAGGAAACGGCGGCGAATGATCAGCATGGACTCTTGGAAGGAGGCGACCTTCTGCGGCGTCACCATGCGCGGCCCCTCTTCGAGCCTGTCCTGCGCTTCCTTAAGGCTTTGCTCGATCCGGTCCAGCGCCCCGACGACATCGCCCACGTCGCTTCCGCCGGACGCAACGTCGTACAGATCCCACGCCAGCCACAGGCCCATGATCCCAGCGTATGACTGGTGTCCGAGATAGGAGCAAGGCCGACAGCGGCACCCCGTAGCCTGGAATGCTGAGATCCGGCAGAGCTGCAGAAGGCTGCCGAGGCGGCCCGCAAGGAGGCGACCGCGCAGCCGTACAGTGCGGAGGCGTGAGCGCCCTGGGTGGATGCCACGGAGCGGTTGCACGCCGCAGTCACGGCATACGCGGAGGCGACCGGGCAGAACCGGTACGACGTCGAGACAGTGTTGAAGAAGCGCGTCGGGCACCCGGAGGACTGAGGTTCGTCCCGCCCGTCGGGCGCTGTTCCGACGGGCGGGTCCGAGTCGCGCCGCAGCCAGCAGCGGATGGGATGCCTCAGTGTCTCAGGCGGCACTGACAACGAGGGTCAGCAATTCCACCAGGACTTGTCCGCGGCCTCGCACACGGAACGCCTCAGTTGCCACATGTCCTGGCTTTGCTGATTGAGCGCCGCCTGATCCTTCGTCGTCTGAGCAGCCACCCGATCTCCTGCGGAAAAGCAGTCCGGGTTCTGCAGGATGATGTTCGGTGCATTCTGGTAGGCGGCCTGCGCCGCGACCGGGTTGCCCTGGTACCCCTGGCGAGTCTGTGCGATGTGCGCGTCGACCACTCCCATGTTCGTCTGGAGTGCCTGCTTGGCCTCGACGCATCCGCGGTCTTCTCCGACCGGTGCGGTCGCGCGGCCGGCGTAGAAGCCGCCTGCTGCCGCTGCGACGACGACGGTGCCTGCGCACGGCACGGTGCTGGTGCGCGTGTCGGCGGACCCTGGCTGGGCAACGCTGCCGCCCGCCGTGGAACTCGGCGCCGACGAGGGGGGCGAAGCCCCCAGTTCGGGAAGGGGCGGGGAGGGGCAAGGCTCGCCGAAGGCGTCCAGGACCGCCCCGCGCCCCACCCGTTCAGCCGTTGAGCGACGCCGCCCTCTCGCCCCGCAGCACCGGCGAGGCGGCGGCTGCCGCCCCCAGCAGGCCCGCGTCCGTGCCGGTGAGGGCCGGGGCCACGACGAGGCCCTGGACGAAGGAGAGCGTCGCGTAGTCGTGCAGCGCCCGTCGCAGCGGGGTGAAGAGGACGTCACCCGCGCCCGCCACTCCCCCGCCGACGACGGCGATGCGGATCTCGACCAGGGTCGCCGTCGCGGCGATGCCGGCGGCCAGCGCCTGGGCCGCACGCTCGAAGGAGGCGATCGCGACGGGGTCACCGGCCGTCGCCGCGGCGGCGACGGCGGCCGCCGAGGTGTCCCCGTCGGGGCCCGGCCGCCAGCCGTTCTCGAGGGCACGGCGCGCGATGTTGGGGCCGCTAGCGATCCGTTCCACGCAGCCGCGGCCGCCGCACGGGCACAGGTCGCCGTCGAGGTCCACGCTGATGTGGCCGATGTGGCCGGCGTTGCCCGTGGGCCCGGGGTGCAGCGTGCCGCCGAGGACCAGCCCGCCTCCGACGCCCGTCGAGACCACCATGCACAGCGCGTCGTCGTACCCGCGGGCAGCGCCCAGCCAGTGCTCGGCCGCGGTGATCGCGACACCGTCCCCGACGAGTTCGACACGGAGCCCACCGGAGGCCGCACGCACCCGGTCCACCAGGGGGAACCCGCGCCAGCCGGGCACATTGACCGGGCTCACCGTACCGGCGGACGCGTCCACCGGTCCCGCGCTGCCGATGCCGACGGCCGTCGCGTGCAACCACAGCGGTGACGCCGCGAGCTCGCCGAGCACCGACTCCACTGCCCTCATCACCGTCTCGCCGTCCTCGCGCGCCGGCGTCGGCCGCTGGGCCCGCACGAGAATGCTGCCGCTGCTGTCCACCAACGCGCCGGCGATCTTGGTGCCGCCGATGTCGAGCGCGGCGACGAGGTCGTTATGCATGGGTGTGCGATCTCCAAGGGACAGGCAGCCAGGACACACCGCGGACCTGCGGCTTCGTTGACCAGTCTCCATTGCCCTGACAACGTTGTCCAGGGCCTATGCTCGACGCCACAGCCTTGCACAGCACCGCGGTGTCCGCAGGGCGAACCCCATGTGCCCGCCGAGGGCGCACCGACAACGACAGGACAGCGCACTGTGGCCGAGTTCGCCCGCCGCCCCGAGACCGTCCGCTACGGCACCCGGCCCACCATGAAGGACGTGGCCGCGCGTGCGGGAGTCGGGCTCAAGACGGTCTCGCGGGTGGTGAACGGCGAGCCCGGCGTCACCCCGGACACCGAGCGGCGCGTGCAGGAGGCCATCGAGGCGCTGGGCTTCCGGCGCAACGACAGTGCCCGGGTGCTGCGCAAGGGCCGTACGGCGTCCGTCGGGCTGGTCCTGGAGGATCTCGCGGACCCCTTCTACGGTCCGCTGAGCCGCGCGGTGGAGGAGGTCGCCCGGGCCCACGGCGCGCTGCTGATCAACGGATCGAGCGCGGAGGACCCGGACCGCGAGCAGGAGCTGGTGCTGGCGCTGTGCGCCCGCCGCGTGGACGGGCTGATCGTGATCCCGGCGGGTCACGACCACCGCTATCTGGAGCCCGAGATCAAGGCGGGCATCGCGACGGTGTTCGTGGACCGGCCGGCCGGGCGGATCGACGCGGACGTCGTCCTCTCCGACAGCTTCGGTGGTTCCCGGGAGGGCGTGGCCCATCTGATCGCCCACGGGCACCGCAGGATCGGGTTCATCGGCGACCAGCCGCGCATCCACACGGCCACGGAGCGGCTGCGCGGGTACCGCGCCGCGATGGAGGACGCGGGCCTGCCGGCGGACGAGCGGTGGGTCTCCCTCGGCTCGACCGACCCCGAGCGGGTCACGGCCGCGGTGGAGACGATGCTCTCCGGTCCTGACCCGGTCACCGCGGTCTTCGCCGGCAACAACCGGGTGACCGTGACGGCCGTCAGGGTCCTGGCGAGCCTCGAAACGCCGGTCGCCCTGGTCGGGTTCGACGACATCGAGCTCGCCGATCTGCTCGGCATCACCGTCGTTGCGCAGGACGCGGCAGCGCTCGGCCGTACCGCCGCGGAACGGCTGTTCCGCCGGCTCGACGGGGTGGCCGAGGCGCCCGCCCGCGTCGAGCTGACGACCCGGCTGATCGCACGCGGCTCGGGCGAACTGCCGCCGGGTGCCTGAGCCGCGCGGCCGGGCGGGCGGCGCCGTCGCCCCCTCGCCGGTGCAGCTGACCAGGTGCGGCACCGACGGGCCCGGCGGCGAGCACATTCACGCAAGGTGAACGAGGCACGGCTCCTCGCAGGCCGCTGAGCCGCCATCAGCGCGGCGCATAATCACGGGCCTTTGCACCCACCACCCGCTTACGCTCCTCCCCATGGCCGAACTCGCCGCCGACGAGCGGATATCAAAACAGTCACGCCCGCTGTGGCGTGACCGCGACTTCGGTGTCTTCTGGGCCGCGCAGACCCTCTCGGTCGTCGGTGACTCGTTCGCCCTGATCGCACTGCCGCTGCTGGTGCTGCACGAGACGGGATCCGTGGCGCAGATGGGACTGCTGACCGGCGTCGCCGGTGCGGCCTCGCTCGTCGCAGGAGTATTCGCCGGGGTCGTGGTGGACCGCGTGGACCGCAGGAAGCTGCTGATCGCCTGCGACGTCGTTCGTATGATGCTGTACGGACTGGTCCCGCTGGTATGGGTGTTCGGCCCGCAGATCTGGCTGCTCTATGTGCTCCTGCCGCTCGGCGAGGCGGTTGGGATGCTGTTCGCCGTCACCTACGTGACCGTCGTCCGGAGCCTTGTGAGCGGCAGCCGGATCACGGAGGCCAACGGCAGGCTCAACGCGACGGCCGCGGCGGCCGGGGTGGTCGGCCCGCTGTGCGCGGGCGTGGTGGCGGCCCGGTTCGGGCCGGCGGCCGCGGTCGGCGTGGATGCGGCGAGCTTCGGCGTGTCCGCAGCCTGCCTGGGCTTCGTGCGGTTCCGGGGCGGTACGCGCGCGACCCCGACCGAGCGGACGTCGGAACCGGACGCGAAAGCGGCTCCGCGGAGGCTGTGGACGGACCTGATCGCCGGGGTGTCCTTCCTGCGCCGGCACCCCGTGCTGCGGAGCCTGACCGTCCTTCTGTCGGTCTTCAGCTTCCTGACGCTCGGCCTCAACGACCTGCTCATCTACCACCTCAAGCACGACCTCGGCCAGAGCGACGGCGCGGTGGGGACGGTCTTCGCGGTGGGGGCGACGGGCACGATCACGGGAGCGCTTCTCGTGGCCCCGATCCGCCGCGGGCTCGGCTTCGGTGCGACCTGGATCGGCGCGGTCGCGCTGTGCGGGGTCGCCGTGGCGGGCATCGGCTGGGCCGGCAGTGTGGCGGGCGTCGCGGTCATGACCGCGACGTTCCTGGGCTGCGCCGGCATCGCGGGCACGTGCTCGATGTCGCTGCGTCAGGAGGTGACGCCCGAGCACTTGCTGGGGCGGGTCACCTCGGCGTTCTGGACCATCCACTACTCGGCAGCCCCGATCGGCGCGGCCGTTCTCACCTGGGCCGCGCAACGTCATGGCACGGCCCCCGTGGGCCTGGCCGCCGGCGCGTGCTGCCTGCTGGTGGCGGCGCTGGCGGTGCTCACCCCGGTCCGCCGGCGCCGACCGGAGCGCTTGCCTGCCCTGACCTGACCAGCGCACTGCCGGCACAGCCCGGGACACCGCAGCCCTGCCCGCTCCTCCGGACAGGGCAGCGGTGACAGGTCCGGCGAGGGCTGTCGGGTGCTACTGGGCCGTGGCCGTCAGGTCGCCACGTCGCGGCCGCGCGAAGCCGTCGAGTTCGGCGCGCGTCAACCCCGTGAGGCGGGCCACCTCTTCGTCGTCGAGCGCGCCGCAGTCGAGCCCGCGCAGCAGATAGCCGCTGAGGGCCTTCGCGGTGGCGGGCTCGTCCATGATGTCGCCCTCGGTCCTGGCGACGTACGCGGCGAGGCGGGCCGCGGCTGCCTCCATGCCCTCGCGGTAGAAGGCGAAGACGGCGGCGTAGCGGGTCGGGAGGTGGCCCGGGTGCATGTCCCAGCCCTGGTAGTAAGCGCGGGCCAGCGCGCGGCGGGTCAGGCCGTAGTGCAGCTTCCAGGCGTCGTGGACGTGCTCGGTGGAGCCGACGGGCAGCACGTTCGTGGAGCCGTCGGACACGCGGACGCCCGTGCCGGCCGCGGCGACCTGCATGACCGCCTTGGCGTGGTCGGCGGCCGGGTGGTCGCTGGCCTGGTACGCGGCGCTGACGCCGAGGCAGGCGCTGTAGTCGAAGGTGCCGTAGTGCAGACCGGTGGCGCGGCCCTCGGCGGCGTCGATCATGCGGGCGACGGTGGCGGTGCCGTCGGCGGCGAGGATGGACTGGCTGGTCTCGATCTGGATCTCGAAGCCGATCCGGCCGGCGTCCAGGCCGTGGGCCTTCTCGAAGGCCTCGAGGAGCCGGACGAACGCCGTGACCTGCTCGGGGTAGGTGACCTTGGGGAGGGTGAGGACGAGGCCCTCGGGGAGGCCGCCGTGCTCTATCAGGCCGGTGAGGAAGACGTCCGTGGTCCGGATGCCGCGGTCGCGTACGGCGGCCTCCATGCACTTCATGCGGATGCCCATGTACGGGGCCGCGGTGCCCTTCGCGTACGCCTCCGGGATCAGCCGGGCGGCGCGGGCGGCGTCCGCGTCCTCGTCGCGGCCGTGATAGCCGTCCTCGAAGTCGACGCGGAGGTCCTCGATGGGCTCGCGCTCCAGCTTGGCCCGTACGCGCGTGTACACCGGTTCGGCGAGTTCGTCGGACAGGCCGAGGACGCGGGCGAGGGTCGCGGCGTCCGGCGCGTGCTCGTCGAGCGCGGCGAGCGCCTGGTCGCCCCAGGAGCGGATGGTGTCGGCGCCGAAGGCGTCGCCGGGTACGTAGACGGTGTGGACGGGCTGGCGGTTGCCGGGGTCTCCCGGGTAGCGGCGGGCGAGCTCGGCGTCCACCGGTGCGAGGGAGGCGCTGATGCTCTCGCTGACCGCACCGGCGAGGCTCGTCGCCACCTTCTCCTGCTGACCCATCGCTGCACACCCTCCTGTTTTCCGCTGCACGGAATCAATAATCCGTATGGTGAAGTTAGTCGGGGTGACTGACCTGCGTCAATGGTCCCCTGCAACGGCACGGGGCCGCGCGGTGAGTTCACCGTGCGGCCCCG